>JAFGGY010000056.1 GCA_016930365.1 Prolixibacteraceae bacterium | reverse complement strand
ATCAATATATTGCAGACAAGGTCTCATATCCCATCCTCTCACCGTCCCATCCTCTCACCGTCCCATCCTCTCACCGTCTCATCCTCTCATCGTCTCACCGTCTCATCTTCTCACCGTCTCATCCTCTCACCGTCTCACCGTCTCACCGTCTCATATCTCATCCTCTCATCCTCTCATCCTCTCATCCTCTCACCGTCTCACCGTCTCATATCTAACTCACAAGCGTATATGCCGCAGCGCAGCTGGAGTACTAAAATCTAACGTACTATTGAAACAGTATAACTACTTTTAATTGATAATAGTTTAAAAAACAAAGATATTATTTTAATTGATTGGTGTGCCGTTAGGGGTTTTATAACGCCTTATTTTGATGTTTAAATAGGCAAAAGCTATTGTCATTAAGGGGCTTATTATGTTGAAAAAAGCGTATGGTGCGTATGCAAATGTTTCAACTCCCAGCACTTTAGCCTGGGTGGCTCCGCAGGTGTTCCATGGAATTAGCGCCGAAGTCATGGTGCCCGAGTCTTCGAGTGTTCGGCTAAGCACTTCGGGTTTTAATCCTTTTTTGGCATACGAGTCTTTAAACATTCGGCCCGGCACAACAATCGAAATATACTGATCGGAAGCTGTAGTGTTAAAAAACAAACAGGTAACCACCGTTGATGCCACCAGCGAACCGGTCGATTTGGCTCTTTCAACAATAGGGCGTGTAATTCTTTCCAATAAGCCGCCGGCTTCCATTACTCCGCCAAAAATCATAGCGGTAAGTATCAGCCAAACGGTGTTCAGCATTCCCCGCATTCCCGATGTGCTGAGTAATTCGTTTACTGCCATTACATCGGTACTGAGCGAAACATCTCCAAACATGGCCTGCATTACGGCCATGTACGAGGCTTTGAAATAATTTTCGCCGGGGACTAAATATTCAATAGTATCTGGTTGAAAAACCACCGCAAACAATCCGCCCAGCAACGTGCCAATCATTAGCGAGGGCAGGGGGGGCACTTTCATAACAATAACGGCAAAAAGAATTATTGGCACCAGCAACAACCAAGGCGTTGTATTAAACGTCGATTCGATGGCTTGCTGCACAGTGCTTACGTCAACGGCCTTAGCTTGGTAATCGTAAAAAAAACCTATAAACAGAAAAATAACTAATGTGATAAGCATCGATGGGATAGTGGTTTGAGTCATGTACCGAATATGCGTAAACAAATCGGTGCCTGCCATGGCCGGAGCCAGGTTGGTGGTGTCGGACAAAGGCGAAATTTTATCGCCAAAATACGCCCCCGAAATGATGGCACCGCCTACAATGGCCGGGTCGAAGCCCATGGTTTTGCCAATGCCCAGCAAGGCCACCCCGATGGTTGCAACGGTTGACCACGAGCTGCCTGTAACCACCGACACCACAGAGCTTACAATTACGGCAGTTACCAGGAATACTTTAGGGTGAATAAGGTCGAGGCCATAAAAAACCATTACGGGAATGGTGCCACTGATAAGCCAGGTGCCGGCCAACGAACCAATAAGCAGCAAAATTAACATCGATGGCATGGCCGAACCTATGGTTTTTACAATCCGGCTGTTGATGTTTTCCCATTTAAAACCCAGCCGCCATGCAATTACAATTCCTACCGATGCAGCCAACAACAAGGCAATTTGGTTGGGGCCGTCAAGTACATCATCAAACAGAAACACATTGGAAGTAAGTGTGATAATGAGAAAGAGTATGGGTAAAAGCGCTACAAAAAGTGTGGGTTTCCGGGTCATAAATACAATAATTTGGTTAAATCGGTATAAGTTGAATACGAATATAAGGATTGTTTGCTTATTGTTTTGCTATCTTTGTTGCTTTTTAAAACCGAAATATTAATCAGATTGTTTGCGTATTGTATAATTTGTGAACATTTTAAATAGCATTTAACCATGAAACACTTTACATCGGTATATGATTTGCCCAGCCTGCAACAAGGTCTTGAAGAGGCTTTTTTGGTAAAGAAAAACCCATACGGATTTCAAAATTTGGGTAAAAACAAAACAATGATTCTCATGTTCTTCAATTCGAGCCTTCGTACGCGTTTAAGCACGCAAAAAGCAGCTCAAAATCTGGGTATGAATGTAATTGTACTCGATGTAAACCAAGGGGCATGGAAACTCGAAACCGAGCGGGGTGTTATTATGGATGGCGATAAAGCCGAACATTTGCTTGAGGCTGTGCCGGTTATTGGCTCGTATGCCGATGTTATTGGTGTACGTTCGTTTGCCCGTTTCGAAAGCAAAGAAGAGGATTATAACGAGGTGATATTGAGTCAGTTTGTGCAATATTCGGGTGTGCCGGTTGTAAGTATGGAAGCTGCTACCAGGCATCCGCTGCAAAGTTTTGCCGACCATATTACCATCGAAGAATACAAAAAGGTTGATAAACCCAAAGTAGTGATGACCTGGGCGCCACATCCTCGTGCTTTGCCACAGGCTGTTCCAAACTCGTTTGTAGAGTGGATGCGACAAACCGATTACGAACTGGTGGTTACACACCCCGAAGGGTACGAACTTTCGAGCGAATTTATGGGCGATGTAAAGGTTGAATACGACCAAAACAAGGCCTTCGAAGGTGCCGATTTTATTTATGCCAAAAACTGGGCTTCTTTTAACGACTACGGAAAAATTTTGTCGCAAGACCGCAACTGGACGGTTTCGGAAGAAAAGATGGCACTGACCAACCATGCAAAATTTATGCACTGTTTGCCCGTTCGCCGTAACATGGTGGTTACCGATGGTGTAATCGAGAGCCCCGATTCTATTGTTATACCCGAAGCGGCCAACCGGGTGGTGTCGGCACAGGCTGTATTAAAAATAATTTTGGAAAAGCTCTAAAATCAACTTGAGCGATTATTGGTAAATTATTAGCTTTCGCCATTTTATTAATGTTAACTTTTGACAACTATTTGTAAATAAATGGTGTAGAATCCAATTATAATTTGAATATTTGTAATTATTCAAAACAATATGATAAATAAGGATTCATTATGGCTGATTATAAACAAAATCATTCTACTCCTCCCGATATGTCAAAATTAAAATCGGTAGTAATCGATAGCAGAACACGAATCTATGTTCCATTGAACATGGATCCCGAAAAAGCCCGCGATCGTTATTGGGCAAACCGGGGAGTAGCCCGTCCGGACAAAGCAAGGGTTTAATTGCATTTACCCTAAAAAAAACCAAAAAAGAAGAGCATGATTTATGTAGGAATCATGCTCTTCTTTTTTGGTTTAAAGGCCACAGCGCAGTACAAAGTTTGAATTTGCTGATATCTTTTCTGTCGTTTTAATTTGTATAAACGCAATCTGCCCACTTTCGCATTAGCGAAAACGTGGGTAGGACAACAAAAATACAAGTAGGAGTTGGCTTGAATTTGAAGGTTGATGAGGCAACCGGAAATCCTTAAATCAGTCAACCGAAAAGACAAGTTTTGTCTCAAACAAAAATTATCGTTTCGATGTTTGATATTGCCTTTTTCCTCGGTATTGGCTTTTCTTTTTGCGTTGATTGTTGTTTCGGGGCTTGCTGCTTTCCTGGTTAAAATCACTTGAACTGCTCTCAAGGTGAAAAGGATGGTCTTTTACAACATCAATTCTCATTGATATGAGTTTTTGGATATCTTTTATGTATGGAAGCTCGTCGGTATCGCAAAGCGAAATTGCCCTGCCCGATGCTCCTGCACGTCCTGTACGGCCAATGCGATGTACATAGGTTTCAGCAATATTTGGTATTTCGAAATTGATTACACACGAGAGGTCATCAACATCAATTCCACGCGCTGCAATGTCGGTAGCCACAAGAACCCTGGTATATTGGTTTTTGAAGTTCTTCAATGCTTTTTGACGAGCCAGTTGCGATTTGTTCGAATGCAGTGCTTCGGTTTTTATGCCCTTCTTATTTAATAGTCTGGCCAATTTATCGGCACCGTATTTTGTACGTGTAAAAACAAGTGCCGAGTTAATGCTCTCGTCGTCAAGTAATTGCAGTAGCAAGTTGCGTTTGTTGTCTTTGCCAACGTGGTACAACAATTGTTCAACTGTTTCGGCTGTAGTGGATTCGGGAGTTATCGAAACATGTTTTGGATTATTCAATATCGAATTAGCCAAATCAATAATTGACAGAGGCATGGTTGCAGAGAAAAATAACGACTGGCGTTTTACGGGAAGTAGTTTAATAATTTTCTTTACATCGTTCAAAAAGCCCATGTCGAGCATGCGGTCGGCCTCGTCGAGTACAAAAAATTCAATTGAATTCAGTTTAATAAATCCTTGATTGATTAGATCGAGTAAACGTCCGGGAGTTGCAGTGAGTATGTCAATGCCTCTTCTCAAGGCCTGTGTTTGAGCATGTTGCGAAACACCCCCAAAAACAACTGTATGTTTTAAGCCGGTATATTTTCCATAAGCCGATAAGCTGTTGTCGATTTGTATGGCTAATTCGCGTGTAGGGGTAACTATCAGTGCTTTGATGTTTTTTTTGTCTTTTACTTGTATTGCACTTTCGTGTAAAAGTTGTAATACAGGAATTGAAAAAGCCGCCGTTTTTCCGGTGCCGGTTTGTGCGCAACCCATCAGGTCATGCTTGTTAAGTACAATTGGAATGGCTTTTTCTTGAATTGGGGTAGGAGTTGTATATCCTTCGTTTTTAATAGCCTTTTTAATAGGCTCAATTAAATCTAAATCGTTAAATGTCATAAAATTTTATAAGCGAGACATTTTTTTTTGCCTCATATTTGTTGGGCGCAATATACGCTAATTTGTTGGTTTTATTTGATATTTTGGATGTGATGCATTTTAAGAGTGCATAAACTTAATACACGCCGAAGGAGTATTGTGTGAATAACTTAAACCCGGATTATGTATTCGAACTCTGTTGTGAGCATTGAAACGAAGTTCAATAAGATGCCTATAATTTCAATTAATCGAATTAAAATACAATAAAACAAGAACTTACTGAAACGAGGCATAGCACCGTTCTGGTGAGTTGAAGAAAGTTAGCGAAACGACTTGTTTTGAAGTAGTTTGGCTATGCCGATTTTCAATTCAATGCGTAATAAGCTTTCTAATGCATAAAACGGGTTAAAATTCAATTCCTTTTCGCGCTTCAATTCCTTGCGTATAGTAATGTTTTACTTCTTTCATTTCGGTAACCAAATCGGCAGCATCAATAAGTTCTTGCGGTGCATAACGGCCGGTTACCACTACTTCGGTACCAGGGTGGCGTGCTGCAATGGCTTCAAGCAATTCTGAAACACGAAACAGCTTATAATAAATGGCAATGTTGGCTTCGTCGAGCACCACCAGATGGTATTGCCCAGATTGTAATATGCTTTTTATTTCGGCAAGCCCGGCTCGGGCAGCGTCAATGTCGGCTTGTACAGGGGCTTTGACAATAAAACAGCCCCGTCCGTATTGTTTTACCGTTACTGTAGGCAGCCATTGCTCAACAGCTTTAATTTCGGAATACGTTTTTCCTTTTATAAACTGGGCAAAGTATACTTTTTTACCGGCTCCTGCTGCGCGCAGAGCCAGACCAAATGCAGCGGTGGTTTTTCCTTTCCCGTTTCCGGTGTAAACATGTAGGTAGCTGTTCATAGGTGTAGGTATTGGAATAACAGAATGATGTGGTTTCGTGTTGTTTATTTATTAATTGTTGTTTGAGATTTATTTAAGTTCTTTTTCAAATTCGGCCGGTGTTAATATTTTTGCAGTTTTGAAGGGATTAAGTGCCAATAAATCTTTATCGCCTGTTACCAAATAATCAGCTTTTGAATAATCAATCAAATCTAAGAGAAAATTGTCTTTAGGATCTCTGTTAATAAAATGAGTTGGTTTTATTTCAACCTTTTTTGCAATGGTTTCTAATAATTCGATTAATTCTATAACACTATCTTTTGGAAAGTATTTTTTTATTTTTTCACGATTTGTAACAATTTTGATTTCAGTCAGAAGCTGTTCTGCTGTAATAATTGTAATGCTTCCATCTGAAATATATTGCTTAATGTTTGCCAAGCGTCTTCCAATAAAAAAACTAATCCAAACATTTGTGTCAAAAATTACTTTAACTTTTTTGTTTTTCATAAATTTCTTGTCTTACGCTTTCCACTTCTTCGTTTATAGTATCAAGGTTAAGTTCATTTGTTTTAAAATCTTTCAAAAGCTGCGATAATTTTGAATCAATAGCTTCTTTTTCCAATTCTTTTGTCAGTTTCACTTTTTGTTGTCTTGGAAGTTGCTTAACCATCGAAAGAATTTGTTCAAACGTAATATCTATTTGCATTGCTGTTTTCATAATTCAAGAGAATTAAATTGTTGTTCAAATTTACAAAATTATCATTGCAGAATCTAATTTTGGGTTAGTGCTGTTAACTGTGAACTTGCTCATAAGTTGTGAGCTTGCTATTTCTTTTGATTGCGCATGCGGCCACGACCTTTGTGCCCTCTTTGTTGTTCGTTAAGCAATGTAATGTTTCCCGACTCGCAATTTCGGCATTGCGTCAGTGGTTTGAGTGCCGAAATGGTTTCTTTGCAATCGTCGCATTTGTACCAGTAGTCATCGGTTTCGTAAGTTCCGCCTTTAATAATAATGGCCTTGCCTTCGACAAAAGCTTTCGATATTTTTTTTCGAGCCTTATCGTACAGGCGTGTGAACGTAGGCCTTGAGATGTTCATTCGTTCGGCAGCTTCGAGCTGGCTCAGGTCTTCGTAGTCGGCCAGGCGTATGGCTTCGTACTCTTCGTAAAACATGATAACCGATTCGAGGTCGCGCATGGGCACTCCAAAAGGCTTGTACCCTTCCATGGGAGGTAATTGCGATATTCTACGGTTTCGTATGCGATTGGGCATGGTAATCAATTTTTATTTGTACAAAGATATTTATTTTAAATGAACCAGTGTTCATAGATATTTAGACTAAATGTTCTTCCTTAGTTTAATATCAGGTACAAGGGCTACGAAGTATAGGTTTTCTTTGTTCATGTCAATTTTTGGTTGTGCAGGTTCTATCAAAATACAAATAAAATTCTAATGCTTTATGATTGCGAAAGTCTGAGGTGATTATAATCTGAAAGTAAGACAAAAAAAAAGTGAGCTGCATATTTGCAGCTCGCTTTGCTTTTTGTGAACCTGGCGGGACTCGAACCCACAACCTCCTGATCCGTAGTCAGGTGCTCTATCCAATTAAGCTACAGGTCCTAATTGTTCTTAAAAGCGGTGCAAATATAGGAGAACAGGCACTTACTTCCAAATAAAAATATGTATTTGTCGGAAAAAAATATTGAAATATAAGCGTGTGTTTGAACTGTGAGAGTGTAATTACTTCATTTTTTTGAAATTACCATCAAAACCTTGTTCTTCGCTTTTTTTAATGATGTCCTGAATTTCGGCACCATTGAACCGTTTGATGTTTGTGATGATGATATTGTCGGATAAAAAATTGCCATATTGGTTGCATTCGTTCAGCAATTCTTTAATCAATGATTGGATTTCGGCTTTTAGCGGAATTAAGGCCAAAGCGGTCGCAAAATCGTCGAAAAACTCAATTTCTTCAAAATGACAACCATATTGTTCCAGAAAAAAGATTAGTTCTTTCTGCAAGGTCGATTGTTGAATAGGGCTTACCTGCCCGGGGTGGTTAAACGGAAAAATCAGAAAGTAGCGTAGCTTGTCGTCTTTGCCGCCCAGCCCGGTTGATATGAATATTTGTTGTTCGTCGAGCAGCGAGCTTTGTAAAATCATTTGGCTTTGCTGTAAGGCCAATATTGTCCAATCTTTCAGTTCGGCAGGTGCATTTTTGCTGAAGTTTTCGAGTGCCCTGAATGCTTCCACCGAATCCATCATAGCCAGTTTTTGGATAATCGTTTTTTTATCGTCGTTAGGTATTGTTTCTTCGTTCATATCGTTAATCAGTTCCGATATAGCACGTTCTTCTTTTTTTATATCAATTTTTAGCGACGATTCAAAAAAATCGCGTTGAAGCTCAATATCAATGGTTTCTTCCAATATTTTGAAATTGGATGATATATTGTTGATAAGGTCTTCTATGTTGTTGTATTTTAGTTCGTTGTCCATTTTTCTCCTCCTTCTTGCATTAATTGATGCTATTCCTACACTACAAAATTCGTTCCTTAAGATGAAGGTGACAACTATTCATGCAATAAGTGTTTGATTGTTTCGAGTGGTTGTTCCGATTTGAAAATGAAACTGCCTGTAACCAGCACATTGGCACCAGCTTCGAATAGTTTTTTGCCCGTTTCAAAATTTACGCCTCCATCAACCTCGATTAGTGTATTTAGATTTTTCTTGTCAATTATATTCCGAAGTTTTTGTACTTTTTGGTAGCTCGATTCAATAAATTTTTGCCCTCCATAACCCGGATTAACCGACATAATGAGCACCATATCGACGTCGGGTAATATTTCACTAAGCAATTCAACGGGAGTATGTGGGTTAAGGCAAACGCTGGCCATAATGCCTTGTTCTTTTATAAAGTGGATGGTTCGGTGGAGGTGTGTGCATGTTTCGTAATGTACGGTTATGTTATCGGCACCTGCGTTTTTGAAAGGTACGATAAAAGGGTCGGGATTCTTTATCATAAGGTGAACATCGAGGGGCTTAGTGGTAATCGTGCGGACTTGTTCTAAAATTGGCAAGCCAAATGAAATATTAGGAACAAAAACCCCGTCCATTACGTCGAAATGAATCCATTCGGCTTCACTATGGTTAAGCATTTCGATATCGTTGCCCAACTTTAAGAAGTTTGCCGATAATATTGATGGTGCAATTATTCGTTTCATAATTTGATGTGTTTTTATAAAAAAAAAGCCCCGTACGGAGCTTAATATTGTTTATTCACCCAGGTAACTTTTTAACAGTTTATTGCGGTAATTGTTTTTGAGTTTTTTAATAGCTTTCTCTTTAATCTGGCGAACCCGTTCGCGGGTTAGACCAAAAACCTCACCAATTTCTTCGAGCGTGTGTGGACGAGTGCCATTCAACCCAAAATAGTATCGTATAATATCGCTTTCGCGTTCGCCCAGGGTCGAAAGCGAGCGTTCAATTTCCTGTTGTAGAGAGTTGTTTAGTAATCCTTCGTCGGGGCTTGGCGTATCCATGTTTAATACAACATCGTACATGTTGTTGCCGTCTTCTTCTTTTAGCGGTGCGTCCATCGATATATGATGCCCCGAAGCTTTCATTGCTTCTTCGATCATTTCGGGTGTAGTTTCAAGTATTTCAGAAATCTCCTTTGAGGTTGGCTCACGCTGAAACTCCTGTTCGAGCTGGTTAAACACTTTGTTGATCTTGTTTATAGAGCCAATTTTGTTCAGCGGTAAGCGCACAATTCGTGCTTGTTCAGCCAGTGCCTGTAAAATCGACTGGCGAATCCACCATACGGCATACGAAATAAATTTGAACCCACGGGTTTCGTCAAATCGCTGGGCGGCTTTAATTAGACCAAGATTGCCCTCGTTAATAAGGTCGGAGAGGCTTAATCCCTGATTTTGATATTGTTTGGCAACAGATACCACAAAACGTAAATTTGCATTGATGAGTTTTTCGAAGGCAGACCGATCGCCTTTCTTAATCTTTTTGGCCAGCTCAACTTCTTTGTCGGGGGTTAGCAACTCAACTTTCCCGATTTCGTGCAAATACTTATCAAGCGAAAGAGTTTCCCTGTTGGTAACTTGTTTTGTTATTTTTAATTGCCTCATGCTCCTTTATTTTTACCCGTTCGAAAATAAATAAAAAAATATATATAGAACATTATTCAATCATTTTTTTAAAGGTTTAGCTTAAATGAATGAAATTCGAGGCATTTGAGATTGTATTTTGTTAAATGTCGGCACTTTTGTTTTTTTTGTAGCCTGTTCCGCTTTTTTGTATTGTTCCCTTTTTGTATTTCATACGATTAAAACTTTTATTTTCAAAGGTATCGTATAGCCTGCCCCGATTTTTCGGGGGAACTCGCATGAATTTAATAATCCTCTTGGATGCGATCGTTTTACATGCTCGTTT
>JAFGGY010000055.1 GCA_016930365.1 Prolixibacteraceae bacterium | reverse complement strand
CGTTTTAAGCCATTGTTTACCAGGTGTTGGATTTTTTCGAGGTCGGCCTGGGTTTTAAAACCCATCACACCATCGAGTTCATGTCCTTCGATAGGCGGGATAAAGGGAGTGGCTCCGGTTGCGATAACTAGTTTACGGTATTCGAGCTGAGTATTGTTGTTTACGCTTACTTCTTTTTTATCAAAATCGACCGCTGTTACACTGCCCCTGATAAGCTCTGCACCACTGTCGGTAATTAATTCATCTTTTTTGAAACATTTTTTCTCGTCAATCAAATCTTCAATAACATAGGGCATGGCACAGTAAATCAGACTGTGGTCTTCGGGCCTGATTATGGCCATTTTATATTTATTACCCAAACGTTTTGCCAGCGTAATCCCTGCTGGTCCTCCTCCAATTACTACAATGTCGTACATAATTATTTTGATTTTATTATTTTAAACTATTTAATACATTCCCATTCCGTTCTTTAACGATTAAGGTTGTGGTCGGTGCCGCCGATTTTCTGCAAAAAATCATATCGTGCCCAAGGCATAGCCCCATAACAATGTTGAGTTGGGTTTTTTCTTCTTCGAGGTATTGAGCCTGACCTGCCGGGTTACACGATACACCTTTGTAGCCATCAATAAGGCTGCTAAAAGGGAGTCGGCCATATTTACAGTGAACTTTGGCTACGGTAAATCCTTCATTTTTTAAAATAGATTCAAGAGCTTTAGATTCTTTAGTAAAAGAGGTACAGTATGCGATACCAATTTTTTGAATATTTGCTGTTTTAGCATATTCAATAATTTCCTGTATGCGATTGTTGTTCCGATTTTTGCTGTCTTCGGCATTTTTCATAATCAACAAATCGCGTTTGTTGTATAGTTCTTTAAATTCCATGTGTTTTTGCTAAGCTTCCAATGCTATTTCGTCAACTGCTTTTCCGGGATATATCATTGGAAAAACGTTCGATTCTTTTTCAACTTTAACTTCGAGAAGAAAAGGGCCGGGATGTTCCAGCATTTTATCGAGGGCTTGGTTTAAATCGTCGCGTTTACTTACCATTAAGCTTTCAATACCATACGAATTGGCCAGAAGCGGAAAGTCGGGTGTTGGCATGTCGGTGTGGGCGTACCGTTTTTCGTTAAAAAGTTGTTGCCATTGCCTAACCATCCCTAAAAAGTTGTTGTTTAATATGACCATTTTTACCGGCAGTTTGTGCTGAAAAATTGTCCCCAGTTCTTGTACTGTCATTTGAAAACCGCCATCTCCGCTAAAAAGAACAACTGTTTTGTCGGGTTGGCCAACCTGTGCGCCAACAGCAGCAGGCAAGCCAAAGCCCATAGTACCAAGGCCTCCCGATGTGATGAGCGAATTGGGTGTGTTAAATTCGTAATAGCGGGCTGCCATCATTTGGTTTTGTCCAACATCGGTAGCAACAATAGCGCGGCCTTTTGTTTTTTCAGAAATCATACGAATAACTTCGCCCGAGCGGATAAGGCCGCTTGCAGGGAACGCTTCTTTTTTGATGACTTTGTTGTATTCGATAAAATAAAGCTCGCGAAATTTTTTTAGCCAGGCATCATCGTGTTTTTTTATATGGTTACTGTTACATGCACCAAGAAAATCTTTTACATCGGCATGAATTGCTAAATCGGCTTTTATATTTTTGTTGAGTTCAGCTCTGTCGATATCAACATGGACAATTTTTGCTTTTGTTGCATATTTCTCAACCACGCCGGTAACCCGGTCGTCAAAGCGCATGCCCAGAGCAATAATTAAATCGGCCTGGTTGGTAAGCATATTGGGTGCATAGTTGCCATGCATCCCAAGCATCCCTGCATAATTTGGATGGCTTTCGGGAATTATTGATTTTCCGAGTAATGTTACCGCAACCGGGACATTAGATTTTTCGGCAAACTGAAGCATTTGCTCTTGTGCATCCGAAAGTAAAATGCCATGGCCTGCTAATACAAGAACTTGTTTAGCTGCATCAAATAATTTATGGAACTCTTCAATATCATCGGCCTGTAATTCGGGAACAGGTTGGTACGAACGGATGTGTTTTACCGGTTTGTACGCAAAATCAAATTCTTGTACCTGTGCATCTTTTGTTATATCAATTAAAACTGGTCCAGGGCGTCCTTGGGTTGCATAGTAAAATGCCTTGGCAATTACTTCGGGGATTTCGTTGGGATTGGTTACCTGGTAATTCCATTTTGTAACCGGCATCGAAAGGCTTATCATGTCGGTTTCCTGAAAAGCATCGGTGCCCAATAACGATGAGGGTACTTGTGCAGTAATAAAAATTACCGGTATCGAATCGAGAAAAGCATTGGCAATTCCGGTAATTAAATTGGTTGCACCGGGCCCCGATGTGGCAAAGCACACGCCGGGTTTGCCGCTTACCTGCGCATAAGCCTGGGCCGCATGGGCTGCCCCTTGCTCGTGCCTAACGAGAATATGTTGCAACTCTTCGGTTTTTGAAAATAACTTGTCGTAAATAGGCATCATGGCACCTCCCGGATAGCCGAATATGGTGTCAACATTTTCAGCCAAAAGCGATAATAAAATGCCTTCGGCTCCTGTAATTATTGTTGTGTTATTCATTTTTTATCTTGTTTTTGGCAAAAATAGTTACAACAATTTTCCTTTTATCTATTGATTTGTTTCATGATTCGCATGTTAAAACTGAAATGCGATAGCTTTTTTCCTGTCAAATTTCAGCATTATGCTTAATAATGATATTTTTGTAGTACACATAAATCGAAAGCCTTTATGCAAATCGAAAAGGAAGTAAAAAATTGCCGTGAATGTAAAAACACATCGAAATGCTTTCATCATTTATACCCCGATGAACTCGATTTTATCAGCAGCAAGAAAAAACAATTGTGCTACGAGCAAGGCGAAAACTTGTTTAAGCAGGGAGCTTTTTCACCTTATGTGATTTATGTAGTTGAAGGGTTGGTTAAGTTGCATTTACAAACCGGGAACAATAAAAAGCTGAATGTGAAAATTGCCAAGACCGGTGATTTTTTGGCTTTTTCGTCGGTTTTTGGCGACGATTATTACAATTACACTGCCGTGGCTTTAAAAGATTCGAAGGTATGTATGATTGATAAGCAGGCATTGTTTCAGATGATGAAAAAGAACAGTGAATTTGCCATCCGCATAGCCTCGCGCAATTGCCGCGATGAGAATCGATTATTGGAACTGGTTACCGATATAAACTACAAACACATGCGTGGCAAACTGGCATCGGCATTGTTGTACCTCTCCTCGAAAGAATTTGAAGGCTTGTCGGTTTTTAGCTACTTAAGCCGTCAGGATATTGCAGGGTTTGCTTCTGTTTCGACCGAAAGTGCCATTAAATTTCTCAAAGAATTTGAAAAAGAAGGCATTCTGAGCCTTGCCGGTAAGTGTATTCAAATTATTGATGCCCAGCGGCTGGGAGATATTTCGGAAAAGGGATAAAACTAAAACTCAATTCCTTTTCGTGCTTCAACACTTTGATAAATATGAATTACACTTAAAAATAATATACGTTATCATTTTTTCCGATTTCGTAGATATATAGATCGTAGTAAGCCAGGCAGATTGTGGCATATTCTTAAATCGAACGTTTGTGCGAAAGGTAAAAAAATATGATAATAGGTTTAAGCGTAAAACTTTAAATGTCAGGAACATAAAAAAAAATTACCCTCTTAGGATACAAACAATTCATTATCAATAGCTAAAAAATACTAACGAACTGTTGAGCTTAATGCAGATATTTTTGAGATAGAAGATGTATTTTTACTTTTTTTATATTTCAACAAAGTATTTATGATTAACCTTTTAAACGCTAAAAAATACAGTCCCATTTTTATATCGGTTACGATGCTAATTGCTTTGTCATTGGCATTTTGGGTTAATACAGTCACCAACGACTTTCTAAATTTAGACGATGAAACGTTTATTACCAAAAACCCGGTAATTGCCGATACCGACAAACCAATAGCTGATTTGCTGAATTACAAGCTTGGCGAGCCCGACTATTTCCCGCTTTCCTTTCTTTTTTGGCGATTCATGAACGAAGTTTTCGGGCTTAATCCTTTTATTTTTCACTTGGCTAATGTATTGCTTCATGTGGTTAATGTGTTGTTGGTATTCTTTTTAAGCTTGAAAATTATTGAGCGATTTGGCAACGCCTCCCATAAATTAATTGTAGCATTTGGCATTGCAACTGTTTTTTCCTTTCACCCTGTTCATGTTGAGTCGCTTGCTTGGGTTATTTGTTTAAAAGACATGCTTTTTGCTCTTTTCTACATCGCAGGCATTTTGTTTTGGTTGAAATGGCGCGAAACTTCAAAGAATCATTTTTATTGGTTCGCTGTTTTTGCCGGATTTTTTAGTTTGCTGTCAAAATCGATGGGGATAACCTTTATTGGCGTTGTTGTGATGCTCGATTTGCTTGAGATGCGACGCATAAACCTGAAATACATTATTCAGATTGTTCCTTTGTTGCTATTTACCGTTTTCGGATTTTGGATTTTTGGATTGCTGGGCGACCCGTTCAATACATTCAATACCGAAAAATCAGTCTCCGATGTTGTTTTTCAAGTTGATTATCCCGAAAGCATTGATGGATTTAGTCCATTTTTAAAGACAGTGTTTATTGCTTCATTTCGAATTATTTTCTGGTTTAAGCAAATGATTGTGCCTGCTAATCAAACCGTATTTTATTCGCGCGAAACGCTATTGGAAAGCGTGTCGGGTATATTGCTGTTTTTCCCGTTTATTCTATTAACGCTTGCCGTAGTAATTTTTCTTTTTCGTAAAAAGAATCCCTTACTGTGGTTTGGATTTCTCATTTTTAGTATCACAATTTCTCCGGTATTGGCGCATGCCGACCATGCAATTTCTACTTTTGTACCCGATCGTTATTTGTACCTGCCGGTATTCGGTTTTTTGTTTATGCTTGCATCGTTGTTTATGCAAGTGAAATTGAAGTGGGCAGTGCCTGTATTGCTCGTCTTTACAATATTTTGGGCAGTTAAAACTCTTCGTTATTTGCCAGTATGGAAAAATTCGGAAACCTTATACAATTATGTACTTAACAACGATCGATACAACAAAGAAGCCCTGCTGAACCGCTCGGTTTGGTATCTGCATAATAATGAGGAAGAAAAGGGCATGCAAGATATTGACTTTTATATAGAAAGCTTTCCAAAATCGTCTTCTGCACTTATAAACCGGGCTAAGTATCATTTTTTAAATGAAGAATTTGAAAAAGCGGTCAACGATTACAGCCGGGCTATTGCATTAGATTCGAGAAATGTGGAATTATACATCGAAAGAGGTGTGGCAAATATGAAAATGAAAAAGTATCAGGAGTCGCGTATCGACTTTTCAAAGGCCTATACGATAGATTCGATGGATTTTTTGGTAAATAAAAATATTGCTATGCTTTATTATCAAGTGCAGAATTATTCTGTTTCAAAAACATTTTCACAAAAAGCACTGAATTTGAAACCAAACGACATGGAGATGCTAAAAATTGAAGCCATTTCGATGGTTCACCTCAAAGAGTATCAAGCCGCTCTGAATAAGGTTGATGCGCTTTTGAAAATTGATGAAAATATGGGCGAAATGTGGTTTTATCGCTCACTAATCCATTTTATGCTTAAAAAATTTGAACAGGCAAAACACGATTATATTAAGTCGAAAGAGCTTGAATATGAGTCAGATGAGAATTATTGGAAAATGTTAAATGATTCTTTAAGTTTTTAAAATTCAGTTTAATCGATTTTTGTATAAAAATTATATCTATTTTTACCAATAAAACTTTAACACTATGAACAAGAAAATTTATTCCATTACATTATTTGCAGTAATAATGTTTTTTGCCTTTAATGCGATTGCCGTTTTGCCGGAGTTAGATATACCTCACACCTTTCCCGATGATGGACAAGAAGGTACTTTCGATTTAAATGGTGATGGTGAAGCTGATATTTTAGTACGTTATTTTTCATTATTAGGTGATGAATATTCTGTTATGTTATGTGCATATAACTCAAATATGGTTATTGCGGAAACCGGCGGTAGTTCTGAGCCATATTCTTCTTTATTGGAAGCAGGAACATCAATAGAAGGTACTCCACCAGCAGGGGCTTCATGGTATTCTTCGTGCGTTATAGTTGCCGGAACAACTCCACCATCGTCTCCCGGCACACCAGTTGCTCCAACGGATACCTATCTTGATGAGGTATATGAAGGCTTTATTGGGCTTAAAATCAACGATTCGGAAAATAATGGTCATTATACCTGGCTCCAAGTAGATATTGATGATGATAATCAGAAAGTAACTTTTGGTGCTGCTGCTGTAGCTGAGGCTCCCAATACAGCTATTCTTGCAGGAGCTAGTGGCGAAATTGTTCCGATTTCAATTATCGCTTCGTTATTTGGGTTCTTTGCAATTGGTACAGGCTTGTTTTATCGCCGTAAAAGAAAGAAAGCATAGTTGCTTTAGTAAAGATATTATAAAAGCCTTCGGTTAAACCGAGGGCTTTTTTTTTGTGTGGCAGTTAAAGAAAATGACTTATTGTCGATACAAATGTATAGATGTGAGAAATAACTAATTCGCTATGGCAAATCCAATTATTATTTTCATATTTGCCCATATAATATGCTTTGAATTTTATATACAATTAAAAACAGCTGTGGCTATGGAAAAAGAAGTTATTTTTGAACATCCCCGACTAACATTGACCTATTATCCAATGGAATCGGCTATTTTGGAAACATGGAATGGGTTTACCGAGTTTGAATTATTTGCCGAATTGCTCGATAAAACCATTAAATTTATGGTTGAGAAAGGAGCAAAAAACCTTATTCTGGATGTACGTGAACATAAAGGTTTGAATCCGAAAGGTAACGAACATGGAGCAAAAGTTTGCCTTGAACACGCTAAGAAACATGGACAAATGAAACACGCCATAGTAGTTCCCACTTACATTTTTTCGCAGATGTCGGTTGATAATTTCGAAAAGAATATTGGTAAAGAAAAAGGAGACGAATTGGTTGTAAACAAGCATTTTAAAAGTGTAGAGGATGCTCTTGAATGGCTGCGCGAGTAATACGCGATATTTACAATGTAAACACAACGTTTATAGCAATAATTAATAACATATATAGGAAAAAGAGTTTGAAAACAATGGCTTTTCAAACTCTTTTTTTTTATAATTTCAGGTCGATTTATCAAATAATTTGTATAGATTCTTTTTTTTTGAACGGGCAATGTTTATCTCTTTTTTATTGCTCATTATAACACTGCCATTTCCCTGTTTTTTGTATTCTTTTATAAATTTTGGGTTAATTATATAAGAACGATGTACTCTCAATAATCCCGCATTTATTAAATCTTTTTCGAAATGGTTCATACTGGTTGAAACAACCACTGGCGACTGTCCATTAATAAAGAAAGTAGTATATGCCCGGTCGGCTTCACAACAAATAACTTGATGAATATCTATCAGATATATTTTCTGCGCAGTATGCAGTTTTATCTTTTTTGGGGAACTGTTTATTTCACGGAGTAGGTTATTTAGTCGGCTTACATGTTCTTTTAACGTGCTTTTGCTTACCTTGTGAATAGCCTTTACTAATTCTGAAATTTTAAATGGTTTTATGATATAGTCAACCATATTGTATTTAAAGGCCTTAATGGCATATTCCGAATACGAGGTAATAAAAATTAATTTGTAACGTGTATAATCAATGGCATTTAAGATATCGAATGCATTACCATCGGGTAAATTAATATCGAGCAAAATAAGATCGATCCCGGTTGCTTTTATTCTTTTTATGGCATCTTTAACCGTTTCGGCAAAACCAACTATTTCAACATCATCAAAAAAGTTGTTGAGTATTGATGTTAGGTTCTCTCTGCCATTTATTTCATCTTCAACAATAAATACCTTCATTTTTTTGCGACAATTTTTTTAAGATGCATAGGTATAGTCAATGTAACTAAAACCCCGTTGCCTTTTTCGTTGTTCGAAATATTTAATCCAATATTGATGTGGTATGATTTTTTTAATACTTGAATCCTTTCCCTGATAATTTCGGTAGAAACCGAATCAAACCCGGTATGTGTATTCACTATTGAATTTTTTAACCCCACCCCGTTATCTGATATTTTGATTAAAATATTTTCATCGTTTTTGGAGTAATGAATGGAAATAATACCTTTTCTTTCGTTTAGTAAACGTACACCATGTTCAATTGCATTTTCAACAAATGGCTGTAATATCATTGATGGTATCAAATATTCATTTTTATTGTCATCCAGTTTGTTAATGATGTTGAATTCGAAACGATTGTTAAAACGCAGTTGTTGAAGCCTAAGGTATGAATTTAACATTTCCAGTTCAAAATCAAGTGGAACAAACTCTTTTCTTGAACTTTCCAGCTGAGAGCGGCTAACAATAGCAAAATCGGAGATGTAATCATAGGTCTTTATGGGGTCGTTTTTTAAAATGTAATTTTGAATCGAATAAAGTGCATTGTACATGAAATGGGGATTCATCTGCGATAATAATAGTTTTTGTTTTAGTTTGTTATGCTTTAATTTTTCATTAAGCTGCTTATTTCGGTAAATAAAGATGAGAATTAATAAGAGCATTAGCGCGATAGCAAATAAAGCAATCAGGTGATTTCTGGTTTGCACTGTTTTTAAGTTGTTAACCTTTAACCTTTCAATTTCAAGGTTGTTCGATTGTGTTTTGTATTGTACTTGTAAATCAACAATCTTATCGGTTTCCCTAATCGATAATAGCTCTTGTGAGCTCAAGGCTCTTTTTAACCATATATAAGAAGAATCTGATTTGCCCTGTTTCTCATAAATGCCGACCATTAATTTTTCGGCCTGGTTCATCCGTTCTAAGTCGTTTAGTTTATTGGCTAACTGATACCCTTTTAGGATATAGTTTTTAGCTGATTCAATACGGTTTATTTCTGCAAGGTTGTATCCTGCAACTATATAACTTCTACCTTCGTAATATGGGTTTTGAGCTTTTTGTGCATAATAAATAGCGGTGTCTGATGTTGAAATGGCTTTGTTGTATTCTCCCTTTATGCGAAAAATATCAGTCAGGTCGGTATAGGCTATTGCCAGTCCAAGGTCGCTTCCAAGTTTTTGGTTGTTACGAATCGAAAAACGGGCATAGAATTGTGCGCTGTCTGTTTTTCCAGTCTCGCGGTAAACCTTGTTTATGCAGTGCCCGGCAACAGCATAATTGTAATAATTTGAGGTGTCGCATACCTGAATTGAATGTTTGTAATAATCTAAGGCCTTGTTGTAGAGTTTTTGTTCGTATGCCAGCATGCCAATACCATTTAGTGTGCCAAGGTAATATTCGCGTGTAATTATATCTTTATTGCTTTCATCTCCAACAATATCTAAAATTCGCGAGTAATTTAACGACGCATTTTCAATGTCTGATATTCTGCGGTAACATGTAGCCAGTTGGTTTAATCCTTCGCAAATAAGGTGGAGGTTATTGGCTTTTTCTGCTGTTGTTATGCCCTTTTTTAAGTATTGTATAGCATTATCGAAATTGCTGTTGTTGCTGTAATAACTGCCAATTGTAAATAGTACTACAGCTTTCTTGCCAATATCTTCCTTGTCGTTAAGTTTTTCAAGTTCTTTCCATAATGCAACCGAATCATTGCTCAATAGCTTAACCTCATTGATATAGCTATCATATTTATTGCTTATTATTGGTTTTTCGGTTTTATTTATTGAGCAACATACCAGGCAAATAGAAAAAGCCGGTATAAAAAACAAGAGGTAATGTTTGTGTTTAAGAAGGTTCATTTTATTTCCGTTCAATAATATTCAAATATACCCATTTTATCGTTGATTATCATGTTGTATCCTTTAAAATTGTCATTCGGAAATTGATACCTGCTATTCGGAAATTCATTCTATGCCAATAGAAATATTGTTGCAATTTGCCGTATATATTCATTTTACCCTTTTATTAATTTAATTCAACTTGTTATGAGAAAAAATCTACTCGCTTTAATTACGGTGTTTTTGATATTGAGTACAGGCGTTTTTGCACAACCTCTAAAAAGCATCGAAACACTTGACGAAGATCGCCGAACAATTTTAGAAAATTTATATGATGGTTTTAGTGGTGATTCATGGGTCAATAATATAAAATGGAAAACTACTTCTCCTATTGGTGAATGGAGTGGAATACGCGTAAGAGACCTATTATGGCCAATAAAATCACATTGGATTACCGTTGACCTAAAATCGAATAACCTTATTTTGAAAGGTTCAATATTCTCTGTTGCTAATTTGTCTTTGTTATATGATGATACCTACAATGCGGCAATAGATACAATTGATTTGAGCGAAAACTACCTGACTTTTGCCGACCTAAAACTACTCCATGTTGATGATATTGTTGTACCGGATCATGCGAAAAAAATTACGTATAGTCCTCAAAATAATATACCATTGAAAACAACAACGATAGAGGTCGAGGAAAACAACGGTATGACCATTAACATTGAAAATTACTATGCCGGAAATAAAAAAATTCAAAGTTTGCCGGGGGGATTATCTCTTGTTACATACTCGGGGATGTACCCACGCGATCCGGGTAATGTGTATTCGTGGTGGAAAAAAACAGGTATGTTCTGGGTTAATGTTGGTAGTGGCAAAGAACTTACTTTGCCACAAACATATGGAACGTACCAATATTATTGTAAAGTGTCAAATCCCGAATTTTCGGCGTTGACAATTTTTACCGAAACAATTACTGTTAACGTTGTTAGTGTTGACCGTGAAGCCCTGGCTGCATTGTACATGGCGACCGATGGCGACAACTGGACTAATAATACCAATTGGTTAGACAATAATGCACCGCTGGACACTTGGTATGGTGTTACAACCGACCCTGCAACAGGAAGGGTTACTGAGCTGGATTTACATGGTAATAACCTGAATGGCACATTGCCCGATGAATTCTTTAATGCCGATGAATTGACTTATCTTCAGCTTTCATACAACAGCCTAACAGGTTCAATTCCTGTTGCTATTGGTAATTTGGGGAATATCGAATTTTTAGGATTGTACGAATGTGATTTGAATGGTCAAATTCCTCAAGTCATCGGTAATTTTTCAAACCTTAGGGTGCTTGGTTTGTATAATAATGCTTTTTCCGGAACTGTTCCGGCATCATTTTCAAACCTTAGCGACCTTGTAACTTTAACACTCAGCGGCAATAACCTTTCAGGTGATTTGCCAAATCTATCGAGTGTAAGTACCAACATAAAAATTGAGAATAACCAATTTACGTTTGATAATATGCAGCAGATAAATTCAACTGCTACCAATTTTGTTTATTCTCCTCAGGCCGATGTTGTTATAACCCCCGATGAATATGTTTATAATATTAATGATAATATATCAATAGATTGTGGCCTTGATGCTTCAAATACATTCCAATGGTACAAAGATGGAACAACTCCGGTAGATGACGGCCATGCATTAGATATTAGCAATGCTCAAATGCATGATGCGGGCCAATATCATTGCGAAATAACCAACCCGGCATTTCCCGATTTAACCCTTTCAACTACGGTTATCTCAATTGATATTGTTAACGATATTGACAGGCAGGCACTTGAAGATTTATACATGGCCACCGATGGCGATAACTGGACAGACAATACCAATTGGTTAAACGATGAAGTGCCTTTGAACGATTGGTTTGGAATTGATGTTAACAGTTCGGGAAGGGTTAAACATATAAATCTTCATATGAATAACTTGAGCGGTCAGTTGCCGGCTTCTTTAAGTAATCTTAGCGAACTTGAAGTGCTTACTATTTGGGGTAATGATCTTGCAGGGCCTATACCATCTTCTTACGGGCAATTTTCAAAATTAACTTTAATGACTATTGGAAGCTCGGGTTTAACAGGTAATATTCCCGAAGAATTAGGAAACTTAAGTTCATTGACTTACCTTACTTTGTTTAATAATCAATTAGAGGGCAGTATACCATCATCTTTTAGTAATCTTTCTAATCTGAATGACCTTGTCATCAACTTGAATAATCTAAGTGGTGAATTGCCCGATTTGTCTATGGTTGAAGGAATGCTGCATATAAACCAAAATAGATTTGTATATGCCGATTTTGAGACCGGTAACATTTCTTCTTCTGCCGATTTTAAATACCTTGGGCAACATAATATCGAACCTTCACAGAGAGAATTTTCGGTAAATCAGGGCGAAGATCTCACCATCGATATTGAAGATTATACACCTTTAAGGCATACCGGTAATATTTATCATTGGTATAAAGGTGCTGAGGAAGTTTCGGATTCTAAAACACTACAGATATCCAGTGCTGCCCTTGACGATGCCGGAACATATTCATGTGAAGTTTCGAACCCTGGATATCCTGAGCTCGATCTTTCAATATTGTCCATTTCAATTAGTGTGAACGAAACGAATTCTCCTCCTTTCCTGGCCAATCCTATAGCTGACCAAACAATAACAACGGGTGAAAGCTGGAGCTTTTTTATGCCACTCAATACATTTGAAGACCCCGATGGTGATCCATTGAGCTACAGTGATTCAGGATTACCGGGATGGGCCGGTTTTGATGAAGGTACTCTTCATTTTACCGGAGTTGCAGGAGAAACCGGCACACATGATGTTTCAATAGTGGCAACCGATAATATCAGCGGTTCGGCAATCGCCACTTTTACACTTATTGTAGAAGAGGAACCCAACCATGCACCTGTAGCCATTGCCGGTGACGACCAATCGGTGGTAGGGCAAACCGTTGTAACCCTCGATGGCAGTAGCTCGTACGACCCTGATGGCGATGCAATTACCTATATCTGGACCGCCCCT
>JAFGGY010000054.1 GCA_016930365.1 Prolixibacteraceae bacterium | reverse complement strand
TTTTTGTGTCGTAACTCAAAAGTAGGCATACCGGGTTAGATTTTCAAAATCTGGCCCGGTTTTAATTTTTTACCGGACAACAATGATAGCCAAATAAATTTTTAAAAATATATTGGTGGTTTGAAAAATTTTATAAATTTGCACCCGTCTTTGAAAGGCACATAAACGGTGTCCCATGGTGTAATTGGCAACACGTCTGGTTTTGGTCCAGAAGAGTCTAGGTTCGAGCCCTAGTGGGACAACAAAAAAAGCTTACCTGGTACCAGGTAAGCTTTTTTTGTTGTGTATTAGTCTCGTATAAACAATCGTTTGCTCGAAAACTCGGGGTCGCAGGTCAGGTTAACTTTTAATTTACGCCATCCGGCCTCGTCGCCCGGGGTAGGTATGTGTGTGATGTGTACTTCGCAATCGTGCAATTCTTTTAAGTTTTCGAGAGCCATTTGCGCGGCTGGGTTAGTCAAAGCACTTATGGCTAACACAATGAGTGTTTCGTCAACATCGAGGCTTACCATTTGCCCGTCGAGAATATCTTTTTTGAGGTGCGTAACCGAGTCGATAATGTTTTGTGGCAGCAGGTACATGCTGTCGGGTAATCCGGCCAGATGTTTTGTGGCATTCAGTACTAAACTTGATGATGCATGCAACAGGGGCGAATTTTTACCGGTAATAATGGTGCCATCTTTCAGTTGAATAGAAGCTCCACAATATAAGCCGGCATTGCCTTTCCCCAATTTTTCGGCTTGGTTGGCTGCATTACGGGCAGGCATTACAACGCTGCGGTCATCAACCTTTGCCTCAATGCGTTTCATGATATCTTTAATACGCATCAGCGATTCTTTCTCGGTAAGCCCCATGGCATATTCGACTTCGCATCGGAGGTAGCGCCGAATAATTTCTTGGTGCGAGGCATCTTCAATAACTTTATTGTTGAAAATACCGCTGCTGGCACGGTTCACCCCCATGTCGGTGGGCGATTTATAAAACGAGGCTTCACCGGTAATTTTTTCGATTATGCGTTTAAGCAGGTTGAACGCTTCAATGTCGCGGTTGTAATTGGTTACTTTTTCGCCGTATGCTTCGAGGTGATGGGTATCGATTAATACCTTGTCATCGAGATCAACCGTAGCAGCTTCGTAGGCAACATTAACTTTGTGGTTAACCGGTAAATCCCAAATGGGAAAGGTTTCGAACTTTGCATAACCGGCTTGATTACCTTGTTTGTATTCGTGGTAAAGATTACTGAGGCAGGTGGCAAGTTTTCCACTGCCGGGGCCGGGGCCGGTTAGCACAACAATGGGTTTGGTGGTTTCGATATACGGATTTGCGCCGTATCCCTGATCGCTCACAATTAGGTCGATATCGGTCGGATAGCCTTTGGTGGGTTTGTGTAAATATACCTTAACTCCTCTCATTTCGAGTTTGTTTTTAAAAGCAGTAGCTGGTGGCTGTTTTTGATAGCGGGTAATAACCACGGCTGTTACATCGATGCCCCACTCTCTAAAATCGTCGATGGTTTTGAGTGCGTCAACATCGTAGGAGATGCCAAAATCGGCTCTCATTTTTTTGCGCTCAATATCGCCGGCATGGATGCAGAGAACAACATCGACCTTATTTTTAAGTTTTTGCAGAAGACGCATCTTCACGTTAGGGTCGAACCCGGGCAGTACGCGTGCCGCATGGTAATCGAACATGATTTTTCCGCCAAACTCGAGATACAGTTTGTCGTTAAACCGGCTAACCCGTTCGAGTATGGCAGCCGTTTGCTCACTAAGATATTTTTCGTTGTCAAAACCTGGTTGACCTGAAGCATTCATCGCAATTCCTTTGAAGTGAATAAAAAACAAAGGGCAAAAGTACTAAAAAAACAGGCTGCCCAAAATCTGTCAGGCTTTGATTTTTTGATAGACATGTTTAACAATATATTGATGTGTTTTAAACATAAGAAAATAGATGTGTTTACAGCACATTAAATATAGGGATAGTAAAATTATTATTTACATCCAAGTAGTTTATTATTGGTATTGTATAAATTCACAATGACTAATATAAATATTGATTATATACTCAAATTATTATTGTCCAGTTAAGAAAAGATTATTTGGAGAGATTTTCTATGGAAGCTCCATTTCGTTTCACTTAAATTCCAAGAAAACCCTGTCATTGATAGCTTTGGGAAGCAATCTAAATTCTTAATCGGACAGCAATATTTTCAAACAGAGAATATTTTGTAAAATTCAACAACATTCGTTCAAGATCGTTTAAGTTTGTTGAATTGTAAAGATACACATTGGATTTTTCGTTTTTGAGGTGAAATCTGAAATATGGCTGCTGTTTGCAAAGAATTAAATTCTTGCCAACGCACCCAAGTTTGATTACTTTTGTAAAATAATGGAGCTAAAAGAAAAATATAAAACACCTTCTGAATTTGCTGAGTTTATCGGACTTGAATACGCATGCTCTACATCCGACAAACATAAAAAAGATAATGGACAATTCTTTACTCCCAAACAGATAGCTGACTTTATGGGAGATTTAGCAAGTCCCAAATCAAATAAAATTTCAATACTTGACCCTGGATGTGGTACAGGAATTTTGACTTGCTCATTAATCGAAAAACTGATTCAAAAATCAAACATAACGGAAATAGAATTAACGCTATTTGAGACAGATGAAAATGTTTTAACGCTTACTCAAAAAGTAATCGATTTTCTGGCTTCATGGCTGGTGGAGAGGAATATTCAATTAAAATATCAAATCAATCGAACTGATTTTATAATTGAAAATTCAATAGTATTTAATGTATCAACTTTGTTTGGACTTGAAAAAGTGAACCAGTACGATTATATAATTTCTAATCCGCCATATTTTAAAATCTCTAAAACCGACAAAAGAGCAATTGCAGCAAAGGAATTGGTATATGGGCAACCAAATATCTATTCATTGTTTATGGGGGTGGCTGCGAAAATATTGAAACAGGATGGAGAATTAATTTTTATAACACCCAGAAGTTTTGCAGCAGGAAATTATTTCAAAGCGTTTAGACAATCTTTTTTCAACGATGTAAGTATCTCAAACATACACATCTTTGAATC
>JAFGGY010000053.1 GCA_016930365.1 Prolixibacteraceae bacterium | reverse complement strand
TCGATCATTTTGCTGATGCCATGCAAAAACTTATTGAAAACCCCGACATGGTAAAAAAGCTAGGAAAAGCAGCCCGAAAACTGGTCGAAACAGTTTTTGCCCGCGAAGTAACCAATCGTCAGCTTCAACCGGTATTAATTGGTGCTAAAAAGCCTGTGCATTAATCTTTTTCGCTTAGTTCGAGCCAGCGTAATTCTTTTTCGTCGAGTTCAGCTTTAACTTTCTCGTACAATTCCGATTGTTCGTGGATTTCTTCGTGACTGTAGTTGCCGGAACTCATTTTTTCTTCCAATTCCTTTTTTTGAATTTCCAATTCTGCTATTTCGGAATGCAACTGTTCAAATTCTCTCTTTTCGTTAAATGTTAGCTTGTTGGTGAATTTTTTTGGCGTTTTTTCCACCACCAAATCTTTTTTGGTTTCGCTTTGGGCTTTTCGTTCAGCTAAATCTTTCTCATCCTTGTAGTTCCTATAAATTGAATAATTGCCCGGAAAATCTTTTATTATTCCCTGTTCTTCGAAAGCAAATACATGATCCACAATTTTATCCATAAAATATCGGTCGTGGCTTACGACCACCACGCAGCCATTAAAGTTTTGCAGGTATTCTTCCAACACGTTTAGAGTCATAATGTCCAAATCGTTAGTTGGTTCGTCCAAAATCAGAAAGTTTGGATTTTGCATAAGTATCGAACAAAGATATAAACGACGTTTTTCGCCACCACTAAGGCTTTCAACCCTTGCATATTGCACGTCGTGCGAAAACAGAAAATGACTAAGCAGTTGCGAGGCATTCCATTGTTTATCACCTCCCAAATCGATATATTCGGCAATATTCTGGATAACTTCAATAACCTTATCTTCGGGGTTAAACTCAATCCCTTCCTGACGATAGTAACCAAATTTTACGGTTTCGCCAATTTCAACACTGCCCGAATCGGGAGCCATGCTGCCGGTTATCAGGTTCAAAAAGGTCGATTTTCCAGTGCCGTTTTCGCCTATAATGCCTATTTTTTCGAATCGTGAAAATTTGTAGCTGAAATTGTTCAGAAGGTTTAACGGCCCAAAACTTTTGTTCAGATGGTGAATATCGATAATCTTTTTACCCAATCGAGATGCCTGGATATTCAAATTCAGCGTTTCTTCGCTAAGATTCTGAGCAGCTTTTTCTTTTAATTCGTAAAACGATTCGATTCGATATTTGGCTTTTGTACCGCGTGCTTTAGGCATTCGACGCATCCATTCCTGCTCGGTTCGCATCAGGTTGCGTGCTTTTTCAACTTCGGCTTGCAACTGGTTACGACGCTCGGCTCGCTTTTCAATAAAGTACGAGTAGTTGCCTTTGTATCTGAATATCGTTTTTTGGTCAAGTTCCAGAATTTCGTTGCAAACCCGATCGAGAAAATAGCGGTCGTGTGTAACCATAAACAGTGTTTGGTTCATTTTCAACAGATAATCTTCGAGCCATTCAATCATATCGAGATCAAGATGGTTGGTTGGCTCGTCGAGAATGAGCAGGTCGGGATTATTAATCAGTACATTAGCCAGAGCAACGCGTTTGCGCTGACCCCCCGAGAGTTCACCAATTTTTTGATCGAACTTCGTAATTTTCAGCTGAGATAATATTTGTTTAATTTTTACATCGAAATCCCAGGCATTTAAGCGATCCATTTTCTCACTTGCCGTTTGCAGATCATGTTTTTCCGGAGCCTGTATGGCCGTTTCATATTCTCTAACTGCTTGTACCACTTCGCTTGTCGAGTGGTATATTTCTTCCATTACAGTAAGGTTTTCGTTTTGAACGGGGTTTTGACTTAGGTAACCAACGGTAATATCGTTGGTGAATGTTACTGTACCCGCATCAGGCAAATCAGTCCCCATCATGGTATTCAGCAATGTGGTTTTGCCGGCACCGTTTCGGGCTATCAAAGCTACTTTTTGTCCTTGTGCAATGGTAAAGTTTAAATCTTCAAACAAAACCAATTCGCCCCAATAACGCGTTAAACCTTCAACTTGAATATATGGAATCATTTATGTATTTATTTTACAGCTATAGCTTCAATTTCGATCAAGGCACCCAAGGGCAGTTCTTTTACAGCAAAAGCAGCCCTGGCTGGTTGTTCGATTTTAAAAAACGAAGCATAAACGTCGTTCATGGCTTTAAAATTGGCCATATCGGTTAGCAGGCAGGTTGTTTTAACCACCTGAGCATACGTATAACCGGCCTGTTCGAGTATGGCCCCAATATTTTCAAGCACCTGTGTGCTTTGTTTGCTGATATCGGCATCGACCATTTTGCCACTTATCGGGTTTACCGGTACCTGGCCTGAAATGAAAAGCATTCCATTGATTTCGACAGCCTGGCTGTATGGGCCAACAGCCGCCGGTGCATTTTTTGTGTGAATAATTTGTTTCATCATTTTTCGGGTGTTTTAATTAAAATCGTAGCTTGTTTTGTTAATCTTTAAATCTTGTAGCATAGATGCATTGGCGCGAATCGTAAATGCATAATACGAGCGATTTCCGAAGGGCGAAAAGTCGAACGACATCGTCCAGCAGTGCAGGTCGCGAACTATTCCCATCTGGGTATTGGTAATTTTCATGTTTTTAAAATCGAACCCCGACGAAAAAGTAGTTTTCCATTTGGGAGTTAAATCAAGGTTGCCGTTAAAACGTACAGTTTGATTAATATTCGGCTTGCCGTTGGTGTTGGTGTAACTAAATGTATAGCTGGCACTTACCCGCCAGCTTTTTTCGAAGGGAACATATTTGTGATTTTCAGTATTGGAGTTGCCCGATTTTGTATTCGTATTTATCGAGTTGCCAGTGTTTTGACTGCCAAGAATGGAATCGACAGGCATATCGTTCATACCTTCGGCCTTGTTCATTTTATCCTTTTTCTTTTTTAACTGATCTGAACTGTAGCTTAAGTTAAAACCGGTACTTACTCTTGTTATTCGCCCGAGACGTGCCAGCCCTTGTTTGGTATTCCATTGAAATTCATCAATCCGTGCTCCTTTTTCATCGAGTGCATACGGATCCAATGTTCCACTTATATTAATCGAGTTTCCGGCAATCTTGGTACGGGCATTAAGTGAAATGGTTGAGAGATTAAACGATTCGGCTGCCAGATTATACGAACCGCTGGCACTAAGGTTATCAAAAATGGCAATTTTTTTCACACTTTTTTCTGAAGTTGTATCCTTTGTATCGGCAACTTTCATTTCAATATTGTTGTTCAGACTAAAATTAACCGAACCGCTACGCCTACCAGTTGCTGAGCCATACATAGCATTTTCGAAATGGTTGTATTGTTCTTCATTACCAAGTGAATCAACCTGCACCCAGTCCCAAAAACCAAAACGTTCGTCACGGAAATCGGGGCTATAGCTAAAACCTATACTGGGGTTAATTTTATGGCGAATGGCTTTTATTTTCCAGTTCGGATTCTTCATGGTAAACATTCCGTACAATGTTGTGCTTGAACTTATACTGTAACTATAATCGTAGTTTCGCTTAAATCCATCTTTTTCAACCTCTTCAACATAGCCATCAATCCATTTATTCATGCCGGTTTGAGGGTCAATTACCGAATATCCGTCCACCCAGTATTTATCAATTGTTTTAAAGTACCATCTTTCGTTGTATCGTATCGATGGAACAATGTTAATATGATTGAACAGGCTAAAAGAAGGCAATGTAATTGGAATGTTATGTTTAACTCCTTTTTTCCAATCGGAGTAGGGCGTTGACAATAAAAGCGATTCTTTAGTGTTAATACGGCTCTCGACCTGGGCGCTATACGATATTTTAAGGTCTTCGTAAAAGCGTTTTTTACCTGCATGTTTTTTGCGTTCGAGTAGATTAATGCTTCGCATGTTGATGTTTAACGAAGGAAGCGAAAGGTTTACCGTGGAATCGCGTGTGTTTTGCCGGGCACTAACCGATGCCGATAAACTGAAGGGAGAGTTTGGGAAGGTTTTTCGATAATTTACAGTCGATGACTTACTGTTTTCGAGATATTTTTGCGAGTCGTATTCGTTTTCTTTGTTGTAGCCGCTCGACGAGAAATCGACCGTTGCTGAAAAGGTTTGTGTTGGATTTGCTTTTTGATCCTGAGTGTGGCTCCATCGAAGACTAAAGTTAGGGCTTTTGGTTTGGTTAATACCTCGTTCGCCAGTTGCCGACATGGTATAGTTGAACCCAAAGTTTCCTGAAAACTTATAGCGTTTTCGATAATTGGTACTCATATTAATGCCCCATTTACCTTTTGAATACACATCGCCGGTTATTCTGAAATCGAAATAGTCGTTGGCAGCCCAATAAAAACCACCGTCTCGTAAATAAAACCCATAGTTCTGTTCTTCGCCATACGTGGGAATTATTACACCCGACGAATAGGTTTTATCGTAAGTTGGTATGTATCCATACGGAAGAAAGGGTAAGTAAATTGGGAAATCTTCGAGTACCATGTAGGCTCTTCCGGTAATGATGGCCTTATTGCGGATTACTTTTCCTTTTGTCATTTTAAGATAAAAGTGAGGAGGGTCATGATCGCAGGTTGAGTATTTTCCGTCAACCATGCAATAGGTATCTTTGTTCATCATTTTGGCCTTTTCGCTGCGAACAATGCCGTCTTGTTGTTCTGTAACGACATTCTCAACGAAACCCTTACTGGTTACAAAATTGTACCGAAGTGCATCACAATCGAATTCTTCGCTTCCTTCCGAAAAATGTGGTTTTTGAGTTAAATTTCCCAGCGAGTCTTTAATTCCGGTAGCATAAATTTCTTTGGTCGCAAAATTAACCGAAATATAACCGGCATCGAGTTTGATGGTACCATATTCAATTTTGGCATTGCCGTAATAGTGAACAATTTGTTCGCCATTTTCCATCGACACCGACATCGAATCGGCTGAATTGTAATTGATTGGTGCGTCAATTATCTGTTTGGTTTTTTGAGCCGTTTGAAGGCTTGAGTCGGCAAAAACCGAGTCGGCTGGTTCATTAGTAAACAATGTATCAGACGTTTGATTTACGTACCCTCCATCATAAACAAAGCTGGAATCGGGGTTTGTTTCGTTGAGAATCGGGTTGCTTTGGTTTTGTGCTTCAAGGGCTAATACGCTTGCAAGCCAGATAAATAAGGTTGATATGTATTTTATGTGTCTCAAAAGTATCCGAAATTTGGGCTCAAAAATAATTTAATTATCTGTATGAGTTAAAAGAAATATGGGTTTTTAAGAAATTAAACATTGCTTAGGTCTGAAAAAAATATTTTACTTTTATTTCCGTTTTTTTAACTATATATACATCAAAATAGTATTGGTAAAATCTCAAAAAATGTTAAGATTCACATTTTTATTGTTTATTATCATCATTTTTTCGGCGTCGTTAAGCAAAATTCATGCCCGCGACAATAATTTTATATTAAAAACAGTGGTTATCGATCCCGGTCACGGAGGCAAAGATCCGGGAGCCATTGCCGGAAATATTAAAGAAAAGGATATTGTGCTGGATGTTGCACTGAGAACCGGAGAGAAAATCAAAAAAGCATTTCCGGGTGTGGAAGTAATCTACACCCGCGACAAAGATGTATTTGTTCCGCTTGACAAAAGAGCCGAAATAGCCAATAAAAACGATGCCGATTTATTTATTTCGCTGCATGTTAATTCATTTCGAACCTCATCGATACGAGGAGCCGAAACCTTTGTGTTGGGGCGACATCGAACCGAGGATAACCTGAAAGTGGCTCAAATAGAAAATTCAGTAATATTGCTCGAAGACGACCATGTAACCCGGTATGAAGGATTTGATCCAAACTCGGCCGAATCGTACATCATGTTCGAATTAATTCAGAATGAGTTTTTAGAGCAGAGTTCATTTTTTGCGAATCAAATACAGCAAAGCTTTATTTATGATGCAAAATTAAAAGACAGAGGAGTAAAACAAGCCGGTTTTTTAGTGCTTCGACAAACATCTATGCCTTCGGTATTAGTCGAGTTGGGATTTTTGAGCAATGGCAACGACAAAATATACCTGCTTAGTAACGAAGGAAAAGACAAAATGGCTCAATCAATAGCCAATGCATTTGCAAGCTATAAAAAGCGAGTCGATTCGCGCTCGGCCCTTGCAAACCAAGCATCAATCGAACCCGAAGTTAAGATGCCCAATGAAGCGAAAACGGAGTTAGATGAAGTTGAAATTATACGTCCAAACGCTGGTATTCACAAAATTGAAGATTACACCACGCAAGGCGAATGGTACGCTGTTCAGATTTTGGCCAGTCAAAAGGAATTGGAAATAGGGGATAAGGCTTTTGGAAATTTCGATACACTATTTGTTTATTTAGAGGATGGATGGTATAAATATTATGTGGGCTTACATAAAGAGTACAACAAGGCGCTTGAACAACATTCGACTGTGAAAAACATTACCGGTGATGCCTTTTTGGTGAAATTTAAAAATGCAGCAAAAGAAAAGGTGGTAAAATATTAATTGTAACAGATACAAATTATCCCATAAAAAATTAAAAATCTGTAATTTGTAAAAATTAAGCGTTGTTGTACAAACATTTCATCGTCGATTACTTAAAACATTAACGAACAACTAAAATAGTGTTCTCCCAAAAAACGATTTGACATGTAGCTTGTAAATACATCTTTTACAACACAAAGGAATAGATGTTCTATATACGTATAACTTTTGAAGGTCGATATCTTGCAAACAAAAATATTCGACGCATTCATATAAAAAAATAATGTAAATAAAATGTTAAAACTAAATCACTCGAAGTGCATTTTAATCTTGAGTAAAGCTGGAATTTAGCTAATAGAAACAAGTGTTTAGTTCTGAATTGTGTTGTTTTTTATTGAAATACTTTGTGCGATTTTAAATGTGTGTACATTTCAATAAAGTGTTTAATTAAATACATAGAAGTACACTATTTAACATAAGTGTATTTTGTTTTCGACATCAAAAAAATGAAATTTATTAAAATAATTAAAAAGGTTATCTATCAATCGATTAGATAAATTTCATTTTGTGTATATATTTGATAATCTGATTTTTATACGACGAAAAACAGGAGCGTAATTATTAGACTTGAAAAACAACTAATTAAAATTGAATTCAAAAAAACAAGTGTTATTAGATTTTTTTTTCAGCTTTTTTTTTCACACTTTTGTTTTCGCTAACGCAGCAACCCTAATTATTAATAACAAACAATTATTTAATATCTTCAACCCAAAATGAATAAAAATCATAACCAAATATGGAATGATTGCCTTACTGTAATTAGAGATAATGTGCAACCAACCAGTTTCCGTACTTGGTTTGAGCCGATCAAACCCCTCAGGATCGAAGGTGATGTATTAACCATCCAGGTTCCGAGTCCGTTTTTTTACGAGTACTTAGAAGAGCAATATATAGATTTATTGCGAAGAACGCTTCGTAAAGTAATTGGTTCAACCGCAAAGCTTGAGTACAATGTAGTAATGAGTGATCAGGCAGATACAACTTCTAAAGCTTTAACGGTAAATTATCCTACAAATAATTATTCAAAGCTGAATAACCGTCCTATGTCGGCTCCTATTAAAGGAGACGCCAAATCGATAAAAAATCCTTTTGTAATTCCTGGTATTCAAAAATTGCATGTCGATCCACAACTAAAACGCGACAATACTTTCGAGAATTTTGTGGAAGGCGAATGCAACCGATTGGCTCGTGCCGCTGGTTTTGCTGTTGCACAAAATCCCGGAGGAACAGCATTCAACCCGTTAATGATTTATGGCGATAGCGGTTTGGGTAAAACACATCTTGCCCAAGCAATTGGCATTGAAGTTAAAGAGCGTATGCCCGATAAAGTGGTATTATATGTTAATGCCAATAAGTTTATAACCCAATATTCCGAAGCAGCAATTAACAATACACGCAATGACTTCCTTCATTTTTATCAAATGATTGATGTGCTTATTATTGACGATGTGCAGGAATTTGCCGGAAAAATTAAAACCCAGGAAACATTTTTCCATATTTTCAACCATTTGCACCAACTCGGTAAACAGTTGATACTTACATCGGATAAAGCTCCTATCGAAATTAAAGGCATCGAACAACGGTTGCTGTCGCGTTTCAAGTGGGGATTAACTACCGATTTGCAAAACCCCAACTACCAAACCAGGCTCGCAATATTGCGAAATAAAACCTACAAGGATGGATTAAATATGCCCGAGGAAGTACTCGAATATATAGCTAAAAAAATTGACACCAATGTTCGGGAGCTCGAAGGGGCATTAATTTCTCTTCTCGCGCAATCAACTTTAAATAAAAAGGAAATAACCATCGATTTAGCTGTTGAACTAATTAACAAAATTGTAAAAAGTAGTAAGCACGAAATTACAATCGACTATATTCAGAAAACAATTTGCGACTATTTTGATATGCCCGTCGATTCGTTGCAATCGAAAACTCGTAAACGCGAAATTGTACAAGCACGACAGCTGGCTATGTTTTTTTCAAAAAGTTTTACTAAATCGTCGTTGGCAGCTATTGGAGCTCAAATTGGACGTAAAGACCATGCCACGGTACTTCACGCTTGCAAAACAGTTGCCAACCTAATTGATACCGACCGCCAATTCAGAACCGATGCCGAAGAAATTGAACGTAGATTAAAAGTATAAAACAAATAATGAATTATCACGCAAAGCAGGTCGTAATGGTCTGCTTTTCTTGTAATTACAGGTATGATATATCTTTGGTTAAGTATTCTTTCGTCAACCGGAATTTACGTGTTGTTTAAGGTTCGCAACCAAGCTAAGGCTGACCTTCATGGGATTATTCTTGTGAATTACTTTGTTGCCATGCTTTTGGGGCTGATTAATCACAACTTCAACACCTTTATTTCTGTTCTTCAAAATGCTACATGGTTGCCCATAGCCGGGCTAATCGGTTTTTTGTTTGTAGTTATGTTTTTTCTTATTGGAAATTCAACACTTAAAGCCGGAATGGTTGTAACTACGCTCGCCACCCGCATGTCGATGGTTTTTCCCATTTTCTTTTCGATGTTTTTCTTCGATGAACAGGTATCGCTTGTTCGATTGCTGAAAATTGCCCTCACACTGTTGGCCGTTATACTTGCTATTTATCAAAAGCCCGATAAAGCCATAAAAAGAAGCGCCGTTTTTATCCCATTCATCTTATTTGTGGGGTCGGGTAGTGTCGATACGTTAGTGAAAACAGCCCAGCATCTTTTTGTTCCCGACAACGAAATACCCATTTTCTCGTCGGTGCTTTTTGCTACATCCTTTGTTGCGGCACTGCTTGCACTTATTGTAAAGAAACCTCAAAAAACTATTTTTTCCCGTTCGTCAATACAAATGGGTATTGGATTGGGGATAGCCAACTGGGGGTCTCTTTTTTTTATTATGAAGGCTTTAAATTACAGTCGATTAGATAGCTCACTGGTTTTTGGTGTGAACAACCTGGCCATTGTTAGTCTTTCGCTTATTTTAGGTTACTTTGTCTTCAGTGAAAAGCTAAGTCGTGTAAACATAGCGGGCATAATCCTTTCGGTTTTGTCCATCATTCTTTTAATCCGGTATTAATATGGAAACAAACGATACTTTTAAAACCATAGCTTCAGCTTCGGAGGGATTGTTCAAAGACAAAGGAAGCAAGTTTATAGCCTATGCGTATCCGGTTAAAACCGAAGATGAGATAAAAGAGCACATCAAAGTACTGAAAGATCAACACTACAAAGCGCGTCATCATTGCTACGCATTCAGGCTGGGCAAGCATGGCGATATGTATCGTGCCAACGACGATGGCGAACCCTCAGGAACAGCCGGACGTCCGATTTACGGCCAGCTGTTGAGCTTCGAACTTACTAATATACTGGTTGTGGTGGTGCGTTATTTCGGGGGTATTTTGTTGGGAACCAGTGGATTGATAAATGCCTATAAAACAGCCACCAGCGAAGTGCTCTCGCAGGCAACGTTTATCGACGTAATTGTAAGCGATATTTACCAACTGCGTTTCGATTACACGATTCAAAGCCAGGTAGAGCGCGTTATAAAAGAGTTTGACCTGAACATAGCAAATGCCGTTTACGAAATGGATTGCACATACGAAATCGAAGTGCGTAAAAGCATATCGCCTATGGTTGCCGATAAATTCGAAAAAATTGAAGGTTTAAAACTAACGTTGAAATACGAAGGTTGAAAATTAAGTTGAAAAGCATAAAAAAATCATACTTCATTTGATGATTATTATTAATTTTGAATTTTGATGAATTCAACGAATGTGAATATTAACTACCTACAGGTAAACATCGCAAATTTCAGCGGTAAAACATCTATTTTCAGATATTTACAAGGCCAACTTTTATATTGTTGGCTTTTTTTATGCACAATAAACAACAAAAACACAATAGCATGCACCCGAAAAATTTAATATCGATTACCGATTTTAGTAAGGACGATTATTTGCGAATAATGGAACTTGCGGCCGAATTTGAAAAAGAACCCAACCAAAACCTTTTGAAAGGAAAAGTAGTTGCTTCGTTGTTTTACGAACCTTCAACCCGCACCCGTTTAAGTTTCGAAACAGCCATTACACGCCTTGGAGGTCGAATTGTTGGTTTTTCCGACTCATCATCATCAAGTGTATCGAAAGGCGAAACGCTGCACGATACCATTCGAATGGTAAGCAACTATGTCGATTTGATTGTTATGAGGCATCCACTCGAAGGGAGCGCCCGCTATGCCAGCCAGGTAGCCGCTGTGCCGGTAATTAATGCCGGCGACGGTGCCAACCAGCATCCTACACAAACCTTGCTCGACATGTATTCGATTATGAAAACCCAGGGGCGGCTTGACAATATCAATATTTTCCTGGTTGGCGATTTGAAATATGGGCGCACGGTTCATTCGCTGTTACAGGCCTTATCGGTTTTCGAAAACCCGATTTTCAATTTTATTGCTCCTCCCGAGCTTGCCATGCCAATTGAGTATAAACGATACCTCGACAGCCAGGGAATTCGATATTTCGAGCATACCGAATTTACCGATATCATTTCAGAAGCCGACATTATTTACATGACCCGTGTTCAAAAAGAGCGTTTTACCGACCCCATGGAATACGAAAAGGTTAAAAATGTATATATTCTTCGCAACAATATGCTCGAAAATACCAAACCAACCATGAAGATTTTACACCCACTTCCACGGGTAAACGAAATACATACCGACGTTGATGCGAATCCGAAAGCCTACTACTTTACCCAGGCTCTAAACGGAATGTACACCCGCGAAGCAATTATTTCACATATTATGGGACTTAAATAAATAAAACTATGGATAAAGCATTACAAGTTAGCGCAATAAAGGATGGTACCGTAATCGACCATATACCTGCCGAACGCCTGTTCGATGTAATTAATATACTCGAACTCGACACTTGTCGCGACATGATAACTTTTGGTATGAACCTCGATAGTTTTCGAATGGGGAAAAAAGCCATTATAAAGGTTGCCAATCGTTTTTTTCAGGGGCAGGAAATTAATAAAATAGCCCTCATTGCTCCTAATGCAAAGCTTAATACAATCAAAAATTATCATGTAGTTGAAAAAAGAGTGGTTGAAATTCCTTCTGAAATAACTAATATCGTAAAGTGTTTCAACCCGAAATGTATTACCAACCACGAAGCCATAACAACCCGGTTTAAAGTAATTTCGAAAAAACCGATTGAGCTTCGATGCATGTACTGCGAGAAAATAACCTCTGAAAAACAGGTTGTTATACGTTAAATGTAATTCTTGGCGAAATGGATTCAGAGAAAATACTTTCAAGCATAGATGGTTTACTAAACCAACAAAAATCGGTTGATGAAACCTTGCAGCAAATATGCAAAACTCTTCATGCCGAAGTGTCTCACTACGATTGGGTTGGCTTCTACATGCTTGATAAAACCCAGCAGATCCTGGTTCTTGGACAATACGTTGGAAAACCTACCGAGCATATCGAAATTGAAGTAGGAAAGGGCGTTTGCGGACAAGTTGCCGAAAAGGCGTCAACCATGATTGTGCAGGATGTATCGAAAATGGATAACTACATTGCTTGTAGCCTCGATGTTCAATCGGAGATTGTAGTGCCCATACTTAAAAACGGTAAATTTGTTGCTGAAATTGATATCGATTCACATGCTTTTGCCCCTTTTACACAGCGCGACGAAGATTTACTCGAAACGATTGCTTCAAAAATTAGTTATTTGTTTTAGGCTATCTGCTTAAAGTATTTGTACTGGTGGGGCAGGGTATTGCATTGTAATACAGTGTAATGAACCATGTTGTCGGATTAAAACAGAGCAATCAACCGGAACAATTTTTTTATCTGGAAATGCAGGCGAAATAGCTTCTATTGCTTTTTGGTCGCTGGCAAGATTATAAATTGGAAATAAAATAATTTCATTCATAATTAGGAAGTTGGCATAAGTAGCCGGTAGTCGGTGCCCATCGTCGGAATCGTAAACAGCTTCGGCCATCGGAAGCGGAAAAAGCTGATAAGGCATGCCGTTTAGTTGCTTAAGTTCATGTAGCTCTCTTTCCATAGCCGACAAAGCCTCATAGTGTTCATCGTTTTTATCATCGCATTTTACGTAGGCAATGCTTGCCGGATTGCAAAAACGAGCCAGGGTATCGATATGGCTATCGGTATCGTCGCCGGCAAGGTATCCGTTTTTCAGCCAGTGAATTTGCTTAACGCCAAAGCTTTTTCTTAACTGAAGTTCAATTTCATTTTTACTAAACTTATCGTTTCGCTTAGCCGAAAGTAAACATTGCTCAGTGGTAAGCAGGATGCCACATCCATCCGATTCAATGCTGCCACCTTCCAACACAAAATAATTCATATCGACATACCGATATGCGTCAAAAGCACCTTGTTTGAATAAATTACGGGTAATGGTATTGTCGAGTTCGGCATTAAATTTTTTTCCCCATCCGTTAAAGCAGAAATCGTAAATAACAGGCGTTCCATTCTCCAAAACGGTTATTCCGCCATGGTCGCGCGCCCAGGTGTCGTTGCTTTCTGTTTCAAAAAACGAAATATTTTCAATTTTGGCATGCTGCAGCAATGTTGAAACATGGTTTGTATCAAAACAGGCAATTATAAGATGTTGCCTTTTCGCAATTTCGACAGCTATATCAACATAACAGCGCTCAACCTCGTTAAGCAAATAATTCCAGTCGGATTTATGATGAGGCCAGGTTAGCTGAATCGCTTGTTGTGGATGCCATTCGGCCGGAAAAACAATTTTAGTATCGCTCATTTTATAAAAATATGTGCGAAGATATAAAAAGTGCTTTACTCGCCTTCAATCCAGTCGGTAATATCTTTATCAAAGGGCTTGGTGCGTGGTTTCGACCAGCCCGCAATGCTCCCGTCGGGATTAATCATGTATTTCTGAAAATTCCATTGAACATCGCTTAAGGTCGATTTGGTAAGCCATTGATACAGCGGATGCATGTCGTCACCTTTTACCGATATTTTTTCCATCATCGGGAACGTAACTCCATAGTTGAGCTGGCAAAATTCGGCGATTTCCTCATTCGTGCCTGGTTCCTGATTCATAAAATTGTTGGCCGGAAATCCAATTATGATAAAATTTTGGTCTTTATACTGCTGGTAAAGCTTTTCAAGATCTTCGAACTGGGGCGTCAATCCACATTTTGAAGCAGTATTTACAATCAAAACCTTCTTCCCCTCAAGAGAGTTTACTTCAAATTCCTGACCCGATATATCGTTGAACGAAAAATCGAATAGTTTTTTTTCGTTTTGAGTATATGCCGATATACTAATCACGAACATCGCAATAAATAAAACCTGTTTCATATTTATGATTTTAAGTAGAACTATAGTTGCCACAATAAAACGTAGTTGAAAGCAGAATGTTTTCGCAATACTTTAAAAAAGTTGTTGAAAAGTATAAAGCTTTCTCTTCCTGTTTTACCCTTCATTTTTTTATATTTGAAGCCAAATAAAGAAATGTAAAATGAACGAATTTATTGTATCGGCACGAAAATACAGGCCTTCAACCTTTTCGACCGTTGTAGGGCAAAAATCGATTACATCGACACTGAAAAACGCCATTAAAAATAATCAAATGGCGCATGCATACTTGTTTTGTGGCCCCCGTGGGGTAGGCAAAACAACCTGTGCACGTATATTTGCCAAAACAATAAATTGCCAGAACATCAGCAGCGATCACGAGCCATGCAACGAATGTGAATCGTGCAAGGCTTTTAACGAAAACCGTTCGTACAACATTCACGAACTCGATGCAGCTTCAAACAATTCGGTTGAAGATATACGGGTTTTAATCGATCAGGTACGTGTTCCGCCACAATTAGGGCATTACAGCGTTTACATTATCGATGAGGTTCATATGTTGTCATCGTCGGCTTTTAATGCTTTCCTGAAAACCCTTGAGGAGCCGCCAAAACATGCCATATTCATTTTGGCAACCACCGAAAAACATAAAATTTTACCAACCATTTTATCGCGTTGCCAGATTTTTGATTTCAACCGCATCACGGTAGCCGATATTTCGGATCACATACTACATGTAGCTAAAAATGAAAACGTTAATATTGACGAAGCTGGGGTAAATGTTATAGCACATAAAGCCGACGGAGCCATGCGCGATGCGTTGTCGATTTTTGACCAAATAGTAAGTTTTTCGGGTAGTGATATTAGTTATCAGGATGTTATATCTAATCTAAATGTTCTCGATTACGATTATTATTTTAAATTAACCGATTATTTTTTGTCGAACCAGATACCTGAAATACTAAACACATTCAACGATATTCTAAATCATGGATTCGACGGGCATCACTTTATAAATGGACTTAGCACTCATTTTCGTGATTTGTTGGTAAGTAAAGATGCTTCGACTTATAAACTTCTTGAAGTAGGAGGAGAGATACAAGAAAAATATAAAGTGCAAGCAGCATCTTGTGGTCAAGATTTTCTGCTTCAGGCACTTGAAATTGCCAACCAGTGCGATTTAAACTATAAAGCAAGTCAAAACAAACGATTACTGGTTGAGCTTTCGTTAATAAAAATAGCTCAGTCTGCTCAAAAAAAAAAGTAGAGCAGAATGATGACGTAAGAGAATTAGATTCGATATTTTCGAAACCACGGGCCAATACAGTTTTAGCAAAAGAAGAAAAACCAGCTAAAGCTACTTCTACAAAACCCGGAGCTACTCAAGCACCTAAAACCGTTATTCGAAAAAGCACATCTGATATTGGTACTCCATCAATTTCGCAGGCTTTAAATGGAAAAACGCTACGCGAAGAAAGCGATAAAAAATCGCCACAAATAGAGAAAGCACAATATGCAACGTTGCAGCAGGAACAACCCTTTACACAGGAAGACCTGCATAAAATATGGCCCGAACTCTTAGCTCGTTACAAAGACCAAATTCACCTGTACAAAACACTTGAAGTTTTTCCCGGTCTTGATGGGAATGTGGTAATAATCGAAGTTGAGAATTCGGTACAACAAAACAAGGTGAAATCGATAAAACCTGAAATAATTGGTTTTTTAAGACGTACGTTGCATAATTCAAAAATCGATGTACAGGAAGTTTTAAATAAATCGATTACAGAGCGAAAAGTGTTAACCGATGAGCAAAAACTGAAAATGATGATGCAGAAAAATCCGGCTTTAACATTGTTTAAAAACAAATTTAATCTTGATTTCAGTTAGCTCGTAAAACAAGTATCCAATTAACTTTGTTGTAATGTTATTTTATATTTGATTGTACACTAAAATTTGATAAACCATGTTAAAAGAAAAAATGGAAAAGGCTCTAAACGAGCAAATTAACAAAGAATTATATTCGGCCTATCTGTATTTGTCAATGAGTGCTTATTCGCAAACGCTTGGTATGCCGGGAGTTGCCAACTGGATGAAAATACAAGCCCAGGAAGAACTTACTCACGCAAACAAATTTTTCGATTACATTCACGAACGCGACGGAAAGGTTACATTATCAGCTATAGATGCTGTTGAAACAAAATTTGGTAGCGTTACCGAAATGTTTAAGAAAGTACTTGAACATGAGCAATATGTATCGGAGTCGATTAACAAACTGGTTGATATCTCCATCGAACTTAGCGACCATGCTACACGCAGCATACTAATGTGGTTTGTTGACGAACAAGTCGAAGAAGAAGCTTCGGTACAGGATATTTTAGATAAACTGGCTATGTTTGATGCCAAAGGGCATGGTTTGTTTATGTTAGACAAAGATTTAGGTTCACGAGCGTTTGTTGATGAAACACAAGCAGAATAAACAAACCACGATATGCATAAAAAAAGCGGCTTTAAGCCGCTTTTTTTATGCATTATTGTTCGGTAAAACCTTCATTTTAATTTTCTCATTTTTCGAGTCAAATCCTATCGATATTGTGTCTCCATCCGAAAGGTTAGACTTCAGAATAACTTCAGCCATCTCATCTTCGAGCATCTTTTGAATAGCTCTTTTTAAGGGACGT
>JAFGGY010000052.1 GCA_016930365.1 Prolixibacteraceae bacterium | reverse complement strand
TTAACCCCGATTTAGAATAACACCCAGAAGGTGTAGCAAAGCAAGCCTACTGGGTAGTGATTCTTAATCGTTTATGCAATTTGAAATGTTTCAAATGCATAATCCGGGTTTAGCTAAAAGAGCTCCCCCATTATTTGAAATTATTCATAATTCTTTCTTTATCTTCAATCTCCTTTTTCGATTTGTAAAATAACTCAATTAAAACAATTCTATTTTCATTTTCAAAGTGAGCATATATCAATCGAAATCCGGAATTTACGCCTTTGCCTTTAAACGACTTACTTGCAATCTTTTTTACTATTATTACACAAGTTTCAATTCCCAGGTTATCAATCCTAAAACTAAAAGGAGGTCTTTCATTAGGACTTACAAACAAAACTTTTTTTACAACTTCAATATCTTCAGGTAAAGTTCTGTATTTCTTAGACAACCTCTTTAAGTCCTTTTTATATTCCTCTATTTCCTCGATTTTCATTTTTCAACAATATCATCATTGTAAGTTCTGGCTGTATATGGATACTCTCTGTAAAATGCAAGCTCGTAGTCAATAACTTCTCCATCTTTTGATGCTAACCAAGGCATATCTTTATGAGAATAATCACTAATTGCTGACGCTGACCAGTCAGAAAATTGCTCAATCACTTTGTCAAGAATATCTTTCTCACTTGCCTTTAAACGATTCAAATTTGGTTTTGTCAAAGGAATATACCTTGCCTGTTGAAAACCATGGTATTCCGTTTTAAACCTTTTAATCATTTTACTTGCTATCATCTGTTTTATAATTGAATCAAGTCTTTGAGGCACAGGTCCAAAAGGAAGTTTTCGATATTCGACACCTGTTAAATGTTCTTCGTAAATCTCATAATAATTGAAATCAGAAAAATATAATAGTTTGTATAATAGAGTTTCACCAATGTTTGGTTTGCCAGCACATTTTTCAAGGATGTATAACAATATTTCTTTTAACTTATCAACCTTTAATTCGGGAACCGACATCCTGAGTTCTTGACTATCTAAAGTGTCCGGTGGAGAAAAATATATATCCTCAGTTGCAAAATCCTGAGACAGTAATTTATCAATTGAAATAGATAGGTTATCTGCAATCTTTTTAAGTTCGATTACAGTTACATTTCTATTACCTAGTTCAATTTGAGTTAAAGATGGCCTAGATATTTCCACTAATTTAGCAAGCTCATTTTGAGAATATCCTTTTATCTTCCGAAGTTCAGATATCCTATTTCCCAATTCTTTTTGAGTTATTGTTTCCATTTTTATACAATTAAATTAATTGTTTATAAGGCATCCCCGATTTATCGGGGGAACTCGCATGCAATTTAATTATCCTCTTGCATGTGAATCACGAAGTACATCGGGACATGCTCGTTTCATAACTTTTCGATACAAAAATCGAAAATGTTTTAATATAAAACAATATAGTGTTTGAATATCTTACAACAATTCGATTCCATTATGCTATAATTGCCAGTTATCAAAAACTAAAAATGAGAGAAGCCAGTTATTGTTTTAACCTTACAACTCAGCGCAATAATTTAACAGTTCTGCAAGCTTTGTTTTTGTTTGAGTATCTTTTGAGCAAAATTTGTCATGGATTTTAAAATAGATAACCATGAAAAACAAACTTTTATCATTTTTCAACTTTGGACTGCGGTTTCCCTGGAACATCCATGCCCGCATTCTACTATTCTGTATTATAAGCTCCTATTTGTTTTGGGCTGTAGCAGGTAACGGCTCTTTTCGTATTTTTTATGCCATTTCATTTCTAATCATGTTTTTCGACGCCGAAATCTTTTTCTGGATTTCACGCTCGTTGTTTCGTTCTTTTAAATACGAAAACCGAAAGGCTTTTATTTGGTTGGTAGTTCAAAAAGTAAGCATCTTCTTTTTTACCATAATGGTGTTGGGAACACTGGTTGCATCGTTGGTAATTGTGGCTTTTCAAATGCAATGGCAAGAAAGTATGCGAGGTGCACTTGAACATTTGTTCCAATACGAAATGAAAGGAATCATACTATCGCTGTTGATTGCTTCGGTGCTGGCTACCTTAGCTTTCTTCGTTATTCTATGGTTAAAAATGATGAATATAGTACACGATGTACGTCAGCAAATGCTGGTTTACCAAAGCGAAACGCTGAAAAACCAGGTAAATCCGCATTTTCTGTTTAACAGCCTCAACACCCTGTCGTCGCTTATATCAAGCAAGCCCGAAAAGGCCGAACAGTTTACCCAAAAACTTTCCGATATCTATCGCTATATACTTGAAAAGCGCGAGGCCGATACCGTTTTGCTTCAACATGAAATGGATTTTGTAAACGATTTTTACTTTCTGCAAAAATTGCGCGACGAAGACAAAATTGAGCTTCAGTGGCATATCGAAAACAAGCAATGCCGTATAGTGCCCATATCGCTGCAATTGCTGGTTGAGAATGCGTTTAAGCACAACACCGCAACCCGCGAAAATCCACTGGTGGTTTCCATCACTCAGCATCACGACCACATCGTTGTCCGGAATCCGCTGATTCGAAAAAAGCAGTTAGATAACAGCGGAGGTACAGGACTGGCTAATTTATCGAAGCGCATAAGCTTGCTCACCGGCAAGGAGATGAAAATTGAAGAAAGCGATACCGAATTTGTGGTAACAATTCCCTTACTTTGTGATGAATGATACGAGTACTCATCATAGAAGACGAGCGGCCTGCTGCTGATAAGCTGCAACGTTTATTGCTTTCGGTACGGCCAGGCTGGCAAGTTGCAAGCACCATCGAAACGGTTGAGCAAGCGATTAAATGGCAGACAAATAACAAGTTACCCAACCTCATCTTAATGGACATACAGTTGGCCGACGGCATTTGTTTTGAGATATTTGAGCAGATAAAGGTAAACGCCCCGGTTATTTTCACCACGGCTTACGACGAGTATGCCATCCGGGCTTTTAAAGTAAACAGCATCGATTACCTGTTGAAGCCGATTGACCCCCAAGGCCTTGAAGCTGCGTTGGCTAAATTTGAACAAATGCAGTCCGATGCCTTTGTGCCTGAAATTGATTACGAGGCATTGTTTCAGCTTCGCAAAGCTGCCTGGCGGAAACGTTTTCTGGTAAAAGTTGGGCCGGCGTATGTTTCGATAGTAACATCCGATATTGAGTTATTCTACATCAGCGAGCGCTCCACCTTTATTCGTACTTTTCAAGGTAAAAACTACAGCATCGATTTTTCGCTCGAACAGGTGCAACAACAGGTTGACCAGTCAACGTTTTTTCGCATAAACCGCAATTACCTGGTCAATATCGAAGCCGTTGCAAAGCTGCTTGCCTACTCGGGCAGCCGGCTAAAACTAAAGCTCAACTCGGGATATAAAGCCGATGATTTGATTGTTAGCCGTGATAAAACTACATACTTCAAACGGTGGATGGATGGTTAACGAGTAGGATTGTTTTTGAAAACCTTTAATCGATTTCTATATTATTATCACAACAAACACGCGATGCAATCGAGCGGTAGCGGGAACCAAACATTCCACAATATTCTTTCTTATGTCTTTTTTTATAAATTATTTTGTTCAAAAATACTTTATTGCTATTTTGGCAGTCAAGTTTATAAATCGTTATTAAAACATACTCGATCTACTCTTAAACAAAATCAGATATTGTTTATTAAACGGGGACAACGCTTTTTATAAACAAATTGCATGCAAGTTTTTGAACTACTTAAAAACGAAGGAGAAGCCAAAAGCCGAAAGTGGAGGCATTAATTTTTTAAATTCAACAATATGTTTTGTCCAAATTGTGGGGCTGAAGTCTCTGATAGTGCTGAATTCTGCGGAAAATGCGGAGTAAGTTTAAATAACCCCGTTAAAAGAAATGTTGCGAATCAAATTCAACCCAAAACGTGGCTTGTTGAATCAATTTTGGTAACACTTTTTTGTTGTTTGCCATTTGGCATTGTTGGAATAATTAATGCAGCAAACGTAAGTTCTAAGTTTAGTGTTGGCGATATCGAAGGGGCAAAAATTGCATCACAACAAGCAGGAAAATGGACTAAGTGGGCTTTTTGGGCTGGTTTAATAGGTGGTCTTATATACTTTGTAGTTATGATAGCCATTGGTGGTTTCGCTGCTTTTATGGATATGTAATGTTGGAAAAAAAGAAAATAGTTTTTTTTTGTTTAGTTATTACGATTCTGGCAGTACTGGTAGTGATATATACCAAATCGAATCCTGATGACTCTCATTTTTTCCCTAAATGTCCGTTTAAGCTTATAACAGGTTATGAATGCCCTGGTTGTGGTTCTCAGCGAGCTGTCCATCATTTATTAAACATGAAGATTGGCAGTGCAATTCAAGCTAATGCCTTATTGGTTTTTTCTATTCCTTATATTATTATTTTATTTTTTGCTGAATTACTGGAATCGAAATACCGATTTTTCAAGCGTATATATAAAACACTATTCAACCCAAAAGCAATATGGGTTATATTTGGAATTATAATTTTTTGGTGGATTTTCCGCAATTTATAATACCTCTCGCAATCGTACGAAATATAAAACAACAAAGTTAATCTTTTCCACCTCCCCCCGTTTGAGTGCAACGAAGACGAGGGGTTGAAAAGGCCTGCGCAACGAAGGGAAGTTTGAGAAGTATTGCGTTATTTATTATGTTTTTAAAAAAATTTAAAAAAGAGGTTGATTGCAGCAACAATAAAAAAAAGAGAGATAATAATACCCAATATTATATTAAATGTTCTATAGATATCACAGTGCGACCAATATAATACTATAAATAATATGATTTTTTCTTTATTTCTTTTATGGTTTGTGAAATATCAATAAAACGTTAGATCTTAGTACCCCAGCCGCTGTGCGGCATATTCAATAAACTAACACTTGTGAGTTAGATAAAAGACATGAGACTTTGTTTGTAATAAGTTAATTGTCAGCTATTTAGATAATTAAACCTGCGAGACACAAACAACTTATTGTCAATAATTTATAAATTAGCAACAAACTATTGTAATAAAAGATGAAATATTTATTCCGAAAAGATTAATTCAGTTCTAAATGTAGTTTGGTGTAAGTTTATGTTTTATTACCTGAACTTACAAGTTAGGAGTTCGTTCTTTAAAAAATATTTCTGTCATCATCTTGTTAAACCTGCTATTCGTTAATAACAATAGCCTTGCAACTGTCCATATTTTTATCATCAACAACAAGCACAATAATGTATATCCCATTTTTTATATCCATATTGCTGTATAAATAGTTGTTGTGGCCTGGCAATTGGCTATTATTTACTAAACTGGTTACCAGCAATCCGCTTAAATCATATACTTTTAATTCTACAAATCCGGTTTTTTCTAAATGGTAATTAATTTGTTTTCCAGGGGTTAATGGATTTGCGCACGAAATTAAGTTGTTGGTTATTGTAGTGTTTATAATCGAAGTATTATCTTCAGGTGTATAAATCCATGTGCCGAATGGTCCGCCTTTAAATAACTGCCCGGTGTGCGGGTTTACAACAATACTACTCGATAAAAAACCACAGTTAGGGAAAACACCTGTAATATCTTCCCATGTATCGCCCCTGTTTTCGGAACGGAAAACACAACTGGTGCCGGGGAAAGCTGACATAGCATAAATAACCCCTTCATTTTTAGGATCAACTGCAATACCAAAAATCAGGTTACCTTCCACTTGTGGATTCGTTAATTGTATTACACCTGTTTCCCAGGTTACAGATTCACCATCGAATTTTCCCAAATCTCCGTTTTTCCCGGCAAAATAAATAATGTCGGGATCAAAGTTATCTACTGCAAACACAGGTTTTGAGTCAATGGGTGTTAAATCCGATTCGCCTATTACGTCGAAATATAATTCCCAGCTTTTACCGGCATCGTTTGATCGATAAATACGATTTCCGGCTATTCCATATAAAACATCGGGCTGATGATAGCAAAAATCGAGTGCAGTAACTTTATCGGTAGTGCTTGCATTACGAGTGGCCGGGGGGTAAACTTCAAAAGTAGTACCTCCATTGTACGATGCATATTTCGATGAATAAACAATTTGCTCGTTGGTGGGATGCCATGCCAGAAGCTCATGTCCATTATGCGTATCAAATCCATACAGATAATCATCGTACATTTGCCAGCTTTGTCCTAAATCGTTGCTTTTTACAATCCAGCTTTTAGAGTATTGCCCAATGGTACTAATAATGATATCGGATGCGGCATCGATACTAAACGTGCCAGAAGTCATTCCCTGGTATGATGTGTTTACACCGTATTTTGAAAAAACTTCCCGTACAGGTTCACCCGAAGGCGAAAAATACTCTCCGCCATTTTCAGTCATCATAAAACCAACATCGCAAACAAACAATGCAAACCGGTCTTTATTATTTGGGTCGAATGCAATACCGCTATTAAAGTTAGCCCATGCAATACCGGTAAAAAAATCATTTGTTTCGTAGGCATTCACACCTGCATCGGTCGAAACGAAAAAAGTTGCCTGGGCATGAAATGCAACATTATTTTTATCTTTTTCGGAGAAACATGCTACAGCATTCATTCCTCCAATTTTTGCATATTTGTTGCGCATAAGGCCCGGGGCTCTCCCTCCTTTTAATATTGTATGATCCCATGTATCGCCATTGTTATACGAATAGTAATGATAAACACCGGTGGTTAAAATTAACGTGTCAGGAAAAGCCGGCGATTGGTATATTTTAAATGCTTGGGCTTCTGCTCCTGTTCGAGTAGTATAATCCACTTTTTCGAAAGAAGCCCCTGCATTGTTCGTTTTATAAAGCCCGATTCCGTATTTTCGGGCACTAATGCCGTTTTCACTCGGGTTTGTATCGTACTGAAGCACCCGCGTTAACCAATATTGCCAGGGTTTTCGGGGATCGATTTCAATTGAAGCTACCCCGGGGTTAAATGGTCCATTCGACATATATTGGTCATAAACATCGGTACCTATCGTATCCGGCAGGGTCGTAATTTTCGAAAAAGTGCTGCCTGCATCGTCGCTTACATACAAGCCTTTGCCACATGCCAGGTAAATCGAATCGGGACAGGTTGGGTGAACTTCTATTTCGTAAATAATTTCGTGTTCCGACAATTCGTTTTTTAATTCCCAGGAGTTTCCATAATCGGCAGATTGGTATAAGCCTTTTCCGTGAAATGCCGCGTACCAAACGGCAGCTCCGTTTTCATCAACCAGTGAGGGTGCATAGGCTATATTTTCGTTGCATCCCCGGTGAAGACTCCATTGAAAGCCAAAATCGGGTTTTTGCAAAACCAGTTTGAATGTTTCGCCATAATCTTCGCTAATGTAAATGCCGGCATATTCATTCATTCCGTGTTTTAACTGGCCATCCCAGGGGTGATATGAACTCACTATCACTCTGGCCGGATTGACCGGGTCAACAGCAATACTTTGACCATAATAAGCAACAAGGCCCTGAGCTCGTGGTTTAATCCAGGATTGGCCGCCATCGCAACTTCGCCAAACCCCTGCTACATCCTGAATTGCATAAATGATATCGGGGTTCGATTTGCTGCGAACCATACCATGCATAATTTGCAGTGAGCCGCCACCTGTAAGGCCTGCCTCATATTCCTGCTGGCTTCGAACCGGCAACACCCGCCAGCCGGTATTGGTTCCATCAACCTGGTATGCCTGATAAGGTCTTTCCTGTGCTGTTACGGTAGTCTGAAATAATGGGTTAAAGCAAATTATGCTTACAATAATCAGCAAAATATTTACAATTGTCTTATTTTTCATACGACTAAATTGTTTGTTTTTATGGTATCGTATAGCCTGCCCCGATTTTTCGGGGGAACTTGCATGAATTTAATCATCCTCTTGGATGCGATCGTTTTACATGCTCGTTTCATATAGTCTAAGATGATGGGATTTTAAGCCATTGACATTTTTGTGCGTATACTCTAACGATACATTCAGCTATATTGTTGGTGTATAGTGCATTACAAACTCCCCTGTTGTTTCAGGTCTTTTATCGAACTCCCCTGTGTTAAATTTCTTAATATGCCACAGAGCGGCTGGGGTACTAAAATCTAACGAATTGTTAAATGTACGTTTCATGATTAATAAATCGAAAACTATTCTATAACGAACAAATCATTTATTTGTTGCATTTAACCAGTTTCATATTGGGCTGATTCATTTCAGAAATATATTGAAAATGTTGTTGTTGTGTGCCCAATGTAGATAAGAAATATACTATCAAAAATGACATTAAGAAACAAGGTCGTGGAATTTTGACTGGATGATGTTTTTATCACTATCAATAATAAGTTGCGACAGTTCAAGCCATTGTTTTTTATCGGGAGCAGTAATTTTGTAAGTTAATTCGTATTGGTGATTTGATTCTACAGTTGGATTAACATCCAGTATGCGTGAGTGATAGGTGTTCAGAATTTTCTTTACTATTATATCGCTTTCGTATGACGTTGTAATAATTGTAAGCAATTTGATGTTCATTGGGGTAAAAAAGAAACGTTCAAGTTGTTCAACCACGATTAAAATTATTAACATAAAAACTACGGTAAGTAATGCTGGAAGATACAAGCCGGCACCAATGGCAAGGCCAATTGCCGCTATTGTCCAGATTGATGCAGCTGTTGTTAATCCACGTACGTTGATGCCCATTCGTAATATTGCTCCTGCACCAATAAAACCAATGCCCGAAACAACTTGTGCCGCAATACGACCGGGGTCGCCTATTGAAAATTGCGTATAAGTTTGAGGAATATAAATTGATAAAAGCATAATGAGTGTTGAGCCTGTGCAAATTAAGATATGGGTTCGTAATCCGGCTGGTTGGTGGTGTGTTTCGCGCTCGAACCCAATAATTGCACCGGCTATAAAACTCAACACCAATCTAAAAAACGAAGTGGTGGTATTGACTTCGGTGGATTGTATGATTTCGTTTAAAAATTCCATTCCTTAATGCTGTGATTGTTTTCGAAGTTTTGTTGGCTAAATGATAAATGTTTCAGCAATATCTTTGTTTATAGAGAAAAATAAAGCCGGCATTGTTTTGGCCGGCTTTATTTGTTATGTTTAATTTGGTGTAATCAATTGGTAATTTCCACTTAGGTGCATTATGCTAAAAAGATAGAGTAATCCATCGTAATATGGGTCGAAATAACCATCTTCGTAAGGTTCGAGTTTGGCATTCCATAACTCATCAACAAATAACCAGCTTTTTCTTTGTGTGCCCATTATTGATGCGGCAGCCGAAGTTGCGACAAAACCAATTGAGTGGCGTAATTTCTCGTACGAAGGATTTTTACCAGCAGGCAGAATCCAATCGGGTTTTGTACCATCAAGATTGTATTGGTCAACAAATGTGTCAATACCTTCGCAAAACAAGAAGTTTTGAAGAAGTTTTGCATATTCTTTTTGCCATTTTTTGTCTTTAGCAAACCATGAATAATCCATGGCAATATTCATAGGCACCCTCCACGAGTCGTAGCGGAATGCATCGCCCATTTGTCCCCAGTTTTTGCGTGGAGCACCGCTAAATTCAGCATAATCGGGATTTAACCCGGTTTCGGGGTGAATAGTACGCTTTAAAAATGCGCGTGAAGAATCGGCGCAGTCGCGGTAAAATTGCTCGTGCCCGTCGTTGGCATATTCAGCCCACACTTCCATAAATGCCGGTACATGGTACGATGGATCCGTATATCTGTATCCTCCCGGATCGGGGGTAAAGGTAATGAGTTTGTGTTCGGTGTTAATTACGTGAGTTACTCTACTGGTGCCATCTTTGCTCCACATAGCATCCAAAATGCGACGAGCTTGTGCATAATAGTCAATTCCGGTATCGTTACCCCAGCGGTTCGATGCAAAAAGAAGCGCGGTAACAAAGTAAAGTTCACCATCGGAAGCCGAACCGGATGAAAATTTTCTGCCGGTTTCGGGGTCAACACTCCATGCAAAATAAGCTTCGCTGGGGCCTTCCTGGTGTTGCATGTATTTGAATGTCCAACGCCATAGTTTATCAAACACATCTTTTTTGTCAAGCTGAACAGCAACCATTAATCCGTATGATAGTCCTTCAGTACGGCAATCTTTGTTTTTTACATCCGAAACGTAGGCCATTGAGTCGCCAACTTCGAAGTAAACCCTGTCGGGACCTTCAAAAACATCGTAATATGCTTTTGCCAGTTTAGCATCAATTTCTTCCTGGCTGTAACCGGCTTCGAGAAAAACATTTCGGTATTTACCGGTTTCCCATGCTCCCTTTTTCCATGGTTTCATTTTTCCCCTCGAATCTTTTACATCATCGTTGCAATCGTTTTTACTACTCCCCGATGTACTACCTAAAATAATTATAGCCATTACAAATAAGGGATACAAAATAAATTTCCTCATAGTGATTTGTTTGTATTTATTAGTAATTATATTCATGTAAGTATATAATGCATAGTTCGGAACGAAAAATACATATTCTTCTCCTATTATCAACTTTTTTGGTAAAATAAATATATTTCGTTGAGAATTATTTAGCGGTTATTATCCCATTTTACTAATATGGTCGAGTTTAACGGTATCGAGTATTTTTACCTTACGGCCATCGATAGCTATAACTTTTTCGTTTACAAAACTCGATAGGGTGCGTATAGCATTCGAAGTAGTCATGTTCGAAAGGTTGGCTAAATCTTCGCGCGACAGGTAAGCTTTTATGGTCGTTCCGTCGGGTTCGAAGCCATATTTTTGCATCAATAAAATGAGCGATTCGGCCAAGCGGCCTCGTATATGTTTTTGAGTAAGGGTTACGGTACGTGAATTGGAAAATCCTAATTCTTTGGCTAGTTTGGAGAGCAGACGAAGGGTTAATGCATTGTTTTTTAATAAATTGCTGAAAAAATAGTCGCTTTCGATAAGGCAGATAACTGAATCTTCTAAAGCAACGGCCGAGGCAATGTGTGGTTCACCAACTATAAGAGCACGATAACTCACAAAACCGCCGGGCTTAATCATTCGCAATATTTGCTCGCGCCCGCCTACGCCTTCTTTAAATATTTTTACCTTACCTGCCTCAAGCGTAATAAAACCCTGCGGACGGTCGCCTTCTTTAAATATGAGATCGTTGCGTTTAACCTGTACCCGTGTTAGGTGGTTCTCCAATTCCACCTTTTCCTCCTCGGTAAGGTATTTAAATATCGATTTTCGTGGTTCTTGTAATGAACTTAACCCCTTTTCAGCATTCAGCATAAGCCCTGTATTTTATGTTGTGCAGCATCAAAGTTAATTATTTTATTCAATAAGAATACAGCCAATATCATATTTATGAGCCGATAAGCAAAATTTTGTTTCTAATACGAGAGTTTTATAGATTGTATTTTGCAACAAGGGGCATTTTTCGACCAAAACCAAAAGCTTTCGACGAGATACGCAAAACAGGGGCAGTTTGGAAACGCTTGTATTCGTTCATATTCACCATTCGGGCAGTGCGCTTAACGGTTTCGGCATCGTAACCAGCGGCAATAATTTCATCGGGCGATTGATTTTGCTCAATATACCGGTACAATATTTCATCCAATATCGCATAATCGGGCAGCGAATCGCTGTCTTTCTGGTCGGGGCGAAGCTCAGCCGATGGTGGCTTGCTGATGATATTTTCAGGAATCACTTCTTCGTTGCGATTCATATATCGGGCCAGTTCAAAAACATCGGTTTTATAAACATCGCCCAGCACCGAGAGGCCACCGTTCATATCGCCATAAAGGGTTCCGTATCCTACTGCACATTCGCTTTTGTTCGACGTATTGAGCAAAATATTTCCAAATTTATTCGACAAAGCCATGACCAGTACACCGCGAGTACGTGCCTGAATGTTTTCTTCGGTAACATCGGCAGGAAGGCCGTCGAAAATAGGGTTCAATGCCTTCTCGAACGAATCGACAATTGGTTGAATGGGAATGGTTTGGTATTCAATTCCCAGGTTTTTGGCCAGCTTAACGGCATCGGTAATGCTGTGGTCGGATGAATATTTCGAGGGCATAAGCAACACCCGAACATTCTCGGAGCCTAAGGCGCGGACTGCCAAAACGGCAACTACGGCCGAGTCAATTCCTCCCGACAAGCCCAGTGTGGCCGATTTAAAGCCCATCTTTTCAAAATAATCTTTGACGCCTAATTCTAAAGCCCTGTTAATTTTTGCAATGGCTGGTTCACGGGTTTGAAGCGATTTTGTAGATGTATTATCGGTGTCAATTATTCTGAAATCTTCTTCAAAGTAGCTCATTTCCTGCACGATTTCACCTTTGGGGCTGATAAACATCGAGCCGCCGTCGAAAATTATTTCGGTTTGTGCTCCTACCTGGTTAACATACACCAGCGGCAATTGATATTCGGCGGCATTACGCTGTAAAGTTGCTTTACGGTTTCCTTCCTGGTCGAACGAAAAAGGCGATGCGGCGATGTTGATAATTAGGTCGGGATTTTGCTTGCAGAGCTCTTCAAGCGGCGAAGTAATGTACATTTTACTTTTGGCAAAACTGTTGTTAGTGGGCTGGTTATCCCACAAATCTTCGCAAATGGTAAGCGCTAAGGTATGCCCGTTAAAATCGATGGTTTCGAACACCTTGTTGGGTTCAAAATGCCGGTATTCATCAAAAATATCGTAAGTGGGCAACAGAGTTTTGTGAATAATTTTTTGTACGGTTTGATTTTCGATAAACAAGGCCGAATTGAAAAGTTTTTTGCCCCGTTGACTTTCGTTTATGGTTGGAGCTCCAACTATAGCTGCAATTCCCGAACAGGCTTTGACTATTTTATTGATGGCTCGTTGTGTGTTTTCGATAAACTCTTTTCGCTCGAGTAAATCGTGTGGGTAATAACCACAAACCGATAACTCAGAAAAAACTACCAGCTCGGCATCTTCGGCTTTCGCTCGTTCAATATGGGTAATAATTCGCTCGCTGTTTTGGTAAAAATTTCCAATATGATAGTTTAGTTGAGCTATGGCAATCTTCATGGCTGATAAATTTGTTTTGTGCTTGAATGTATATCCAACAACAACGTTTAGAACATAACCCCTACAATAAGTCGCAGCGAATTAAAAACCGACTTTTCGTTCAGCGATTCAATTTTGGTTACATCGGTAAGCCCGTTCGAATACTGAACTCCAACATTAATTGAGGTATTGCTACCTACATCGTATTCCATTCCGCCTCCCATAATCATGTTAACATTATAAAACCGGATATGGCGGTTGAGCGCTCCGTCGTTTACCGAGTCGCCATCGAGTTGCTTATCGCTCGATGTGGCCGAGGCGCTAATATTAAAAAGGTTCGACAAACCGAACTGGCCGTAAAAAGTCATTCGGTAAAACATGTCGGAACGAAGCTTAATATTCATCGGTATTTCAACATAGTTTGTTTTATACAGGATATTCACTGCTTCGTCGAATACTTTTCCGTTTATCGAAAAACTCTGAGCTGTAGTATATTGAGCTTTAAACGAATGGTTGGCCACAAAAAGTCCGGTATTGATGGTATAACGCGGAAAACCTGCCAGGTAAATATCGGCATCGAGGCCGTAACGCAATCCAAGCCTTACTTCGTCGTTTGAAATTTCACCATTGCTCGAATTAATCCAGCTAAAGTGCGGACTGGTTTGAAACCCCAACCGAAAGTTTTGAGCCGATAAAACCGATGTCGCCAATACTAAAATTGAGAGTAAAAATGTTTTCATTTGCTTAGTAGTTTTTGTAATACTATACAAAAATAGGACGAATTTTTACTATCGCAACAATATGCCAACTACATCTTTGGTTTTATTAAATTTGCAGACATAACAAAAGAAAGAAAACAAATTGCAGATAACATGAAATATTTATTGATTCCTTTACTGGGCATAATAGTTTTTGCCTGTAAACCAAACCGTTTAAAGATTGATGTTTCGGATATCGAAGCCGATGTGAAGATATACCGTGTTGATAGCTTGTTGTATGCCGGTACAAGCGAAGAAGCCATCGAGAATATTACTTCGATTTACCCGAATCACCAGAACTTTATCGACATTTATACACAACAGATATTAAAGTTGGGCGAAGCAGGTACCGACGAGTTTAACCAAAACCTGCGCAGGTTTCTTAACGATAGTGTTTATACTCAAGTTGGTGTCGAAACGCAAAAAGTTTTTGCCAATATTGACGATCTCAAAAAGCAGTTCGAATCGGGATATAAACATCTTCGTTATTATTTTCCCGATACCGAATTGCCCGATATTTACACCTATGCTTCGGGTTTTAATCACTCGCTGGTAGTGGGCGATAATTTTATAGGAGTTGCCCTTGATAAATACCTGGGAAGCGATTGTGTTTTTTACAGGTATCTGGGTATTCATCAATATATTATTAATACCATGTATCCTCAAAAAATGGTACCCGATGCTTTTTATGCCTGGGCTGTAACCGAATATCCCAATACGTCGGAAAACGAACATTTACTTTCGAATATGATTTACGAAGGGAAACTCACCTATTTTGTTGAAGCCATGATGCCCCAAATGCCCGATTCGGTTATCATGGGTTACAGTGCAAGAAAACTCGAATGGTGCGAGAAACACGAGGCAGCCATGTGGACTTACCTGGTTGAACGAAAACTTTTGTATTCGTCGGACAAACTCGAAATGAGAAAATACCTCGAAAATGCGCCTTTTACGCAGCCATTCACCGATGAGTCGCCCGGACGAACAGGCATTTGGTTGGGCTGGCAAATTTTGCGTTCGTACATGAATAAGCATCCCGAGCTGAGCCTGGCTGAACTGATGGAAACCAATGATGCTCAACTTATTTTATCGCAATCGGGCTATTTTCCGGAGTAAAACATTTTTCGTTAGTATTCGTCGCCAAACGATACGCCCATGTTGCGACACTTCAACACCAATGGATCGTCTTCGGCTACCAAATTAAGCTTTCCTTCAACTTCCGATAAGGGAACCGTAGTTAGCTTGTTGTTTTGCATTGCCACCATCAGGCCATAATCGCCATTAGCAATTATTTCGGCTGCGTAACTTCCATAGCGGGTTGCCAATATTCGGTCGGCAGCAGTAGGGCTTCCACCTCGTTGCAAGTACCCCAGCTTAGTAACTCTCGACTCAACACCGGTATATTCGGTAATGCATTCGGCAATATAATTTCCGGGCGAATAATCCTTAGGTACTTTAATTCCCTCGGCCACTACTACAATTGAATAGGCTTTCTTATTTTCGAAGCGCTCTTCAATTTTTTTACATACCGAGCGAACATTATATTCTATTTCGGGCAACAAAATAATGTCGCCACCACCAGCCATACCAGCATACAGCGCAATCCACCCGGCATCGTGCCCCATAACTTCGATAACCATTGCACGCTGATGTGAGTTTGCGGTAGTATGAAGCCTGTCGATGGCTTCGGTCGCAATTGCTACTGCCGAATCGAAACCAAAAGTAACGTCCGTACCCCACACATCGTTGTCGATGGTTTTGGGTATGCCAACAACATTAAGTCCAAGCTCTCCAATTTTAGCGGCTGTTTTCATTGTGCCGTTCCCCCCGATGCAAATTAAACAGTCGAGCCCCAACTCGTGGTAATTTTCTTTTATTAATTCAGGCTTGTTAATATTGCCATCGTTCTGGCTGATTTTGAATGGTTTTTCGCGCGAAGTTCCCAAAATAGTACCTCCAAGGGTAAGAATGCCCGAAAGTTTATCGGGCTCAAGCTGCACATATTCTTTATAAATAAGGCCGGTATAACCCGATACAAAGCCAATAACTTCCATGCCGTGCTCTACAATGGCTGTTTTCCCAATACCGCGTATAGCCGCATTTAAGCCCGGGCAGTCCCCTCCCGCAGTTAAAATTCCAATTCTTTTCTTTTTACCCATCCTCTTGAATTTTGTATTCGTACGTAGTTTAAATCTGAAAACAAATTTAACCATTTGAAGCTTCATGGCAACCCCGTTTGCAGGCTTATTATTGATGATTAATTACCACCCTTGAACTTTTTCTTAACATTAAATCCGCATGTTTAAATTATATGTAAAAATATATAAACAAAATTTGAACAATTTTTACTTTTGTTTCGTTTCAATAGCATAATTAAAATCACAAAACATGACCAGGTTTCTAATTATTGTAATACTTACTACGGCTGTCTTTGTTGGATGTAGGAATACACAAATGACAGATAATCAGCCCGAAGTGATTCAAACGAATCGCAATCTCGAAGGTCTTGCCCTTAGCCTGCGTTTTTATAGTGGGCCGGCACACAATCATCCTACTTTTTCGGTTTGGATTGAAGATGCCGAAGGAAATTTTATCGAAACACTTTTTGTTACGTCGTATGTAGCAAAGGGGATTTACGGACATGCCGATTTAGGCGATGGCCGCTGGGACAACAAGCCCGGTGAAGCGCACCGCCCGGCTACACTCCCTTACTGGCTATACAAAAAGGGGCCGATAGGCGAAAGCAACCAAATTGTACCGTCGCCCGAAAACCCGATGCCCGATGCCATTTCAGGAGCAACACCATCAAGCGACTTTGTATTGCAAACCGTTGCAGCCCGGCCTTTGCCCAATAAATTCAGGGTAATGATGGAAATAAACCAGACCTGGGATTGGAACGAATACTGGCACAACAACTTATACCCCGGCAACGATGCATATCGTTCGTCGTGCCAGCCTGCACTGGTTTATACTGTATTGGTCGATAAAACCGAAAGAGGGAAAGAATTTTTTCTAAATCCCGTAGGGCATAGTCACTACGACGGCAGCAACGGCGAGCTCTTTACCGATATCACAAGCCTTACCACTGCCAAAGAAATTGTACATAAAGTATCGGTCATCATTGAATAATAAAATCAAAAAAACCATGAGATTAACGATTATATCCATCTTTTTAGTAATGGCATCTTTATATGCAACAGCCCAGGAGGGGGTTGTAAAAGGAACGGTGGTTGATGCCACCAACAACGAGCCATTGCCTTTTGTTAACGTGGTGATAATGGGTACTACAACAGGTGCCGTAACCGACCTCGATGGCAATTTCCAGATTTTTGGATTAAACTCGGGCTTTATACGTTTAACAACTTCATTTGTTGGCTATCGGAATACCATTTCCGACGAGTTTGAAGTTAGCAATGCCAACGTGGCAAATATTACAATTAAAATGGAATCGGTTGAACAACAAATTGACGAAATAATTGTAAAAGCCAGCCCATTCAGAAAAACGGAGGAAAGCCCTTTGTCGTTGCGCAGTATTGGCGTAAGCGAAATTGAAACCAACCCCGGAGCCAACCGCGATATATCGAAGGTTATTCAGTCGTTTCCGGGGGTTACTTCTACTCCAGCCTTTCGTAACGACATCATTATACGTGGCGGGGGCCCTTCGGAAAGCGTTTTTTACCTCGATGGCATTGAAGTACCTAATATTAACCACTTTGCTACACAAGGTGCATCGGGAGGCCCGGTGGGTATAATCAATGCCGATTTTATTCGAGAAGTGAAGTATTACTCGGGTGCTTTTCCATCGAACCGGAGCGATGCCCTGAGCGGTGTTCTCGAATTTACCCAGGTTGACGGCAACAGCGAAGAACTCAAATTTCGCGGTTCCCTGGGGGCTTCCGAAGTAACCGCTACCATCGACGGCCCAATTGGTGAAAACACCAACTACATCGTTTCGACCCGCCGTTCGTATCTTAAATTTCTTTTTGGAATTATTGAATTGCCCTTTTTACCAACGTTTAACGACATGCAGTTTAAGGTGAAAACCCGCATCGACCAGAGAAACGAAATTACCTTTACCGGACTGGGTGCCATCGACCTTTTCGATTTAAATACCGGTATTGATGAGCCCGACGAATTCCAGGAGTATATTTTAACTAACATTGCGGTAAACGAACAATGGACTTATACGGTAGGTGGGGTTTATAAACATTTCCACAACAACGGATTATTCACCGTTGCGCTAAGCAGGAATCACCTGAATAATCAATCGATTAAGTATTTTGATAACGACGATTCGAATCCGGATAATCTCACGCTCGACTACTTGTCGAACGAAATTGAGAACAAACTGCGCGTTGAAAATACCAATCGTTTCAATGTGTGGAAAGTTAATTATGGCTTTAACACCGATCTGGCTACTTACACCAACGATACTTACCAAAAACGTTTCTTTGGCGGACAGCAGGTAATTATTGATTACAATACCGATATAAACATTGTAAAATGGGGCTTATTTGGACAGGTGAGCCGAAATTTTCTGGGCGACGACCTGACTGTTTCGATAGGTACGCGCTTCGATGCAAACAATTATTCGGCAAGCATGAGCAATATGTTTGACCAGTTTTCGCCACGCGCTTCGCTTTCGTATAATTTTAGCAGCGACCTGAGTTTTAATGCCAACTATGGGCGTTATTATCAGCTGCCTCCCTATACATCGCTGGGTTACAAAGAAAACAATGCATTTGTGAACAAAGAAAACAATCTGAAATATATTCGTTCCGATCATTACATCGCAGGTTTTGAGTACAAACCTTCGCAGGTTGTGCAATACACCGTTGAGGGCTTTCTGAAAAACTACGACGATTATCCATTTTCGGTTGAAGACCAGATTAGCTTGGCCAATAAGGGAGCAGATTACGGGGTACTGGGCGACGAAGAGGTTCTTTCGATAGCCGAAGGACGCGCTTATGGTTTGGAAGTGCTGGCGCGCATCAACAATCAGAAGAATCTTACCGGAAGTGTTTCATATACCTTGGTTCGCAGCGAGTTTAAGGATGTAAATACCGGTGATTTCATCCCTTCGAGCTGGGATAGCAAACATTTGCTTACCACCTTTGCAACGTATAAGTTGAAAAACAACTGGAGTATAGGTGCTAAATGGCGTTTTGTTGGTGGCTTGCCCTATACACCATACGACCTTAAAAAAACGTCGATTGTTGAAGCCTGGGAAGCTACCGGACGTGCATACCTGGATTACAGCCGTATTAATGCTGAACGATTCAGCGCTTTTCATCAGCTCGATTTAAGGGTTGACAAGGCTTTCTACCTGAAAAAATTTACGGCTAAGTTTTATATCGATATTCAGAATGCGTATAATTTCCAGACCGAGAGCCAGGATGTGGTGGTACGCGCCCGCGACGCTGGAGGCAATTTTATTACAACCGACAACGGTACACGTTACCAGTTGCGTTCACTTGAAAACCGTTCGGGAACTATTTTACCAACGCTCGGAATTATTTTCGAGCTATAGCGTGGTTAGAAACCTAAGTGTGGAAATACCTGTGTGTCTTTGGTTTTAAAATCGTAGCGTAGCATTACTTCGAAAGTTCCGTTGGTAAATTCGCCAAGCGGAGTATGTGTGTAATCGTATGAGAAGCCTACTTTAATATTGCCAATTTGCACTTGGGTATAAGCTCCTACCGAATCGCTGATCCGGTACATTGCTCCTACCCAAAAGCGATCCATAAACAAGAAACTAAAATCGAAATCGGCCGTTACCGGTGCACCTGCAACCATTATGGTGGTTAAACCAGGTTTGAAAACGGCAGTTGGTGACAACGGTAGAATATAAGCTCCGTGAATAAAATAGTGTCTTTCTTCGCGGCTTGCGGCTTCAACCGATGTAACATCGCGATGGTACTTGTTTTGTAAAAGCCTGGGCACCGCCAGCCCGGCATAGAAGTTTTCGCCATACCAGAATAAACCCACCCCAAAATTTGGTAAAAAGCGACTGTAATCGCCATATTCAATTATATAGGCATCATCGGCATGGTAGCGGTCGAGTTCGGTTAACGACGACTGTAAGTAGTTAAATCCGGCTTTCAAACCAAAGCTTAGTTGAGTTGTTTGGCTGGTTTGTATGCGGTACGAATAATCTAAAAACAGTGCCGTAGTTGAGAAATGCCCAAAATCGTCGTACAGAAAGTCGAACCCGCCACCCACATGCAGGCTGTCTAAAGGCATACTTAACGTTACCGATGAAGTAGAAGGAGCCCCGTTGAGCTGATTCCACTGCTTACGGAAAACACCCGACATACTCCCAACTCCACGCACACCGGTATATGCCGGGTTTACCGACATTAAATTGTTCATATACTGGGTATAAACAGGGTCTTGTTGTGCAAAACCTTGTTTAAAACCCAACAGAACAACCAGCCATAAAGCCGTTGTTAAAACCAGGTTCGATATGTGTGTACTCTTTCTCATTTATGGTATCGGCTATCGGAAAATATAAATAAATCCGGCCTGCCTGTTTTTCTCTTCGTTATAAATTAATGTATAGTAATACGTACCGCTTGGCAAAGGTTTATCGACTCCTAAACTACCCCGGTTCGAGTAACCGTTCCAGTCGTTATCGTAGCCTCGTTTTTCGTAAACCACGTGCCCGTAGCGATTAAAAATTCGCAACCACGAGTTGGGGTAATACTGTATGCCATCGATAATCAGTACATCGTTTTTGGTATCGTTATTAGGCGTAATAATTTCGGGAACCCGAAGTTCTTCCACCATAAAAATTACTTTTCCGGTTTGTGTATTTCCACAAGGCGAAACCAGCGTATAGGTCATGCTGTCTTTATCAACAAAATCGGATGTTGGATAGTAAATAAAGGTTGAATCGCCGGTTTGCGATACCGATCCGTTAAATGGGTTCGTATATTCTTCTACATAAGGGATAAAGTAACCTCTATCGTTATCAAGCACATTAAAATCGACCGGTACATTTGGCCATGTTTTAACCGTATCGGTTACAGCTGCCAACGGCCCTTCGTCGGGCACACCAATTATCACGGTAGCTATGGCCGAATCGCCGTAGTTATCAAAAATAACATAGCTAAAACGGTCGGGATCGCAACTTAAAGCCTCGGGGAAATAGCTTACCAGGCCCGTAACCGAATCCAATTCTGCCGTTCCATATTGTGGTACACTTTCGGGAAGTAGGTAAGTACGACTGGTGTCGATGTAACCAAAAGGATACGGATCGGGGTCGTAGTCGTTTTCCAATATTGGAATGACCATGGTTTCGCCCGGGTTAAGGGTTACCTGATCGTTTTGGGCTACAGGCGGAATATTTCGGAACAAGACATCGATATAAACCCATGCACTGTCGGTTTGCTGCCAGCGATCGGTAATGAGGTATTGCAGTGAGTCGGGACCGTCGTAATAAAATTCGGGTACGTATATAATATTTTTATCGTCGGTGGTAAAGGCTTCGCCAAAAACCGGCGGAGTAATAATAATAAACGAGTCGATGGTGCATCGTTGGTTGTTCAAAAGGGTATCGTTGTCCAGTACATCGAGCAGGTGCTTCAGGTCGTCGGCAGTCGAATGGGTATTGCTCATAGCTACCTCGAACGAGTCGTATACAGCTATCGGTTTATATACTTCAAAATCGGGGAATATCGAAACCACGGCTGTATCGCTCAAGCCTTCGTTGTCCATAATTTCATAAACAAACCAGGTGTCGCACCAATCTATCGCGGTAGTCGTAATCTGCAGGGTACTGTCGGTTTCGTTCCATGTAAAGTTAAACTGACTGGCATGTTCACTAATTTCGGGTGTTAGCAAAATGGAGTCACTATCGATATCGTAGTCGTTATGCAACAGGTCGTTATAATGAATTATCGTGGTGTCGTTCTGCATGTTCCAAACAATGGTATCGGGTATTGCAAATGGAGCATCGTTAACCGGGATAACGGTAACCGTAACCCGAAGGTCGGCATGTACCTCTTCATCGTCGGAGAGCAACATTATGTTGAAATAATCGCTGCCGGTACTATCGGCCATCGGGGTATAAGTAAGCTGTGTGTTCCCTTCGTTAAGCTCCCAACTGCCAATTTCGGCAGGTACAACTTCTTCTGAACCGGTAATGTCGAAAAATAAGTTGAAATCGGCCATCAAAGGAATGAGCTCGAAGCTTTGTGGTGTGTCTTCGTAGGTTTCGATGTGGTAGAAAATAATCGAACCCAGGTCGATGTAGATGGTTACTGCTGCCTGGCTGCATTCGCCTTCGTTGTCGCAAATGGTGTACGTAAATTCATCGGTTGCCGAATTTTCGCGGGGTTGGTAAAGTATGGTTCCGGTTTCGCGATTAAATTCGATGGTACCCATGCGTGGCCCCATTCCCGAAACGGTATCAAGGGTATTCCAATCGAGTGTTCCGTCAATGTCGTAATCGTTGGCTAATATGTATAGCCGGCGTGTGCTGTTTTCGCTTACAACATAACTGTCGTTGTTCGCAACAGGAAACGAATTAACCGGTTCAACCCAAAGGTTTATCTCGGCAAAATCGCAGCCATCATCGTTGCAAATCTGGTAGGTCATCCAGTCGGGACCGTTAAAGTTTTCGTCGGGCGTGTAAATGGTATTGAAATCTGAACCGGTTACCTGGCTTCCATGTACGGGTTCTGACACAATGCTGTAAGCTGTTTGTTCAGGGGTTCCTTCATCCATTATATCATTAACGACCGGGTGCGGTATAAGTTCAATGCTTTCGTTTTCAACAGTATGGTATGCATCGTTTTGAGCATTCAGATCGTCGAATTTTGAACGGATAAGGAGATAAACGGTAGCCGAATCGCAACTGGCATCGGCGTTTAGGTCGCACACTTTATATTTCAAGCTGTCCATTCCTTCAAAACCGGCTTCGGGTGTATAGCTGATTCGGCCTTTGTTGTGGTTAATTGATACCAACCCGTGTTGTGGTTCAGTGATAATAGCAATGGAGGTGGTATCAATTCCATCGTCGATATCGTAATCGTTATCCAGAATGCGAATCAGCGTTGAAGTTTCGATGTAGCTTGTAAGTGCATCGTCGTTTGCCACAATGGGTTTGTTAACCGGCTCAACACGAATAACCACTTTTGCTGAACTATACATACCGGTGTACGACTGAACCATGTAATAAAGACTGTCGATGCCACTAAAATCGTTGTTGGGACGATAATATACCATTCGAGTTTGAGGATTGTATCCGGCAGTACCGTTATATGGGAATACCTTTATATCGGCCGAAAGTGGGTTGGCCCGGAATCCTCCAAGGGTATCGTTTTCGAGAATTTCAACATCGATAGGCGTGCGTTGCGTGGTTTCTGCGTAGTCGTTTTGTGCTCCAAAGGCATCATCCTGAACAATTACATTTACAATTACATGTGCGCGCTGATTGCCGTTATCGGCCAGCGAATAAATAAATTCGTCGATTCCGGTGAAATCGGTTTCGGGCGTATAGCTTATCAGTGAATCGCCGCTCTTTTCAATATTTTCATTTTCGGGCAACATAAGCGATTCCGGATCTATACCATCGTCGATATCTTCTACCTGGCTAAAGTAGTTAAAACTTACCGGGGTATTACGGTTGGTATGCAATACAAGATGTGTGGCTATAGGTGCATCGTTAACCGGCTTAACATCGATGTAGAGCCAGGCCTGGTCGCAATAAACGGGAAATCCTTCGTCGCAGATGTGGTATTGCAGGCTGTCTGCTCCATTGAAATTTTCGTTGGGATAATAATAAATTACACCGTTTGAACTGTTAACATAAGCCTGTCCGTTTTTTGGCTGTATTTCGACTGACAATGAACCGAAATCAAAATTTTCATCGGGGTCAACATCGTTTTCAAGTACATTATAAGCAAGGTAAGTGTCTTCGTAAATTTCGGTATAATCGTTTACCGCCGTTACCGGGTCGTTTTCGCCAATCATTCGTACTACAATGGCTGCACTGCCTGTTGCCCCGGCGGTGTCGCTAACAAAATATTTAAAATAAACGGTTTCCTGTTCGTTAGGACCAAGAGCCATTACCGCCGATGAATCGGGAATAAAGGTAATGCCTCCATCGGATGTCCATAAAATGTTGCCATAAATGCTTTCGGAGAAATTACCGCTGGTGTCGTTTTCAATACGGCTCAGTATAATTGGGTCTTCATCGGGGTCAACATCGTTAATTAATACGTTTGTATCCTGAGGTTCAAGAATTTGTTGACCATGGAAGAACAAGGTATCGTTTGCTGCCGTAGGCCCGTTGTTAATACCAATAATATCGATGTTAATGATGGAGGTATCGGTTGCGCCCAAATTGTCCTCAATGGTATAAATAAAATGCTCGCTGATGTACTCGCCTGGTTTTAGTACTACTGCTGTAGCCGAATCGGGTAGATACTCGAAGCTGCCATCGGGCTCCCAAACGAGCGTTCCCCAACTTCCCCTTATGGTATCGACTGCCATGCCATTAATGCGAATAACGCTGGTTACTTCTCCATCAATGTCGTAATCGTTGCTCATAATATTTTCATCGGGAACAGCCCCAACCTTGAGCGGCATTCTGTCTTCGGTATAAAACGAGTCGGGAACGGCTACCGGGGCATCGTTTTCGCCAATAATTTCGATGCTTAGCATGGCGGTGTCGGTGCCGGCAAAGTTGTCGGAAACCACAAAGGGGATGTAATCGTAAACCGTATCGCCCAGTGCAATGGGGGCAGTAAGTCCGCGATTGTTGATATACCGGTAAACCCCGGTTGAATCCCACTGCATTTCGCCATAGCTTGTTTCGACAATAAATTGAGTAAGGTTGTTAACCGAATGAACAAAGATGGTATCGCTATCGATGTCGCTTGCATGGCTTAGTAAAGCCGAATCGGATGCTAAGGGGGCATAAATGGTATCGGTATGTTCAAGAATGCTAATAAAGATATCGGCAGCAAGCGGCGGGTCGTTTTCGCCTTGAATCGTAATGGTAAACTGTGCCGATGAACTTGCACCGTTGATATCGGTAATGGTGTATTCAAACACCTCGTTCACCTTATGGAAGATGCTAAGAGTATCGATATCGCTGTTCAGTTGGTAACTGGCATTTCCATCGCGGTTAAGGGTGAGTGTGCCGTATTTGCCATCAAGTGTTTCCTCGGTGCTGTTGTTGGCAAGTTTCACCCAAAATTCATCGTTATCCACATCGAAATCGTTCCATAATACCCCGTTTTCTTCGGGTTTAAATGGTTTGGTAACTTCATCTTCGTAAATCAGCATGGTATCGTTTACCGCCACGGGATCATCGTTTACACCGGTAATAATAATTTCGAGTGTATCGGTAGTGATAACTCCCCGGGTATCGATAACGGTGTAGGGAAATAAATCTTTAACAATTTCGTCTTTTTTCAGCGTGTCGGTTGCTTCGTGATTGTTGGTGTAGGTAAAAGTATTGTTTTCGCCAGGGCTTAATGTGCCGTAAATGCCGATAACCGTAAAAATGCTTTGCCCCGAAATACGGTGCAGCGTTATAAAATCGTTTCGGTCGATATCATAATCGTTACTTAGCATATCGATACCGGTAAGGCTGTCGGTACTTTCAAGGATGTTTAAAATATCCCGGTTGCATACCGGAGCATCGTTACGCCCACTAATTTCAACGTACAAGTGTGCTTCCGATTCTAAGCCTAAATCGTCGGTAATGGTATAGGGCACCGAATCGATTACCACATCGTTCCAGGCCAGAGTGTCAAGGCCATCTCTCAAATCATCGTGCTCGTAACGTAAGTAGTCGATAAAGCCTTCGCTGTTCCAGTTAAAGGCAGCATACTTTGTTTGTACCGGCGATTGCGAAGAGCGGCTGAGTGAGTTCATTTCGAAATGGTCTCCGTCGATATCGTAGTCGTTGTCAAGCATCGACCATTCGGGCGTGTAGCTTAACTGGTTTTCGTTTACGCGTATGGTATCGTTTAAAGCCTGTGGATTGCTGTTGTTTCCGGTAATTTCGATATACAGAAAGGCAGAAGCTGTTGAGTCAAAGGCATCCTCGATAACATATAAAAATGAGTCTATTACCACTTCGTTTTCTGCAAGTGAATCTACTTCAAAGTTAAGGGTGTAGGTAAATTCACCGTCGTAGTTCCACTCAAGTGTGCCATAAATTCCGGCTACGGAACGTTCGTTTTGATGCTCTATTTCGATGATTCCAAAATTATCGTTATCGTCAATATCAGAATCTTCGGCCAGAATTCCATTTGCACGTCCTGTTACCGAAAGCGAAAGGTCGTTTTCGAACATCGATTCATAATGATTATTGGCCAATGGTGCATCGTTCTCACCAATTATGGTAATTTCCAGTTGAGCCTGATCGGTTGCACCATAGGGGTCAACTACCTGGTACGTAAACACATCATATACGATTTCGCCGTGGTATAATGTATCAACTATTTCAATAAATGTTTCGTAAACATAAGCGCCCGAGGGTTCCCACGATAGTTGTCCGTATTGTCCGTTAATAGTGCGGGTACCTTCGTCGTTAACAGCCACAATAATAGGGTCGTGGTCGATATCACCATCATTGGCAAGCAGTCCACTTAGCGAGTCCTTTTCGGTGTGGTGTGTATCTTCGTAAATGGTAATGTAATCGTCGTTTGCAAAGGGTTTATCGTTCATACCTTTAACGATAACAACAAGCTGTGCCCGACTGGTCGCTCCATTTTCGTCGGTAAGCAGGTAGTTATAAATATCGATGGCCTGTTCGCCGTCGCCCAGTTGCATAACCGTATCCACATCGGGGGTATAGGTAAATGCACCGCCATTATCCCATTTAAGGGTTCCAAGTACTCCAACGGTTGTTTTCTGGTGGCTGCCTTCAATTTCGGATATCCAGTACAGGTCGCCGGTGTCGATGTCGAAATCGTTTACCAGCATGGCTGGCGATTCATTTTTGTCAAACGATACTGAACCGGCATCTTCGTAAATTATTAAGGTATCGTTTTGTGCCACAGGGGCATCGTTTGTGCCAATTATACGAAGTGAAATATATGCCTGGTTGCTGATTGCATATCCATCGCTTACGGTATATTGCATATCCACCTGAACATTTTCGTTAAAAGCGATTGGATTGGTCGCTGTACTGTCCTCGGTAAAACTCCATGTGCCATCAGTTTCCCATCGGAATATGCCGTAGTCGGTTACAATTTCTTTTTCGTCCGATTGGTTGACCCTGTAAATCGAAAGCGTGTTGTTTTCGGGGTCGTAATCGTTGCTCAGAATATTGGCATAATTTTCATCGTCGGTAGCTACAAATTCGAAATTTTCGTGCACGGTAAAGGTGTTGTCAACAGCCACGGGCGGATTGTTCATTCCTTCGATTACAATGGTAAAGGTACTGGTGCTGATGTTCAACGAATCGTCGATAACGGTATAATCAAATGTTTCCTGTACCGATTCGCCGGCAGCCAGAGTATCGAGACCTTCGTTTAAAGTGAAAGTAATGTTTCCGTCTTCGTCCCAAACCAGGTTTCCATAAGTTGTACTGAGTTCCTTGCTGGTATTGTTGTTCACATGGGTAGCTGTAAACGCATCGCCATCTACATCGTAGTCGTTGGCTGTAAAGTTATGATAGCTTATTGTTTCTTCTTCGGAAACATAAAAAGTATCGGCTATTACGCGTGGAGCATCGTTTACCGGTATAATGTTGATGTAAACGGTGTCGGTAGCACAAAGCGGCTCGGGGTCGCAAACCGTGTAAATAAAGTACACCGCACCATTATAATCGGGTTCGGGCGTAAAAATTAGCGAACCTTCGTTGTTTAGCTCAATAATGCCATGTTGCCCGGCTGTTGAACTATCGGTTACAGCAACACGATAGCTCAATTCGGATGAAAGGTTATCTACATCGCTGTCGTTATCGGCAACCGAAACACCACTCAGCGTTTCGTCTTCGTAAATGGTATAAGAATTACTGTTCGGGCGGGGTGCATCGTTTACAGGCTCGACGGCAATAAAAATACGCGCATCATTTTCGGCCCAGTCGGTTCCGTCTTTGGCGTTATAATCGAATTGGTCGCTTCCGTACCAGTCGGTATCGGGCAGGTAAACCAATCCGGCAATTTCGGTTTTGGTTATTTCCTGTTCAAGGCTCACTTCTATCCCATTTAAGAATAAGATGCCATGTTCGGGCAAACTTGCAATTTCGATATGACTAAGTTTATCCCAACGGTCGGCATCGGTAAAAGGCGATGTGGCACTTGTATTCTCAAAATCCGAAACGCTGAAGTTCAACTCCTGGTCTTCGAATCCGCTTACATTGAAATCGGCAAGCGTTGGCGGTGTATTCACGTAGGTAAGAATAATATAGGCATATCCATAGTCTTCGCCATCACTAATCCCGTAACGAGCTGTAACGGTACCTTCAAAACCGGCAGCAGGTACAAACCTGAGATTCTGCAGGTTGTCGATATTTAAAATTGTACCTGCCGATACAACATTACTACCCTGGAAAAACCGCCCCTCGATGGTAGCAGGTATCGAATCGATTTCAATGCGTTTAGCTACGTCGTATATGTCGCGATCGTTGTAATGATTTTTAAAATCTTCTTTGGAAAAAACCTGGGTAGAATTTTCGCTAAGATTATTTCGAACAATGTTGTCGGGGGTAGGTACTGAATTATAATATACAATTTCAACTAAACCGTTGCTAATACCAAAGTTGTACCCATCGTAAGCATTCCAGTTAAAAGTAACGATTCCACTGTAATTGTTTTCCGGCGTGTAATGCAGCACCTTGGTTTCATCGTCAATTTCATCGGAGAGGATAAGAAGTGGCGGGGTAATCGGCTGTCCGACAAAGGTTAAAGTTCCCACCGAAGGGATGGTATTGATGTAAAGGCTGTCGAAAACCATCGAACCTTTCAGGTCGCTGTTAACATGGTCGATAAAATTCTGCCGGGTAATGTTGATGGCCGAATCTTTTGGAATGTTGAAGCTAAACGTTTCAATAATTGGCGGGTCGGGTTCTTCGAGCACTGTTACAAAAACTTTTTTAGGCGTAGTAGCCCAATCGTAGCCATCGTTTCCATTCCAGTAAAATGAAGTTTCACCGTTCCAGTTGGGTGCCGGAATAAACAACAGGTTTTCGATGTTACCAACATAAATGGGCGTCTTTAAATCGATGTCCGAACCATTTAAGCGGAACGAACCGTTAACTGGAGCAGAAACCACCATTATCGAATCGAGGGTTTGCCCCGGGTCGTTAGCCACAAAGCGTGTTTCGAATTCATCAGCATCGAAGTTGTACGAGAAGTTTTCAACCAGGACAATTCTAAAGGTGTCGAGAGTTGGCGGATTGTTTTGCACATCGAAAACATGCAAGGTAGTATCGATACAGCCAATATCGTTGCGCACAATAAGTTGAGTTTGCTGATCCTGCAAAATCACGGGGTATTCAACATTTTGTGGGTTTTGGTTGGTTGATGAGCTGGTGTTTGCCCCGGTAAAACTCCACTGCCAGCTGGTGATGGATGTTCCGGGGTCGGTAATCGATTCGTCGGTATAATCTACAGCACTGCCCCGGGTAACGGGTTGCGGTTCGTACCCGAAGGCAGCCTGAAGATTGCTGATATCTACTGTGTGAGCTGTAGAATCGGTACAAAATTTATCGTCGGTAACCTTGTGGTAAACAGTCAATGTTTCACCTTTATGAGAACTGTCGAAACGGTAATTTTCGTTTGTACTACCGGTTTGAAACCCTTCGCCAAAGTTCCATTCGTATTTTTCGATGTTTTGCCCCGGGCCTGCACTTGCCTGGCTGGTAAAATCAACTTCTTCCCATGGACAAACCAGTTCTTTACTAATGTCGAATTCAGAGCTTAAGGCATTATTGGTGTATATGTGAATGCGATTAATATCGGTAAGTGTATCGGAACAGCCAATTTCGTTGTAAACAATAAGTTGCGGGCTGTAAACTCCACCTTCGGGATAAGCAAAAGATGGATTTTTCTGGTCGGAAATACTATTCTCGTCGCATCCAAAGTTCCATTCCCAGGCAGTTACCTGCTTATAAATCGGGTCGGATGAATAGCTTGTATCGGTAAAATGAATAGGTACACCCCTACAAATGCTGTCGTAATCGGTAGTAAAACCGGCATGTGGAGGCTGGCTGTTGTAAATGCTTCCCTTTTCTTCGTTTTGATACGCGTATTCGCCACATACATCGTCGGTAAGAATAACACGGGGCGTTATAAAGCCAAGCGTATCGTAAACATAACCGGTTTCGAACCTGGTAACACCATCGTTAACCGTATCCTGCTCAACCACGCCGTTGCCAAAGTCCCAGGTAATGTAATCGACATTTTGCATTTCGGAAACCGAGAAGCTTACCGGGTTTGGATTACACCCAAGTACATTGTCGTAATCGAAATAACCAAAAGCACCATCGGCCAAAATATAATCGGTTTTGGTAACGGTTTTCGAACAGTTGCCTTTAAACACAATGGTCAGCGAAACAGTGTAATGTCCGGGTGTTACATAGTAATTTCGTGGTTCGCGCTCGTTTGATGTGTTGCCATCGCCAAAATCCCAGTAGTAAGCAAGCACATCGTTGTGGTCGGCCTCGGGCGTAAAATAAGCAAAGGCAGGTGCACACCCTATTTTTGTTTCTTCAGCTTCGAACTCAGAAGTGGCATTGATAACCCGAACCTGTTGAATATATTCCTCAACACAACCATCGGCGACTTCGGCAACCAGTGTGGCATCGAATATACCGGCTTCGGAGTAAATATGCGTTACATCGTTGGTGTTTGCGGTTGTTAAATCAATGGTTCCATCGCCATCAAAATCCCACTTATACGAAACAATATCACCGCTTGAAGTATTAAAAAAAGTAACTTCAGAATCGTGGCACAATATGGTATCGCTTAATTCAAAAGCCGGAACAAAGGGGGTTATATCAATTAAATTCTCTTTTATTAAGGTTGTTGAACATCCCTCATCATCGGTTACTGTAAGCGAAACAGAATAAATTGTATCGCGGTTGTAAGTATGCATGGGGTTTTCGTCGGTACTTGTAGTGCCATCACCAAAATTCCACGAAAAAGTATCGTCATCGGGATTTGAAGTATCGAATGATGTGCGTGTGGATGTATTTGTAAATTGAATTTGGTTACCACTACACACCGGTTCGGGAACATGGGTAAAATCAACCAGAACGCCACCCACTGTTATCATATCGTCTTCTGTAAAATAGTAATCGCAACTTTGGCTGCTTTTTATGGATAGCCTTACAGAGTAACGCCCCGGAGTGTTATAGGTGTGTGTTATGCTTGCCGATGTGGTTGTTGAGTCCACTACGCCGTCGTTGTCGAAATCCCACTCATAAGCATCAACAACATAGTTTTTGGAAAGCCGGTCGAAAATGTTTTGCGAAAAGCTTACTTCAAGCGGAGCACATCCTTCTGTAACGTTGGCAGTGATAATTCCGGGTGCATCATTAAACGAGTAAATGTTAATTTGCTCTTCGCTGGTATGGCTGCATCCGGTTTCAGGGTTAATTACGGTTAAAAGAACAGTGTAATTGCCCGTTGAATCATACTCATGGATTGGCGAAGTTTCAGTGCTGGTGCTGTTATCGCCAAAATTCCATTCAAATTGTGTTGAAGGATGCGAGTATGAACTTTGATTTACAAAATCAACTTTGTAGGTTGTTCCCTCGCAAAACGTTGATTGCGAGGGCTCAAATTTGGCTTTTGGTTCATTAATTTCAATATTCGAGACCGTAAAGGTATCGGAAAAACAGCCAAATTTAGAAGCAACAATTTTTATATCATAAGTACCGGTATCGGGTGGAAAATACTCGTAAGTATATGGGTTACTCCCGGGGTTCGAAATAATCTCTTCATCGTTTGAATGAATAAAATAATAGGTATCGGGCAGCGGCGACGAACTAACTTCAAGTTGTATTCCTTCGCTGAAACATATATCATCCGACTGAAGCAGTGTAGCACTAATATTTGGCTGGCTGGTAAGTTGAACAACGTCCTCACGGGTCGAAGTGTAGGTACATCCTTCGTCAGTTTCGACCGTAAGCTGCACGGTATAAACGCCTGGCGAGGTATAAGTATGCGAAGTATTTTTGCCTGTACCGTTGCTGCCATCGCCAAAATCCCACTCGTAGCTGCTTGCATTGTCGAACACCGAATTGTACGAAGCTGAAAATGTGGTTTCATCGCCTGATAAACAACCATAAGTAAGGCCGGCAACAGTAAACGATGCCGATGGCCTTTGCAGGTTAACCGGTTTGGTTAGCGATGCAACACAGCCTCCGGCACCGGTTGCTTCGAGCTTTATGTTATAGGTGCCGGAATTATTAAACTGATGTGAGAAGTTTGCCGAGCTTCCAATCAATTCCTGCGAAGTACTTTTCACAATGTACCATTGGTAGCCCGAAAAAGAATTTTGCGGTGTTGCGGTCGATTCGTCGGTAAACGACACGGTAAACACATCGGTATTGCAATTGTAATCGACGGTGTAACTAAAGTCGGGGCTTACTTCCTCTACATCAATATTTTTAGTAACTACTTTGCGGCATCCATCGTTAAAAAAAGCAGTAAGCTTCAGCATTTGATTACCGGCAGATGGAAAAACATATTGAAAGTTTTGTGTGGTATCGTCGATAACGCCATTGGAATAAACATCCCATTCGTAGCGTATCACTCCGGCTGAAGTTATAGCCGTAAACGTTGCGGTATCGCCTGCACAATACGAGTCGTTTATACTAAAATCGACTGCGTTTTCATTGTTAAAGGTGATGTTTTCAGTATAAGGTTCTGAAAAACATCCCTGTTCCGATTCGCTAACCAGTGACACTGCGTAAGTGCCCGGTCCTTTTGATGTAAAATCGTAACTAAGGGTGTCGTTGTTTAGGCTGCTTGTTGTACCATCAATGGTCCAGGTATAATCCGTTACTTCGGCATTTGGTACTGTCGATTGGTCGTAAAAGTGAGTAAGCGATGGTTCGCAGATATCGGATTTTTCGTAGGTGAAAAATGCGTCGGGCTTGCTGTAAACTTCAAAGTGGTCAAACGTTATAACGCTACCCTGGCAGCCATATTCGTCGGTTACTTCGAGTATGGTTTTGTACTTACCACCCTGCAGTCCGGTAACATTTACCGATTTGCTCTCGGTAATTATGGCATCGTGTTTTTCGAAAAAATACCAGTTGTAATAGGTTTCGTCGCCACCTTGTATGCTGCCCACTGATTGACCGTTAATGGTTTTTGCTTCAACCGAAACAGGGCTGCCAACCGATTGTACTGTAATATCGAAAGGTTCGCAACCGGTTTCGTTTACTTCGGAAGCCAGTGGGGCAGGCCGTGGGTAGATATGTATTTCCTCGTTGTGAACAAGTTCATCACTTCCGCCCTCGTTAATGGTTAAAGTTACGGTGTAGGTACCTGCTTCGCTGTATATGGCCGACGGGTTTTCATTGGTTGAAGTGTTTCCATTGCCCAGCGACCATGAATAGCTGGTGGCTCCTTTCGATTTATTGGTAAAATTAACCAGCCGGTATCCGCAGCCCATCTGGTAATCCATGGAAAAGGCCGCATAGGTATCGCCGGAGTGCGTTGTAACATTGAAGGTGGTTGACTTTGTTTTTGAACCGTCGCTGGCTGTTGCTGTAATAACATGTACGCTTTGTAAGGTGGGCGTACCGCTTAAGGTACGAGTTGAGCTATTATACGAAAGCCATGATGCAGGCAAATCTTTTAGTGTGATACTAAGTTCATCGCCATTTTCATCTCTGAAAGCATCCGAAGGTATGGTATATGAGAATACAGAACCTACCTGGCAGTGTTGATTGGGAATACCCCGTTGCAACACCGGTGGAAGATTCTGAGAAAATGAAAGATCAGGAAGGACGAGCAAGCATAAAGCTATAAAAACCCACCTGAAATTAAACCAGTTTGGATACCCACACAGTTTCATTCAAATATTTTAAACGCTTAATCTTTTCCGCAACACAGATTAAACCGTTAATTAACTTCATTTTTAAATTGGGGGTAAAGCTGTTTATTAATAGCAAGCTAAAATATAAAAAAAGGTGGAAGTGAAATAATTTTTAAGCTTTTAATTACTTGTTTGTGAAATAATAAAATAAAAGAGCCTGTTTTTGCCCACATTTAGTTAAAATTTTTTGTGCAAGTTGGCATGATAATAAAAACATATAGTACGTTATATTTTTAGTACCCCAGCCGTGCTGCGGCATATTCAAAAAACTAACGCTTGTGAGTTAGATAAAAGAAATTAGACCTTAGACTTGCAATTAGACTTGAATGTAACAAAATAAAAATTAGCAATTTGAATAGTTAAATTATCAAAACACAAACAGATCATTATCAATTGACTTTAAAATAGCAACGAACTATTGATAAGAAAACTTCGAAAAACGAGCTTTTTTATGCAGGCACTAAATATGATTCGTGGGAGAACAAAAAAAGCGCATCCCGGAAACAAGATGCGCTTTTACAAGTGTTAATTTCTATAAATGAATAACCTAACCACTTCTTTTTTATTGAATAGTACCCGTGTTATCGTCGAACAACAGGGTAACAACTTGTCCGGCAGTACCGGCAACAGCAGCCTGGTCGCCTCCATCGTTACGATATTCGATTACACCTTCGAATACGTTAAATTCGGAATTCCACCAAGCGGGAATCCAGGCGTGGTTTGCATACATACGGATATTGCCATCAGCTGTTAAAGCAGGAGACACCATTGCTTTATTTTCCAAATCGATGGTGAATAATGTTGAGGCATCATCTTCAGTCCAGTCATTTGCTCCAAAAGCGTCACCAATTCCATATACCTCTGCAGGCGTAACAGAAACTTTAGTTGCATCGTTACGAAGGTCAATAACTACTATGTAGATATTGCTTTCAGCAATCGACATATTGCCGTCAACGTCTGTAACTTCAGTACCTTCGGCATCAAATTCTGTAACTTGTCCAAAACCGAGGTTCGGTTCGGCCCATTCGGCTGCTGAAATTTTAAAGCCTTCACCACCTGTAAGGTGTAATATTTTCCAGAAAATGCCATCGTTATCGCCACCACCGGCAATCCTATGCATTATTGCATTTTCGTGTGTAGCGGGTGCATCCCATCCGTAAGCAGTAGCATCGCCAACGAGGTAAAGTGCTTCAGGATATTCAGGAAGTGGTTCGCCTTCACCGGTTTTTTCGATTGTAGCAATGGTTTTGGCACCCAGTTCCCATGTTAAGGTTAATTTGTAAACACCATATTCGGCGTTGGCAATGTTATCTCCTCCGGATTGAAGGTCGGTAAGGCTTCCGCCAAAGTTTGTATTGGCTCTAACACCAGTATTTCCATCACCCAGGTCGAGTTCTCTGTCAAGGAAGATTTTCCATCCGCCAGAGTAACGAAATTTCCATTCGTTGGCAAGTAAGGTAACATCTTCTACTACAAATTCCATTTTTTCTTTATTGAAAGATGCTTCCATTGGGGTGTCGGTTGACCATCCACCGGGAGTAGCAGCACCAATTAACCCCCAAACGACTTTAGCTACAGCAACTTTTTCAAGTTCGGTATCAACTACAATATGATACAAGCCATTTTCGGGTACAACAAAACCGGTTTCGGTTTCGGTGTAGCCACCTTTCCATAGTCCTTGCTGAGGTTCTTCTATGTCAAGTGCGTCGCCACTTACTTCGGTAAAATCGTCGGCAGGTCCAAAGGTTTTTTTCGATTCTCCGGCAATTTCAACAATGTTAAAACCGGCTCCTCCTCCTTCAACAGCAATGTACATTTCGTACAGGGTTGAACGTTCTTCATTTATCACTTCGTTTACCGTAATACTCATACGGCCATTATCTGCCAGTTCGCTAAGTGCGGTTGTTTCACCTACGATGTAAAGTCCGTCTAAAACTTTTGGACCTTCATCAATTGGATCGTCGTCTTCGGAACAAGCTGTAGCAGTAAAAGCGATAACAAAAGCCATTAAGGCATACTTGATAATTGATTTTAATGATTGAGTTTTCATAAATATTGTATTAAAAAGTGAGTAATTTAAAATTTATATATAGTTTGATAAAATGTTATATCGCAGGTTCTAAGAGGTTTGAGTTGGCGTCGGATGCCCACTTGGGAATCGGAAATATATCTTTACCACTGTTTGACGGTTTTTCCCACCAGGCTTTGTTCCAGGTTTTAAACCTGATTTGATCTTGGCGGCGGTGGCCTTCAACAAACAACTCGCGTGCTCTTTCTTCGAGTACTTGTTCGAGAGTGGCATTGGTAAATGGTTCTACCCCGGCACGTTCGCGAATGGGTTTTATCCATTCGTCGCCATTACGTTCCATTCGTATTTCCACTTCGGCTTTCATCAGCATAAAATCGCTTAAGCGGAAAAATGGAAAATCGTTGCTCAAGTTTTCTTTGGCGCCCATTTTTATTTCGTATTTACCTATTCGTGCAGCCGAGTATTTAATGGCTTCGTAGCTTTGGTCGGCTTTTATCCATAACGAAGGAATTTCGGGATTAATAACCACTTCGCGGCCATCGTCCTTGAGTGCTTTGCCCGAGGCATCATATTGAGGGCCATAAATCAGGTAAGCGTCTTTACGCAAGTCGGTATCGCTGTACCGATCGAACTGAAGTTTTGTGGCACCACCACCGTTCCATGGCCCAACCGACATATTGAAGGTAAGGTTGTGGTTGTAATGCAGGGTACGCATGTGGAGGCGGAAGCCCTGGTTATCATCTTCGTCGAATGCAATGGCAAAAATAATTTCCGAATTATCCTGGTTTTCAGTTTTAAATGGTCCCGAAACATCGGTGTCGAGCGAGTAAGGGCCACTAAGTACCACATCAATTGCTTCGCCGGCTTTTTCCCATTGTGGTGTACCGGTATAAACTTCGGCATTTAGATACAGTTTTGCCAGTAAGGCATTGGCCATATATTTGTTGGCCAGGTACTTTTTGTCGCCATCGAGCAGCAATGGAATGTTTTTTTCGAGATTCGAAACCAGGCTGTCGAACAACGATTTACGGTTCAACCTGTAGGGTTGTTCCGGTGCATCAGCCGAACTGGTAATGTAAGGTACCGCACCATAGTTGTCCATAAGCAGGTAATAATAAAGTGTGCGCATGGTTTCTATTTCGGCAATTTTTTTGCGTGTATCGTCGGTTTGTGTAAACGAGTTAAAACGGTCGAGGATGTTGTTGCAACGTGTTACTCCGTCGAAAAGGTTACCCCACATGCTGTTTACAGCATCAACGTCGTTGCTCCAGTCGTGCGAGTGAAGTACACGCCATTTTCCACCATCGTCCCAGTCGGTGTCACGGGTCGGGAATACGACTTCGTCCGATGTTACTTCCTGGGTCAGGAACCACCATCCACCATCGTCGATTAAATCCTGAAGCTTCGCATATCCGTCAACTGCAAGGCCGGCAATTTGTTCGGCATTTTCAGGATATTGTTCGGCCGGAATTTTGTCGTAGATCTCTTCATCCAGATTGGTACAAGCAATCCCGACAAACAAAATCATTATTGTTGAATATAATAGTTTCTTCATAATTCTGAATTTTTAAAATGTTGCCGTTAAACCAAATGTAAGCGTGCGGGCTTTGGGGTAAACATTGTATTGGTCAATTCCGTATGCCAGACCCGACACCGATGTTTCGGGGTCGATACCTGAATAATTGGTCAGGGTAAACAGGTTATTACCCGATACCGATAAACGCAAGTCTTTTATCCAATCGATTTTTGTAAGGTTGAAACGGTACGATGCTGCAAAGTAATCGAGGCGCAGGAAAGTAGCATTTTCAACATACAAATCCGAAACGTTTGGCCCCGACGAGCGTCCTTGTTCGTACCAATCGATGGCATCGGGTAATCCGTTAAGGTTGGGAATTAAGCCCGGGTAATCGAAAAACATGCGGGTAGCGTTAAACATTTGGTTGCCAACTAACGAACGGAAAGCAAAGTCGATGCTCCAGTTTTCAAATAAAGTGATGTTGTTCGACCATCCAATTTCGGCAAGTGGTGTTGCGTTACCCACAACACTGCGCTGTGCCGAGCTGATTTCGTCGGTATAACCTCCACTGGTTGAGCGGTAAAGAAACTTGCCGTCGCCGGTGAGCCCTTCGTATGTTGGCAGGTAAAACGATCCGATTGATTCGCCTTTGATAACTCCCGAAACATAATTGTTATTTCCAATTAAACCTCTTCCCGAAAGATATCCCTCTTTACGTACACCGTCGGCAGGGGCAAATTCACCCAAATAGAGCACTTCTTGCTGGTTGTGCGAAAAAGTAAGGTTTGTTTTCCAGGTAATGTTTTTGCGATCAACGGCAAAATATTGCGCATTGAATTCTACGCCCATGTTTCGTAACTCGCCCGAGTTAGCCCAGAGGCGGTCGGCCGGGTAAGGCGGTACCGGGACGGTGTATGATCCCAACAGGTCGGTGGTATTTTTCAGGTATAGCTCTATTGAGCCACTAAGTTTGCTTCTTAACACCGAAAAGTCGATACCAATATTAGTTTCAGCGGTTTGCTCCCATTTTAAATCGGGGTTGGCATTTTTTGCTGCGGTATAAATAATGGTATTATCGCCGGTTTCGGGGTTAACACCGGTACCAGATGGAATGTAGTACAGCTGTCCGTTGTATTCGCCAATATTTTGGTTTCCCGATACGCCATAACTGGCGCGCAGTTTCAGGTTGTTCAGCCAGCCGATATCGTTCAAAAACTCTTCCTGGGTTAATGTCCATCCAATAGCGGCGGTTGGGAACCAGCCCCATTTGTTGTTTTCACCAAATTTGGTCGATCCGTCGCGACGTAACGATGCTGATACAAAGTATTTCGAGTCGTAGTTATACTGAACGCGGCCAAAGAAACCGATAAGTCTCGACATGCCTTTGTACGAGCCAATGTCGTTACGGGTTACATCGAGTAAAGTACCCAGGTTGTTGTATTTTACATATTCGGAATTGGGGTTTGCACCGCCGGCATTAAACCCGTTGTAGATTCGCTCTTGCCACGAGTATCCCAATATTGAGCTCAGATTATGAACATCGCTGAAGGTGTTGTTATACGAAAGAAGCAACTCCATAATATTCTCGCTGGTATTGTTGTACGTTTTACTGGCATACCCATTGTCGGCAGCTGCATAAACGCCTTTGGGTCTGAAATACGACGATTCGTGGTCGTCGCGTATGTAACCCAGGTTTGCCGATGCAACCAGCCCATCTAATAATTCGAAATCGGCTTTGAGGTTCCCCAAAAAGCGTTTGGCATCGCGAATGTTGTCAATATTTTCAATAACCGACAGGGGGTTTTCGTAGTTAAACTCACGCGAGGCTGTAAAATATGAGTCGTCTTCGTTATAAACCGGGTCGGTTGGATTTCGCGACAGCGCCTGGTAAATTACATCGTCTTTATTGTATGCGCTGTAATTTTCGTAGTCGTTTTGTTCGAACGTGAAACCCATGGTTCCGGCCAGTGTTAGGCGGTTTTCGATTGCTTTATGCTGAAAATTAGCTTTACCAATGGTACGTTCTTTCGAAGTTCCTTTCAATATTCCATCCCATTTTGCGTGTGTTACCGATGCATAGTAATTGCTTTGTTCGTTTCCGCCCGAAAAGTTGAGGTTGTAGTTTTGCGAGAATCCAGTACGGTAAATTTGATCTTGCCAATCGGTATTTGCACCGTTATCGACCATTTCGAGGCCGTTTTCGGATGCAAAGTTTCGCAGTTCGTCGGCAGTAAGCAAGTCGAGTTTTTTGGCTATGCTTTCTACCGAAAATTTTGAACTGAAATTTACCGATGGTTTTCCGGCTTTTCCTTTTTTAGTGGTAATAATTATTACCCCGTTGGCACCCCGCGAACCGTATATGGCGGTCGATGCAGCATCTTTCAGCACGTTAAATGTTTCAATATCTTCGGGTGCAATGGTTGTGGCATCAACCCCGGGTACTCCATCTACCACATACAAGGGTTCGGTACCGGCTTCGAAGCCGGCAGCACCACGCACGCGTACCGAAAATCCGGCGTTAGGGTCGCCCCCTTTACGTGTAATCATTACCCCCGATGCTTTACCTTGCATGGCTTGAATGGGGTCTGAAACTACGCCGCCATTAAGTTCTTCGGCGGTAATTTGCGTTACGGCACCGGTTTTATCGGTTTTCTTTTGAACTCCGTAACCAATAACGACCACCTCGCCTAAATCTTCAATATCGGCTCTAAGCGATACGTTTATTTCGTTTTGTTCATCAACAACTACTGTTTCAATGTTATAACCAATGTAAGAATACCTTAACGTTTGTCCGCTTTCGCAGTTTAAGGTATAGGTTCCTTCTATACTGGTGGTGGTACCTGTGCTTGTACCTTCGATAACGATGGTAACACCCGGCAGAGGCTCACCAGAATCCGCATCGGTAACCATACCGTTAACAACCCGTTCCTGGGCAAACGATAATTGTACAATTATCATTAAAAAGAACAGTAGTGTGATACGTAATTTTTGATACTTGAATCCCATCTCTTAATTTTTTAGTGTTCTTAAAAGCTTTGCATGTTTACTTTTTCCTGTTTTTGAATGGTAAATTCTTAATGTTTTTTTAACCATAATTTTAAATCCAATCGCCTTCGGTTTAAATTTCCTGATTAAAACTTTGTGCCAATATAAAATTTAAAATTTCATAAAACCCAATAAAAACAGCAGGGTTGAGCCAAAAAAACAACGCAAACGTTTGCGAAATCGTTTGCATTAAACATGTTTAAAAACATATATGTTTATTGATGTATGCTCAATAAACATATTATAGTTAAATAGATGTCCTTATTTCAAAATTTTGAGCATTGTTATAATGATAAATTTCATACCTTTATCTTTCGAACCTAACAACTATGAGAAGCAATCAAGTAACCATAAAAGATATAGCCCGTGAACTGGGCATTTCACCGTCAACCGTATCGAGAGCCTTAAAAGATCACCCGGATATTAGTCTGGATACAAAAAATGCCGTAAAGGAACTGGCCGAAAAGCTGAATTATCAACCAAATGCTATTGCCTTAAGTTTGAAGCATTCACGGAGTTTCACCATAGGTGTTATTATACCCGAAACCGTTCATTTCTTTTTTTCGCAGGTAATTAGTGGCATCGAAGATGTGGCTTACGATTCGGGCTATAATATTATGATTTGTCAGAGCAACGAACTTTACGATCGCGAAAAATCGAATGCGAATATGCTATATTCTAATCGAGTAGATGGACTTTTGGTTTCAGTTTCGAAAGAAACCCGTGATTTTAAGCATCTCGAATTTTTTCAGCAATACAATATACCTGTTGTGTTTTTTGATCGTGCTTCCAATGCTTTTCCATGCGATCAAATAATAATCGACGATTACCAGGCTGCTTATAACATGACCAATTACCTGATTGGCCGTGGATATCGAAAGCTTGTTCATCTGGCAGCGCCACAAAATCTCGATATAGGCTACAAACGTCGAAAAGGATTCGAAGAGGCAATAATTAATAATGGTATTACTTTTACCGAAAATCAAATTGTTTATGCCGATAAGTTTGAAAGTGCTTCACTAGCTATCGAAAAATTAATAAGCGAAGACCAGCTACCGGATGGGATATTTGCTGTAAACGACCTTACGGCTTTGGGGGCGCTTAAAGCTCTAAGGAAACACAGTATTAGCGTGCCCGGTCAAATTGGCCTGGCCGGTTTCGGAAATGGACAAAATGCCTTACTCAGCGATCCGGCTTTAACAACCATTGAGCAAAATGGTTGCCTGATGGGACGAAAAGCTGCCGAAGTATTGATTCATCGCATTCAAACCGGCATGGATAATTTTTCACCCATAAAGCATATTATCGACACAAAACTGATAGTACGCGAATCGACAAAATAAGTTTTTTTGAAAAAAATTATTTCCCTTATAATCTTTTTCGCAAACGTTTGAAATCGATTATACATCAATTTTGTTCTCCCAAAAGTATCGGTTTTTCAAGGTTTCAGGCAACAGGAATACTTGTTTTTCTTGAATCAATTGTCTATTTTTGAATTCACAATCGCACTTCATAGTATTTTTTATCTGAATTTCTGCATTAAAACTTCAACGTTTTAGGTGTACGTATTGTATACCGTCTTATTCATATTTAAAATTAAAAATAATGAGTAAAAAGCCACGTCTCAGCTTTTGGCAAATCTGGAACATGAGTTTTGGATTTTTGGGTATTCAGTTTGGATTTGCCCTGCAAAATGCCAATGTAAGTCGCATATTTCAAACCTTGGGTGCCGAAATCGATAACCTGGCCATTCTATGGATTGCCGCACCCATTACCGGTTTAATAATTCAACCGATTGTTGGTCATTATAGTGACAAAACCTGGAACCGTTTAGGACGGCGGCGGCCATTCTTTTTGGCTGGTGCCATACTGGCATCGCTGGCTTTGTTTGTGATGCCCAATTCGCCTGTTTTATGGGTTGCAGCCGGCATGCTCTGGATTATGGATGCTTCGATTAACATTTCGATGGAACCTTTCAGGGCATTTGTTGGTGATATGCTGCCCAACGAACAGCGTACCATGGGTTTTGCCATGCAAAGCTTTTTTATTGGAATAGGAGCTGTTGTCGCTTCGGCGTTGCCATACATGCTTACCAATTGGTTTAATATTCCTAACGTGGCCGAGGTCGAAGGGCAGGTGCCACCATCGGTAAAATGGGCATTCTACATTGGTGCTGCGGTGTTTTTTACAGCGGTAATGGTTACTATTTTAACCACCAAAGAACATTCGCCCGAAAAATTGAAAGAATACGAGCGGGCCGAAAAGGCCCAAATGGGTATCGAGTATTCCGACGATGAACACCACGACCCACCGGTTGCCAACGCTTTGTTCTCAAAAACAGGAGCAATATTTGGTATAATCGGACTGGCATTTTTGCTGCTTACATATTTCTTTGAGCTCGAAAAGGAACTTTATATAGTAGCTGGTATAATGGTATTGTTTGCCATCCTGATGTTCTTTTCTATTTTTCTGAAGCGTAAGGGGCAAAGCAAAAATGTTTTGGTTGAGGTGTTTTCAGATTTGCTGCGAATGCCACTTACCATGCGCCAATTGGCAGTTGTTCAGTTTTTTACCTGGATGGGCTTATTTGCCATGTGGATTTACACCACCGCCGGCGTTACCAGTCATATTCTGGGAACGACCGATACCAACTCGGCCTTGTACAACGAAGGCGCCGACTGGGTAGGAGTTTTATTCGGAATTTATAGTGGTGTTGCAGCCCTTTCAGCATTCCTCTTGCCGGTATTGGCAAAATATACCAGCCGTAAACTTACTCACGCCTTTTGTTTATTGCTTGGGGCCGCCGGTTTGGCCTCGATGTATCTTTTCAACGATATTGATTTGCTGTGGATACCAATGGTTGGAGTGGGCATCGCCTGGGCTTCTATTTTGTCGATGCCGTATGCCATTCTTACCGGCTCGTTGCCTTCGCATAAAATGGGGGTGTACATGGGTATATTCAACTTTTTTATTGTAATACCACAAATTCTGGCGGCAACCATACTGGGATTTCTGGTTAAAGATTTTTTCAATGGCGAAGCCATTTATGCCTTGGTGTTTGGCGGTGCATCATTGGCTGTAGCTGCTATTGCTGTAATTTTTGTTAAAGATGATGCAAGCCCTGCAAAAATTTAATTATGAAGATAAAAGCTTGTTTGTTCGACCTCGACGGCGTGATTGTCGATACTGCAAAATACCATTTTATAGCCTGGAAAGAACTGGCTGCCGATTTGGGTTTTGAATTTACCGAAGAGCATAACGAGAGGCTCAAGGGCGTTAGCCGCATGGCTTCGCTCGATATCCTTCTCGAAATTGGAGGAAAGTATGTTCGTCAGGATGAAAAGGAGAGAATGGCTAATTCGAAAAACGAACGTTACGTTTCGTTAATTAAGAAAATGACCCCCGATGAGATTCTCCCCGGGGTAATCCGTTTTCTGAATGAATTAAAAAATGCCGGCATTAAAACGGCCATTGGTTCGGCCAGCAAAAATGCACCATTAATTCTCGAACGCTTAAAACTAGATTCCTATTTCGACGCCATTATCGATGGCAACAAGGTGAGCCATGCCAAGCCCGACCCAGAGGTTTTTCTGAAGGGTGCCGAAGCCTTAGGGGTTCACCCATCGGAATGTGTGGTGTTTGAAGATGCGGCTGCCGGTGTCGAGGCTGCCCTTAACGGAAACATGAAATGTATTGGAATAGGCGAAAAAGAGGTGTTGGCGAAAGCCGATAAGGTTATACCCGGTTTTGAAAATTTTTCGCTTGAAAACTTGCGAATGATTTAGATTGTATAGTTAGAAACGACAGAAGATGAAGAACTACATAACACATAACGACTGGAAGATTATTGAAGACGGGTTTAACCCTGATTTTAACCGGATATCGGAAAGTATTTTCAGTTTGGGAAACGGGCGTAAAGGCGGACGTGGAAACTTTGAAGAGCAATACTCGGGTTCATCGTTGCAGGGAAATTACCTCGCCGGGATTTATTATCCCGACAAAACCAGGGTGGGCTGGTGGAAAAACGGATATCCCGAATATTTTGCCAAAATATTAAATGCGGCCAACTGGATTGGTATTAACGTAAATGTTGACGGACAGGAGCTAGACCTTGCAAAAATGAACGTTGAATCGTTTACCCGCATGATGAATATGAAGGAAGCCGTTTTGTGCCGCGAATTTACCGCTTCGTTTCACGACGGGAAAAAAGTGAAAGTGTCTTCCCAACGTTTCCTCAGTATTGTGCGCCCCGAGGTTGGTGTTATAAAATATACGGTTGAACCACTAAACTTCGACGGGGAAATTACATTCAAACCTTATGTCGATTTCGATATCAAAAACGAAGATTCAAATTACGACGAAAAATTTTGGGTGGGTGAGAACATCGAAAACATGGGCAACGAAGGTTACCTGACGGCTTATACCAAAAAAACCAAATTTTTAGTTTGCTCGGGCATGAAATACAACGTAGTTGTTGATGGCAAAGAACATGCTTTGAACATCGAAAACGAAAGTCGCGAAAAATATATTGAATCCTCATTCTCGATAAACACAAGACAAAATCAGCAGGTAACCCTATATAAATACGGCGTTAATGCATCGTCCATGTATCACACCCGAACCCGGCTGATGAGCGATGCCAAAGAGACACTGAACGAAGCATTTGACGATGGCTTTGACGTGCTTTTTGAAGAGCACCGCGCCGCCTGGGCAAAAAAGTGGGAAGCAAGTGATATAAAAATTGAAGGCGATGTAGCTGCCCAGCAGGGAATACGCTTCAATATTTTTCAGCTCAACCAAACCTATACTGGTGACGACGAGCGCCTGAATGTGGGGCCCAAGGGCTTTACCGGCGAAAAGTACGGAGGAACAACTTACTGGGATACCGAGGCTTATTGCCTGCCGTTTTTCCTATCAACAACATCACAAAAAGTGTCACGTAACCTATTGGTATATCGCTATAAACATTTACAAAAAGCCATTGAGAATGCTGAAAAACTGGGCTTCAAGAATGGTGCTGCGCTTTACCCTATGGTTACCATTAATGGTGAAGAATGCCACAACGAGTGGGAAATCACCTTTGAGGAAATTCATCGTAACGGTGCTATTGCCAATGCCATTCGCAATTACATTAATTATACCGGCGACAGGGATTACCTGGCGCCCTATGGTTTGGAAGTGCTTTTGGGCATTTCACGCTTCTGGGCTCAGCGCGTAAACTGGTCGGTGCAAAAACAAAAATACGTGATGTTGGGTGTTACCGGGCCTAACGAGTACGAAAACAATGTGAACAACAACTGGCATACCAACAATATGGCCGTTTGGACATTGAAATATACGCTCGAAGCTCTTGATTTTGTTCAAAAGGAACATCCTGAAATATATACCGAAACATGTCAGAAAACCAGTTTTAACGAAGAGGAAGAAACGACCCGCTGGCGCGAAATAATCGACAAGATGTATTTTCCGTACGATGAAAAGCGTGATATCTACCTTCAACAGGATGGGTTTTTAGATAAAGATTTACAACCGGCCGATACCATTGAGCCGTCCGAACGCCCCATTAGCCATCATTGGTCGTGGGATCGCATTTTACGTTCGCCCTACATCAAACAGGCCGATGTTATGCAAAGCCTTTTTTGGTTCGAACACGATTACGAGAAAGCCGATATTGAACGCCATTTCGACTTTTACGAGCCGCTAACCGTGCACGAATCGTCGCTTTCGCCTTGTGTGCATTCTATTTTGGC
>JAFGGY010000051.1 GCA_016930365.1 Prolixibacteraceae bacterium | reverse complement strand
GTTGCATTTAACCCTAAATTAGCAGCTGAGAAAAAAGCTTAAAAACGATGACATTTTCTGTAAACGATAAAATACTTTCAAAACGCTGGCTAAAAGATTATACATACATCATATTAGGCGCATTTATAATGGCTGTTGGATATGTTTTTTTTATTACACCACATAAAATTGTACCAGGTGGAGTTTACGGAATAGCCATTGTAATTCACTATTTAAGCGCTGGTTTTTTTTCGTTTTGGCCCGAAGGAATACCCATTGGATTAATGGGGCTCGTATTGAACATTCCGCTCACCTATGCCGGAATTAAGATATTAGGCCCGCGCTTTGGAATTAAAACCATTGTAGGCTTTGTGATTACCTCGGTATTTATGGATTTTATCACCTATTTACGCACAGACGGCACCTTGCCTCTGGTCGATGATGTTTTGCTTTCGTGTATTTTTGGAGGTGTACTCATCGGGGTTGGTTTAGGGTTAATATTCAAATCGAGAGCTACTTCGGGTGGTTCGGATATTATAGCCATGATACTGGCTAAATATTCAAACCTTCAGTTGGGGCAATTACTCATTTATGTTGATTCGGTTATTGTATTAACCGGCTTACTTGCTTTTCAGGATTGGAAAATACCCTTATATTCGTGGTTGGTAATTTACATTACCGGTAAGGCCATTGACCTTACACTCGAAGGAGGCAATTACCACAAAGCCTTGTTTATAATTTCGGACGAACATGAAAAAATTAAAGAGAAAATTTTAGTAGATTTAGATCGTGGCGGCACTTATTTATCGGGACAAGGACTATACACCAACAACGAAAAACGAATCATATACACAGTAGTAAGCCGCCGCGAAATTGTAATACTCGAACGATACATACACTCGATCGATCCAAACGCTTTTATAACCGTTATGGATACCAGGGAGATACTGGGAGAAGGATTTCAATCACTTAATCAAAAAGTTGAAAGCTAAAAATGAAGAAAATTTTACCATTGATTTGCATTTTGCTTATTTCGACACAACTATACAGCCAAAAAGTAGGGCTTGTGCTAAGTGGCGGTGGCGCTAAAGGCATTGCCCACATTGGCCTTATTAAGGTACTCGAAGACAACAATATCCCAATCGACTATGTTGCCGGAACATCGATTGGCGCCATAATTGCCGGGCTTTATGCTTCGGGAATGTCGCCCGACGAAATGCTGGAACTTTTCAATTCCGACGATTTTATGCTGTGGTCAACCGGCAAAATGGACAAAGACGATTTGTTTTACTTTCAGAAAAAAGATGAATCGCCCGAATGGCTATCGCTCGATATTTCGAAAAAAGAAGACAAAATAAAACTGTTACTCCCCACCAACCTGGTGCCCGAACGACAAATGGACTTTGCATTTATGCAGATTACTGCACAAACTACCGCCATTTGCAACCGCGATTTCGATAAGCTTTTTGTTCCATTTCGAAGTGTATCGACCGATATTTATCACAACAAGGCAGTTATTCATCGCAGCGGCGATTTGGGATTGGCAATTCGCGCATCGATGACTTTCCCGCTCGTTTATAAACCCATTGAGTTAGACGGGCTTCTGTTGTTCGATGGAGGAATAATTAATAATTTTCCATGGGACGTGATGTACGAAGATTTCAAGCCCGATATTATTATTGCTCATAAAGTGACCAACATGGGCGAAAAACCCGACCCCGATGATGTGTTCAGCCAAATTGAATCGATGGTAACCCAAACAACCAGTAACGATTTGCCCGATTCGCTGGGTTTTATGCTCGAGACCAAACTAAACGAAGTTGGTCTGCTCGATTTCCCTAAAGCCAATTACATTAACAGCAAAGGCATCGAAACCGGATTATCGATAATCGATTCCATTGCACAGACAATTGAACGAAGAGTTCCCAAACAAGCGATACAGGAAAGACGAAAAGCATTCATTGAACAAAAGCCCGAACTGCTTTTCAACAACATTCAGGTCGAAGGGGTTAAAGAAAATTCAAAACGAAGTTACATCATCCAGTCTATCAAATCGGGTGATAGCATTTTAACTCTTGACCAATTGCGAAGCTCGTATTTTAAACTAATCTCCGACAAGCAAATAAAATCAATTCAACCCCTGGCCTACTACAACTCATATACCGATCTTTTCGACCTGCACCTCAAAGTAAAGCCCAGTAAACCGTTCGATATTGGTTTTGGCGGTCATATTTCGACCCGGGCTAACACCTTCGGATATTTGGAAGGAAATTACAAAGTATTCAAGAACAGAGCCTATGTGTTATCAAGCAATTTGTATTTTGGACGGTTTTACAACTCATTTCAGATAGGAGGTCGTATTGATAACCCAACCAAAATCCCTTTTTACATTTCAGGCTATTATACCTTAAACTTACTCGACTATTCGGCTACCAGTACCGATCTGATATTCACCGACATTAAACCTTCGTATATTAAACAATCGGAAAACAATGCACGAATTGAAGCAGGCTTGCCATATAGTAAGCATGGTATAATTGACGCAGGTATTTCGTGGTCGCGATCGAACGACAGATATTATCAAACAACCATTTTTAACGAAGGAGATGAACTGGACGAAACCAATTTCGAAGCCTATAGCACACACCTTCGAGTCGATAATAAAAACTACGATTATAGAGTTTATCCTACCGAGGGAAGCCGAAAACTATTTACACTTCAATATATTAACGGATACGAACAATTCACACCTGGCAATACAGCTCCCATACAAGCCAAATCGTCGAGAAATCACAGCTATTTTCAAATCAGAGCCCTTTTCGACCAATACTTTAAAACCAACCGGTATATTACCCTGGGCTTAATGGCAGAAGCAAAAATCAACAACAACAAACTGTTTAGTAATTATACTGCATCGGCACTCAACGCGCAGGTTTTTGCCCCTAACCCCAACAGCCATTCGATGTACAACGATCGATACCGAGCTTACCAATATTTTGCGCTGGGGGGTAAATTATTATACAACATCTCACCAATTGTACATTTTCGAACAGAATTTTACAGTTTCTTACCTATTCAAAACATAGAAAAAGGTGAGTTACAAGTTGCAAAATTCTCCGAAAACATTTTTCCTAAAGTACATTTTATGGGTATGGGTGGTTTAGTTGTTCAAACCCGGGTTGGCCCTTTAAGTATTGAAGTTGATTACTACGAAAAGCCGGGACAAAAATGGTTTTTTTCGGTAAACATGGGTTACATGTTATTCAACAAAAGGGGATATTGATGCCTAAATTGCGAACCAGCGGTTAAAAAAACTTTACAAGCGGTTAAATAATGTTAAGCTATCTATCAGAGTTTTTCCAATATTATATATTTGCTTTATGGGCAAGAAAATGATTTACATACTCATTGTGGCAATGTCGGTAGTTTTGAGCTTATTGATATTTGTTCAAATGAACATCATCAACAAAGCGGCCAACATTAAAGAAGAGCAATTTAACCAGCTTGTAAAGCGCTGTTTGATACAGGTTGCTTCACGACTACAAGAAGAAGAAGCCTATCAATTCATTGAAGCTGAAAACAAAAGAGCCCTGGATCAACTAATGCAATCGAAAACACAACTTTACGAAACTGGTATTATTAGTCAATACAAAATAAATTTCTCTTTCAACCTGCAAAAAGATCAATACGGCAACATACGCACCAGCTCGTCGATTCAAGAAAGCGATACTTTATTAACCCCAAAACAAAATCAGGAAGCATTTAATGCACTGGCAGAACTAAATCGTCTCGAACAGGAACAACTTCGCCAAAGTTTCGAAGAACGCGACAGGTACACCCGAAGTATTCAGTACCAGCTCGAACTGGCCAACACCCCCATCGAAGAACGGGTAAACCGCGAGCAACTTGCCACATTACTCAAAAACGAACTACAATCGAACGGCATAAACCTCGATTACGAATATGTGATAAAATCGTATCCACGAGGAAATGAAAAAATTATAATTCAATCGGATAACTATAAAAACAACAGCAAAAAAGAACACCAAACCCCACTTTTCACCAAAGACATAGGTTCGCAAAAACCCAATTACCTTAAAATTTATTTTCCTCGCGAACAAAGCCAGTTTATTAAAGAAACCGGCATTATGGTTGTTCCTACAGCTATACTGCTTATACTTATAATCGGAATTTTCACCTATACCATTTTCATTATTCTGAAACAAAAGAAACTTTCGATGGTGAAAAACGACTTTATCAACAATATGACGCACGAACTAAAAACGCCCATATCAACCATTTCGCTGGCTTCTCAAATGCTACGCGACAACACGGTGCATTCGTCGCCATCGACCATCGAACGCATTACCGGGGTAATATTCGACGAAAGTAAACGCCTAAGCAACCAAGTCGAAAAAGTACTGCAAATGGCCGTTTTTAACGAAGGGCGATTAAAATTGAAGTTTAAAAATTTCGATTTAAGCGAGGTGGTTACAAGCGTTGTACAAAATTTCGAAATCAGGGTTCAGTCGGCCAACGGCATCATAAAACTCGAAAACATAGCCAGCCAGTCAATTATTCATGGCGACCAGGTGCATATCACAAATGTTTTATTTAACTTGCTCGACAATGCCGTTAAATACAGCAAAGAAGCGCCTATAATCGAAGTAAAAGTGTATAACAAAAAGGATATTGTGGCGGTTTCGGTTCAGGATAATGGCATTGGTATTGCCAAAGAGCACCAGAAGCAAATATTTGAACGCTTTTATCGGGTTCCTACCGGAAATGTGCACGATGTAAAAGGATTTGGGCTGGGCTTGCATTACGTGGCAAAAATTATCGAAATACACAAAGGCACAATCAAAGTAGATAGCTCTCCCAACAAGGGAACAATTTTTAAAATGTATTTTCCTATAAAAGAATAAAAAATGGACGAAAAAATTAAAATCCTGCTTGCAGAAGATGACGAAAACCTGGGTCTGCTGCTCAAAGAATACCTGGTTGCAAAAGGCTACGACACCGACCTGTATCCCGATGGCGAAGCTGCCTACCACGGCTTTATGCGAAATCAATACAAAATTTGCTTACTAGATGTTATGATGCCCAAAAAAGACGGATTTTCGCTGGCCAAAGACATCCGCATGGTTAATGCCGACATTCCCATTATCTTTCTCACTGCCAAAAACTTAAAAGAAGACGTACTGGAAGGATTCAAAATTGGAGCCGACGATTACATGACCAAACCCTTCAGTATGGAAGAGCTGATTTTCCGTATTGAAGCCATTATGCGCCGGCTTTCGAGCGAAAACAATAAAAGCGACCAATCGATATTTCAGATTGGCAAATACACCTTCGACGCCCGTAAACAGTTGCTTATTTTCGATAACATCGAGGAAAAGTTAACCACCAAAGAATCGGAGCTACTTCGGCTGCTGGCATCGAATGCAAACAAAGTTCTTGAGCGAAATTACGCGCTAAAGGCGATCTGGATTGACGACAACTATTTTAACGCCCGGAGCATGGATGTTTACATTACTAAACTTCGCAAGCACCTGAAAAACGACCCCACAGTCGAAATCATTAACGTACATGGTAAAGGATATAAACTCATCATGTAAAACACATTAGCCCCAGGGCTCTGATATATCGAAACGCTGTGAAATTGATATCGGTTATCGTTTTACAGCGTTTTACTTTTTTGTATCATTGCAGGCATCATTAAAATCCAACTTCGCCCGGGCAAGCTTTTAATTTGATTATGTTTTTATGATGAAAACCCAACACGAACCACAATCCCTTTCGCCCCAAAATACCTGGCCGGTTTTGCTAACCACCATGTTTGCATCGTTTATGAATCCGTTTATGATTTCAGCCGTAAACATTGGATTACCCGACATACAAGAACATTTTAATTGCAGTGCCACTACCTTAAGCTGGATTTCGAATTCGTTTTTGTTGGCTAATGCCATGGTATTGCTACCACTCAGCAAAGCGTCCGATATTTGGGGGCGAGTACGGTTTTTCAGAATAGGGCTTTATATTTTCACACTTTCGACCCTGCTGGCCGGGCTTAGCACAAACATAGCCATGTTAATAACAGCCCGTGTAATACAGGGAGCCGGAGCCGCTCTAATGAGTGTAACCGCAGTAGCCATTGTAACCCAAGTATTTCCGCCCAACAAACGAGGCGTAGCCCTTGGACTAAATATTGGCGGGGTTTATACCGGCTTGTCGCTGGGGCCGTTTATTGGTGGATTGCTTACGCAAAGCGGTGGCTGGCGCTGGCTCTTTTTTGCTGCAGTACCACTGGGTATTGTTACCATCCTGTTTTCGCATTTCAACTTAAAAGCAGCAAGCCAAAAATTGCACAAACATCCGTTCGATTACCGGGGCGGATTGGTTTATGCCCTGGCCATTTTCATGTTTATTTACGGAGGCGGTAAAATTAAAACGGCTGCTGGAATAAGCATGTTGGTAGCAGGAATAACCTTAATGGTAGCATTTTTTTACAGCCAAAGCAAAAAAGAATTCCCGATTCTCAATGTCAGCTTGCTAAAAACAAACAAACGATTTACGTTTTCGAACCTGGCTGCTTTAATACATTACGCATCAACCTTTGGCGTAAGTTTTTTACTAAGCCTTTACCTGCAATACTCGAAAGGGCTTAGCCCAGGCGAAGCCGGACTAATACTGGTTATTCAGCCGGTTATTATGGCTGTTACTGCCCCGCTTACCGGACGCCTTTCCGACAAGATTGACGCCGGAATACTGGCATCATCGGGCATGGCACTTACTCTCGTTTCGCTGTTGATGATGATTTTTATTAAACCCGATACTTCCATTAGTTACATCAGCATTTCGCTGGCTATTTTAGGCCTGGGCTTTGGGCTGTTCACCTCGCCCAACACCAATGCCATTATGAGTTCGGTTCAAAAACAACACTATGGCATAGCATCGGGTATCAATGCAACCATGCGCGTATTTGGACAAACACTCAGCATGATGATGGCAACCATTTTTATCTCAATATTCCTGTCAAAAGAATCGATATCGGCACAAAACATTGGTTTGTTTGTACAAAGCATGAATCTATATTTCGTAAGCTTCGCAGTATTATGCATTCCAGGCATCTGGTTTTCAATAAAAAGAGGCAACTAAATTATTGGTGATGTAATGTTTTCATTTTACTTTTGAAAACATAAAATTAGTATTAAATCACTTTTATAAACCGGATAATTATGAAAAGAATCACCACCGTATTGTTCATTCTCATTGCACTTGTGCTATTTTTCAACAAGGCAAATGCACAAGCAGAAACAATTCTTACTTCCGACAGCCTTCCATACACACTAGATCAACCTTTGCATATTGTTGGTCTTAATGTAAACGGCAACGAAGAATTGGAATTTATTCTATTACTCTATAATCTCGATGAAGAAAATACAGAAATGTTTGGCACCATATTTTTAAGCCTATCACCCTATGGCGGCATTTTAAGTGAAGATGAAACAGTTCCACTCCCCTACGAATCAATTCCTGATTTAAACAATTTTCCACCATTATCTTTTCCTCAGCCAACCAGAGAAGCTCCTTATGTTTCCCTATTCCCCCAAGGCGTTCGGATTGAAAACCGGCCACCAAATATAGAATCAACCTGGAGCGAAATATCCGCTATAGCCGGATTTCCTTTCCTTTTCTCAAACGAAGGAAATATAACACCCCCCGAATCTTCTTATATCGACGGCTTAAGCAGCGGTTACATTGGCGCCCGCTACGAGTTGGATGGTGAAATGTACTATGGATGGATAGAAATTTCTGTTGACGATTCAGCTCCTTCAGTTACCATCGAATCGATGGCGTTCGAGACAATACCCGACAGGCGTAGCTACACAGGCACCATGCCGGTTGTTCCAATTGCCTTTATTTCATCGTTAATTGGGTTTTTTGCCATTGGTATTGGTGTTTATTTCCGACGTAGAAAAAAATAGATCTCTAAAAACATTCAAAAAAAAAAACGCCGTAGGTTATAGTTTCGCTATGGCGTTTTTTGATTTTATTGAATCGTTAGTACTTACCAGATTATTGCTCGTTCGTCCACCGGCAGGTACATATTATCGCCTTTTTTAACATCGAAAGCGGCATAAAATTCAGGCATGTTCCGCAATGGACCAAGCACTCGCAAACGACCCAACGAGTGTACATCTTCTTTGGTAAGACGCACAATCTCCTTGTCGCGAACATTGTTGGCCCACAAATGAGCATAGGCCAGGAAAAAACGCTGGTCGGGCGTAAACCCGTCGATGCTTTCGGTTTCGTTACTGGCATTTTTGTAGGCTTGATACGAGATATTCAGACCACCCAAATCGGCAATATTCTCACCCAGCGTCAGCTCTCCGTCGGCATGCAGGGTGTCGAGCACAACAAACTCGTCGAACTGATTTACCAGTACTTGTGCACGCTCGTCAAAACGCCTGGCATCGTCGGCAGTCCACCATTCATTCAGGTTACCCTCTTTGTCGTATTTACGCCCCTGGTCGTCGAATCCGTGGGTTATTTCGTGGCCGATAACCACCCCAATGGCTCCGTAATTTACGGCATCGTCGGCATCGAGATAAAAGAATGGTGGCTGCAAAATAGCCGCGGGAAAAGCAATTTCGTTCATCGAAGGACTATAATAGGCATTTACCATTTGGGGCGGCATATACCATTCGCCCTTGTCAACCGGTTTGTTTATCTTACTCCTGCTGTATTCGGCATTAAAAGCTCTCGAACGCATCACATTGGCGAGGTAACTATCGGTTTTAACCTGCAACGATGAATAATCGCGCCATTTGTCGGGATACCCAATTTTCACATTAATGGTGGCCAGTTTTTCGTGTGCTTTAGCTTTCGTGTCCTCGCCCATCCATTCAAGATTATCGATACGTTGACCCAGCGAAATACGTAAATTTTCGACCAAATCAACCATTCGCTGTTTGGCTTCAGGCGGGAAATACCGTGCCACATAAAGTTGTCCAATGGCTTCGCTCAACACGCTGCTGGTTGTACCCTGTACTCTTTTCCAGCGCTCACGGTTTTCCTCCTGGCCCTTCATCACTTTTCCATAGAAATAAAAATCCTGATTCACAAAATCGGACGACAGATAGGGTGCGGCTCCATTAATTATATTCCAGTCCAGGTAAGCTTTCCAATCGTCTAACGGAATATCATTCATCATTTGGCTTATTTCAGCAAAAAAGCCAGGCATAGCCACATTTATCTCATCTTCATTTGGAAAACCCATTTGAGCAAAAAAGTTATCCCAATCGAAATCGGGCGATAACTCAACCAGCGATTCCAATTTCATTTTATTATAGGTTCGGTGTGGATCGCGACGTTCGAGACGACTCAACGAGGCTTTAGCCAGCCGTGTTTCGAGTGCCATAACACGTTCGGCCTTTTGCTGCGCCTGCGACTGGTTATTGCCGGCCAGGCTAAACATTTTTGCCATGTGCTGCACATATTCATTTCGAATTTCAACACTACGGTTATCGGTTTGCAAATAATAGTCGC
>JAFGGY010000050.1 GCA_016930365.1 Prolixibacteraceae bacterium | reverse complement strand
TTTTGTTGGCGGCTACTTCTTCCGGGGTGCCTGTTGCCACAACTTTACCTCCGCCACGGCCGCCTTCAGGGCCTATGTCGATTAAGTAATCGGCTACTTTTATTACATCCATGTTGTGCTCAATTACAATAACGGTGTTGCCTTTATCAACTAGCTTGTTCAGTACATCTAACAGCACTTTGATGTCTTCGAAGTGCAGGCCGGTGGTTGGTTCATCGAGTATATAAATGGTTTGGCCGGTATCGCGTTTCGATAGTTCGGTGGCTAGCTTTACGCGTTGTGCTTCACCCCCCGAAATGGTGGTTGATGATTGACCAAGTGTAAGGTAGCCAAGCCCCACTTCTTGCAGTGTTTTCAGCTTTTTCAATATTTTGGGGTAGCTCTCGAAGAATTCTACGCCTTGATTGATGGTCATGTCAAGCACGTCGCTGATTGATTTTCCACGGTAGCGAATTTCGAGGGTTTCGCGGTTGTAGCGCCGGCCGTTGCACTTGTCGCAATGCACATACACATCGGGCAAAAAGTTCATTTCAATGAGTTTCATGCCGCCACCCTGGCATTCTTCGCAGCGTCCGCCTTTTACGTTAAACGAGAAACGCCCGGGTTTGTACCCCCTGATTTTAGCTTCGGGCAATTTGGTAAACAAGTCGCGGATATCGGAAAATACGCCGGTGTAGGTAACCGGATTCGAACGGGGTGTGCGGCCTAAGGGCGATTGGTCAACCTGTACCACTTTGTCGATGTACTCCAGACCTTCAATTTTTTTGTAGGGTAGCGGGTCTTTCACCGAGCGATAAAAACGCTGGCTCAGTATGGGCTGTAAGGTTTCGTTAATCAGTGTCGATTTGCCACTGCCCGATACGCCGGTAACGCATATCAGTTTTCCCAGCGGAAATTCGGCCGTAACATTCTTTAGGTTATTGCCGCTGCACCCTTTTAAAATAATTGATTTACCTGAACCCGGTCTGCGTGTTTGGGGTACTTCAATTTTCATTTCGCCCCGCAGGTATTTCGATGTTAACGAGTTGCCCTTAACAATTTCGCCGGGTTTTCCGGCGCCCATTATTTTTCCGCCGTGCCGTCCGGCATAAGGCCCCAGGTCAACCACGTAATCGGCATTCAGCATCATTTCTTTATCGTGTTCAACCACTACCACCGAGTTGCCGGTGTCGCGCAGTTGCTCCAGCGAGTGAATCAGCCTTAGGTTGTCGCGATGGTGCAGCCCAATGCTGGGCTCGTCGAGAATGTACAGCACGTTTACTAGTTGTGATCCAATTTGTGTTGCCAGCCGTATGCGCTGCGATTCGCCTCCCGATAGTGTTTTGGCGGGACGGTTCAGTGCCAGGTATTCAAGCCCCACGTCGAGCATAAACCCGAGGCGGTCGCGAATTTCTTTAATTACTTCAACACCAATTTTGCGTTGTCGTTCGCTTAGGCGATTTTCCAAACCATCGAGCCATTCGCCCATCTCCACTAGATCCATTCCGGCAACCTCGGCAATGTTCTTGTTGTCAATTTTGAACCACAGCGATTCTTTTTTTAAGCGTTGCCCCTTACATTCGGGGCAGGTTGTTTCGCGAATGTATTGGTTGGCCCATTTTTTGGCGCGTTCCGAAGTGTCTTCGCGTTGGCTTTCGATGTATTTTACCACTCCCTCGTAGGTCATGTAGTAGTTAATGTTGGTGCCCAGTGGCGAGTTTTTTAGTTGAATACGGTCGTTGGTGCCGTATAATATTTTTTCGAGTGCCTCTTCGGGGAGGTTCTCAATGGAGTCTTTTATTTTTGAATCGTACTGTTCGAGTATGGCTTCGATTTGCCAAAAAATAACCGAGTTTTTGTAATTCCCGAGTGGTGCAATGCCCCCTTTGTGTATCGATATTTTGCGGTCGGGAATCAGTTTGTCGATGTCGAGTTGAGGAACAATGCCCAGGCCATTGCATTTTTCGCAGGCGCCTTGTGGCGAGTTAAACGAAAAATTGTGCGGCGCCGGTTCGGCATACGAAATACCTGTGGTTGGGCACATCAGGTGTCGGCTGTAGTATTTTACATCGCCACTTTCGTGGTCGAGTATCATCAATATGCCTTTGCCCTGTTTCATGGCGGTTTGAACCGAGTCTTTCAGTCGTTTGTCCGAGGCATCGTCAACCACCATTTTGTCAATCACCATTTCTATAAAATGGTTTTTGTAGCGGTCGGTTTTCATACCATGGCGGAGCTCTGTAATCAACCCGTCAACCCGTACCTGCAGGTAGCCTTTTTTAATCATTTGCTCGAACAACTCGCGGTAATGCCCTTTTCGTCCTTTCACCATAGGTGATAGTACGATAATTTTTTTGCCTTTAAATTTGTCGCGAATCAGGTCGAGAATTTTCTGTTCGGAATATTTCACCATTTTTTCGCCGGTGTTGTACGAGAAAGCCTCGCCGGCACGGGCATAAAGCAAACGCAGAAAGTCGTATATCTCGGTAACGGTTCCAACGGTTGAACGGGGATTTTTGTTGGTGGTTTTTTGTTCGATGGAAATTACCGGACTGAGTCCCGATATTTCGTCCACGTCGGGGCGTTCCATGTTGCCTATAAACGAACGGGCATAGGCCGAAAAGGTCTCGATGTAACGCCGCTGGCCTTCGGCATAAATGGTGTCGAAAGCAAGCGACGATTTGCCACTGCCGCTGAGACCGGTGATAACTGAAATTTTATTACGTGGAATATCTACATCAATATTTTGCAGATTATGAACGCGCGCACCCCGCACCTTAATGTACTCCTGGCCGTTATTTTCGGTATTCTTTTTTGTCATTTTACAAGTATTAATACGACCGGTATTTGCCTTTAGGGATGATGATTTCGTAGGTTTTGCCTTCGTGGTTGGTAAGCGTTGTGTCGCGTAACCAGGGGTTGAAATATTTCAGTATTTTGTAGTTTGTGTTGTGTTCTTGTGCAAAATCGGAGAAATTGGCAACCGACGAACTTATTTCAACATTTTTAGTAGGAATTATGGGGTACAGGTCTTTTTTTGAAAAGTAAAAGCCATAGTCTTCGGGGTTTTCCATAATGGTTTTCAATGCCAGAATTCGAAATACATAGCGAGCCGTTTCGGGGTTTAGCAGTAAGTTGTAATAGTGCGTTTCTTTTTGGCGTTCAATCTCACGGTCGATGCCCCGCCGGCCGGCATTGTACGAAGCTGCTACTGTAGTCCAGTTGCCATATTTTTCATACGATTCGTGCAGATAGGCACAAGCAGCTACTGTTGCTTTTTCAATGTTGTAGCGTTCGTCAATTTCCGGGCTGATTTCTAACCCATATTCAATGGCGGTACTTTTCATAAATTGCCAAATTCCAACGGCACCTGCCGGCGATACTGCCGTTGTGTTGAAACCGCTTTCGGCCATTGCCAGGTATTTAAAATCGTCGGGAATATTGTTTTCCTTTAATATGGGTTCAATAATATGAAAAAAGCGTGGTGCCATTTTCATAAAACGCAAGGTTTGCGAATGAAAATAGGTGTTTACCAACAATTCGCGGTCGAGACTCTCGTGTACGTCAAAATTATCGAGTGGTACAGGCTCGCCGGCGAAAATAAGTTGTTCGGGTATGGGGGGTGGCGTTACTTCTTGACGCACCTGTTTTTTCTCGTCGGGTGCTGCTTCATTATTTGTTTCGTTGTCGGCTGTTTGGTACGATGTAAATAGAAAGCCTGCGAGTAATATTGCGATAATTGAAATGCCCGATATAATTGATAGTTTCTTTCTGCTCATGTCTTCTTCTCCAAAAATGTTTACTTGCAACAATTCTGATGCCATTTAGTTGTTGCAAAAATCAGTAATCCGCAAAAATACAGCAATTTTGTTACAGAAAAAAGGATTTGAGTAACAGAAAATCTCATGTTGGTTAAATCGGTTCGGATTAATATTTATATTTTCGTGCATTGTAATTTTTAACCATCTATCTATGCTTTTCAATTCCCTGGTTTTTTTGATTTTTGGTGCTGTGTTTTTTCTTTTTTGGTGGAAACTGAAAAAGCAAAGCACAACAATAATATGGGGAGCCCTGGTGTTTTTTTCTTTTATTTTTTATGGATGGTGGGACTGGCGTTTTTTGTTTCTTATCATTTTTAGTGGGCTTATTGATTACTTTTCGGCATGGGCAATTTATAAAAGGCCAGGGCATAAAAAGTTCTTTCTTGGTTTATCCCTTCTCGGAAATCTCGGTTCGTTGGGTGTTTTTAAATACAGTAGTTTTTTATTGGGCGAAGCAGAAAAGTTGTTGTCGGTTGTGGGCGTTCATGTTGAACTTACAGCGAATTTTCCCAATTTCTTTATGATTTTGCCCGTTGGAATTAGTTTTTACACCTTTCAGTCAATGAGTTATACCATCGATGTGTATAAAGGCGAAATTAAGCCGGTAAAAAATGTGTTGCACTTTTTTGCTTACTTGTCGATGTTTCCGCAGTTGGTGGCAGGGCCTATTGTGCGGGCACGAACGCTGTTGCCACAATTGTTGCAACCCCGAAAAACGACCGAGCTTGAACGTTGGCATGGTACGAAACTAATTGCTTTTGGATTTTTCAAAAAAGTGCTGCTGGCCGATAATATTGCACCGCTGGTTAATTCTGCTTTTAACAATGTACACCAAACCGGGTCGTCGGTTTACTGGTGGGTGGTAATTATTGGTTTTGCCATTCAGATTTACTGCGATTTTAGTGGTTACAGCGACATAGCCCGCGGGCTTGCAAAATGGATGGGCTTTCATTTTAAAATGAATTTCAACCATCCGTACCGGGCTCTTTCGATGCGCGAATTCTGGCAACGGTGGCATATTTCACTTTCAACATGGTTTCGCGACTACGTGTATATTCCCTTGGGCGGAAGTCGAAAGGGCAAGTTTAGAAGTCATGTAAACCTTTGGATTACCATGGTTATATCTGGTTTCTGGCACGGTGCTTCGTTTAATTTCATTGTTTGGGGGGCTTTACATGCCTTTTATTCGTCGTTCGAGAGAGTTGTAAGGTGGCCGGAGTTTATGAAAAAGTATAAGCTGAAATATCTGGCTGGTTTATTGGTGATGTTCCAGGTTTTGCTGGCATGGGTTTTTTTCAGAGCCGAAACCATTGGCGATTCGTTTAAGGTGATTGGCGATATGCTGTCGTTCAATTCGTTATCTGATTTTAGCATTACCGACGAAGTGCGAAATGGATTTTACTATGTTCTTATTTTTATTGTAGTAGAATACGGGTTTCAGCATATTCGCCTGAATCGTTTGATTCGGAATAAGAAGGTTTTATGGGTAGTTGAGGTGTTTTTAATTGCTTTATTGATTATGGTTACCATTTATTTCAGAGGAATAGGAAATGAGTTTATTTACTTCCGGTTTTAAGAAAGAACGTATGTTGCTGTTACTGCTTTTTGTGGCAGTTTTAACGGCGGCAGTGGGGTGGTTTGGCCCGGTTTCAGGGTCGAAGGATCGCCTTTTGTCGAAAGATTTCTGGATTCATAAAACATATTCTACCCACCGTTATTCGCTGGTTGTTGCCGGCGATTCGCGCATTTATCGGGGTGTGTCGCCCCGCGAAATGGAAAAGGTTCTCGAAGGATACCGGGGCTTTAATGTGGGCTACAGCAGCGCTGGTTTTGCAAAACCTATGTTCGATAAAATTGAAAGGCATATCGATTTTGAAGCCGATAAGCCAGTTGTGGTACTTGGTGTGTCGCCCTGGAGTATGACCCCCGTAGCTGGAGCGAACAAACATCTGTTGGGTGAGCTTGGCCGTAAAAGGGAAGAAGTGCTTCAATCGAGGTATTTCTCGTTTGTAAATTCGGTTTTTGCACCCTATACCATTAAGGAATTATACGACTATCTTCAGTCGGGTGGAAGTGAGTTGCTTATCTCGTACCGCTATTCCTCTCGTGGGTGGGTGGCCTCGCATACACAACATCCCAACCCGCAAAAGGCATTGTCGCATGTCGAAGCCGATTACATTAATAACCAGCTGAGTAATGAACAATTGCAACAACTGGCTCAAAAAATACGGGAATGGAAACAGCAGGGGGTTAAAATATTTGCATTCAGGCCACCTTCGACCCATACCATGGAAATGATGGAGGATTCGCTGAGCGGTTATAACGAAATGCAGGTGAGTCGTGCGCTTGAAGATGCCGGAGCCGTTTGGTTCGATTTTGATGTCGATAATTATTTTAGTTACGACGGCAGCCATCTCGACGAAGAAAGTGCCATCCGTTTATCGAACGATTTGGCGCTTAAAATTAAAGCCGTAATACACAATAACCAATAATAGTTTAGAACAAATACTGCAATCCGCTATACACTCCAAAGGTGTATGGGCGAACATCGTATTCGGGTAACTTGCTAAACGAGTTAAGTTGTATCTTGACCACAGGTTCGATACTGAAATTCAGCCACTTGGTGATGTTGTAGTTGAGCCCTGCGCCCAGGCTGCTGCTAAACGTTATGTCGCGTAACCCTTCGATGCTGCCACTGGCAAAGGTTTGCTCGTGTTGCGAAAGGTTTACGTTGTTCGATACCAATATATTGGTGTTTATACCTCCGGTAAGATGCACCCCAAGTTTATGGTCGTTAAGTTGATATTTCATCAGGAAGGGGACTTCAATATAGCCTGCGTTTTGCTGGTAGTTGTATCCTTCGGTAGCCGGTGCTGTGGCCGAATAACGGTAGGTGTTTTTAGCCAGTTTTACTCCGGGCGGAAGTTGAATGTTGGCTTTTCCTAAATCGGTGCCAAGTACAGTTGTAGTATTGGTGTTTAAATCCTCAGTTTCGGCATAGTTTTTAGCCGATGTTCCAGTCATGTAAATTGCTTCGTCAGAATAGGTAGTCCAGTTGTGCCCGGCAAAGGCCAGTGCAATATTTTCGGCAGTTTGTGTCAGTTCGTTGTAGTTAATGCCGCTTACAAACGACAAGCGTTTGCCGGCTTGGTATGCAACCGACAATCCGGCCGACAGATTGGTGGAGTAGTTGGTACTTATATTGTACTGTGTGGGCGAATAATCTGCCTCGATGGCCGCATAATTGGCATCGTTCATGGCCAGTTCATCGACCCTCGAAAGTGGCGATGCTTTTATGCCAACTGCCCAGTGTTTGTAACCTATTTCGCTCTGCTTTTCATTTTTGTCGTCCATCGCCAGTAAATTTGCTTCGATAATGGCACGGTCGGTTTCGCTAAACTGGCTGGTGTTGCTCGTAAGTTGAATAATTTGATAATTAGCCGGAACAGATGCTTCGGTACGTGCATTGAGGGTAGTTAACAGCGCCATTTGTGTGTTTGGAGTCGGTCGCGAATGTTGGGTTTGGCTGTTGCTTTTGTTGTTGTGTATAGTTGTATTATAGGTGTTTAGTAGTTTTGGTTGGTTCAGTGTTAGTTCGATTTTTGGCTCATTTGCTTCGGGTAAAATGATTGCCTGATTCTGATTTTGTTTTATTTTTTCGATTTCGGCATATAAGGCTTCGTAATCCGATGGTTTTTCCGACAAAATCCATCCGAGCATAAAGGCGAGAGCTATTGATGCAGCCGACGAGAGGCTCCATATCCAAATTGCTTTTCGTTTTTTGTGTTTCGCTGCCATTGTTGCCGATATGTTGTCCCAAACATTTGGCGGCGGACTTACTTCGTAGCCCGATAAACGGTTGCGAAATAGTTGGTCGATATTTTCCCCGTTATTTTGCATATTGTTTTTCCGTAAATCCTGTTTCGTACACTTTTGTTTGTAAAATTCTTCGGGCGCGCGAAAGGTTCGATTTCGAAGCGCCCTCGCTAATATTCAGCATTTCTGCAATTTCTTTGTGCGAATAACCGTCGATGGCATATAGGTTGAAAACCATTTTGTAGCGTGGCGGTAATTGCTGTATCAGTTGCAACAGATGCTGCTCGTTTAGCGTTTCGTGGTTGATGGTGCTGTTTTCGTTGTTGTCGTATGTGCTAATGTCCTCAACCACATAAAGCCGGTTCTTTTTGCGGTGATTTTCGAGGGCAAAATTTACCACGATGCGATGCATCCAGCCTTCGAACGAGCCGGTACCTTTATATTGTCCAATCTTTTCAAAAATCCGCACAAAAGCTTCGTGTAAAATATCTTCTGCCTCGGTTCGATCGTGCGAATAGCGCAAGCTTACCCCGAATAATTTCGGGGCATAATACCGGTAAAGGCTGGCTTGTGCCTTTTTTTTGCCGGCTTTACAATCTGCTATAATTTTGTCAAGATCCTCCAATCTTCTTGTTTGAAATCGATAAAGTTACACCATTTATAGCATTCCATTTTTTATTATCCCCTTCATTTCGAAAAGTATGATGATTTGAACGCTCAAAGGTTGCGTGGAGATATCGTTTTTATAAACAGTTGTATAAAATTTGGGTGAGTTCTTCTTTATTCAGCTTTACCGGATGATTTTTCAAACCGGTTTGCTTAACAATTGCAGTAAAATCGGCTTTGCGTACACCATAGGCTGATAGTTTTGGAATATGGAAGTTTGTAGTGAGACGTTCGATGTAGTTCAGCAATACCTCTATGGCAGTTTTGTCGTTGCTTGTAGGTTGAATAAGGCGCCCCACGATGGCGTATTTTTTTAAAGACGTATGCTTATTTTCGGTTCGAAGTTTTTCAACGCTCATTCGGTTTGCGGAGCCGGTAAGCAGCGCGCAAACCACACCGTGTGGAATAGGGAAGAGGCTGCCCAGTGGCTGTGCAAACCCGTGAACCACGCCCAGTCCGGCGTTGGCCAGCGTTATGCCCGAAAGAAATGCTGCGTAGCTCAGCTTACTTCGGGCCTCAATATCGTCTCCGTTGGCTACAGCCTTTTCGAGCGAACCGATAAGCATTTTCAGCCCATCGAGTGCCAGGGCATCGCTTATAGGGGTCGATTGAGTAGAAAGATACGATTCGAGAAGCTGGGTGAAGGCATCCATGCCCGATGCAGCTGTTACCGATGGTGGACATGACAGGCTTAGTGTGGGGTCAACAATGGCAATATTGGGCACATAGTGCTTGTGACGCAACGATTTTTTGAAACCATCTTTGCCGTTTTTTGTAATTACCGCATTTTTAGTGGCTTCGCTGCCAGTTCCGGCTGTGGTGGGTACGGCTATCATTGGTATTTTATTGCCCGAGGGAGTTTGCGTTCCAACATCTTCGAGGAAGTTGCTTATAGAGCCTTTTTCGCAAAGCATGGCCGATACCGCTTTGCCGGCATCCAATACACTACCTCCACCAATGGCTACAATTACATCGGGGGCAAAACTTCGATTTTCGGCTGTAATTTTATCAATTTGTTCGGGCGATGGCTCGCCATGCATTTGCTCCCAGCTTGCTGTAAGTTTGTTGGTGTTGAGCGTGTTTTTAAGCCATGTGGCATTTTCGCTATTTATAAACGATTGCGATGTAATGATGAGTGCTTTGCTGCCGAAAGATTTAAGGTGATCGGCGAGCTTTGTAAATTGACCTTGCCCGAAATAAAGCATTGGCGTTTGGCTAAAATTGAAGTGCATGGTTGCAGATGTTTTATTGGTTTGTACAGACGTATGGTGTTGAGGCAAAAATACAGAATCTGATTGACTTTGAAAATTGATTATGACGTGGAAAAAGTAAAGCAGCACCCGGTATGGATGCTGCTTGATTGTATCTTTTTAGATTTTCGTTATAAAATAGCAGCTCAGCTTTGAGCTGTATCATTGCTTGTTGTTCCTTTGAAAAAAGCCAATCCTGCAGCAATGAAAAAAATTCCTATTGCAATTGCTAAATGAATCATATATGCCTCCTTTTCTATTTGTTTTCAATGCTAAATTAAGACAAAAAAGTCTTCTATTTAAGAAAAAGAGCTTGTTTTTGACGAACGGCGGGTTTGTGTTGACGAATGTCGCTATTCTTTTGATGAACGAATTGTATTTAGTAAGCCGAATTGATTAATTGTTGAATCTTAAGAAGGTCGGCATTGAATTCGCGGTTGGTTTTAACTTCATTCGAAAATGGGACATGCACAATTTTATTGTTTTTCATGCCAATCATTACATTTATTTGGTTGTTAAGCAGGGCATCGATGGCTGCAACGCCCATTTGGGTTGCAGCAACGCGATCGTTGGCACTTGGACTGCCTCCTCGTTGTATATGCCCCAGTATGGTAACACGTACATCGATTTCGGGATGGTTTTTTTGCACTTTTTCTGCTAGTTTCAGGGCACCTCCCGCACGGTCGCCTTCGGCTACCATCACAATACCCGACCGTTGTTTATTTTTATAATCTTTTGTCAGAAATTTTTCCAGTTCTTCTTCTTCATTTTGTATTTCGGGGATAAAAGTTACTTCTGCACCACAGGCCAGTCCGGCTTTTAGTGCCAGTGCACCGGCTTCGCGTCCCATAACTTCGATAAAGAAAATACGGCCGTGCGAGTTTGCGGTGTCCTTAATTTTATCAACGGCCTCTACTACCGTGTTGAGTGCGGTGTCGTAGCCTATGGTGTAGTCGGTTCCGTACATGTCGTTATCGATGGTGCCTGGAATGCCTACAAAAGGTATGTCGAATTCCTGTGTAAAAGCAAGTGCTCCGGCAAAGCTGCCATCGCCCCCGATTACCACAACGCCATCAATTTGGTGATTTTTTAGGTTTTCAAATGCTTTTTTGCGCCCCTCGTGCGTTCTGAATTCTTTGCTGCGGGCGGTTTGCAAAAAAGTTCCTCCCAGATGCATAATGCCGCTTACATCGCCGGCTTCGAGTTTCACAAAATCGTTTTCAATCATTCCCTGATAGCCGCGTTTTATACCGTAAACTTCGAGCTGATGGGCAAGTGCGGCGCGGGTTACGGCGCGTACTGCCGCATTCATTCCCGGGGCATCTCCTCCCGAGGTGAAAACGGCTATTCGGCTAATGTCTTTTCGTTGTTTCATTATTTGCAATTTCTTATTTGTGTTCGTTGTTCTCAATGTGTTCTTTTACTTTTTCCATAAGCCATTGCGGGGTCGATGTGGCACCGCAAATACCAATTTTATCGGCATTTTCAATCCATTTCGCATTCACTTCGTTGGGCGAAGATATAAAATAGGTGTTGGGGTTGCTTTTACGGCATACCTCGAAAAGTGATTTTCCGTTGGAACTTTTTTTGCCGCTCACAAACAGCACCACGTCAAATTTTTTTACAAATATTTTCAGGTGTGGTACGCGCCCGGCCACTTGTCGGCAAATGGTATCGTGAACAATCACTTCGTTGGTGGCTTGTTCTTTAATTTGTTTGGTAATCGCTTCGAAACCGTCGAGCGGCATGGTGGTTTGACTGTATATTTCGATAGGCCTGGTGAAATCAATTTCTTCCAAATCGTTGCTGTTTGTTACCACAATGGCCTGGTTGCCGGTTTGCCCGTTAAGGCCAATTACTTCGGGGTGTTCTTTTTTACCGTATATTACCAACTGGCCATTTTTTTGGCTTGACTGGCCGTAGCTTTTTTTTATGCGGTTTTGAAGTTTGGAAACGACGGGGCAAGTTGCATCGATGGTTTTATTTTGGTTGGTTTTTAATTTTTCGAAGGTTGAAGGTGGTTCGCCGTGCGACCGAACCAATACGGTTTGCCGACTGGTGTGCGCTAAGTCGTTTGTTTGTATTGTGTGCATACCCAGTTGCGACAGGCGCATTACTTCTTCGTGGTTGTGAACAATATCGCCCAGACAATGTACTTGTTCACCTTCTTGTATTAATTCTTCTACTTTGTTGATAGCGCGTTGAACGCCAAAACAAAAACCTGATTTATTGTCGATTTCAATGTGCATTTCTGATTCCCTCTACTTTTTCGAGTAAGTATTTTATTTGTTCATCGGGGTTTAGGTGGCTGTTGTCGAGTACCAGGGCATCATCGGCTTTTACCAGCGGGCTTTCATCGCGGGTCGAGTCGATGTGGTCGCGCTCTTCGATGTTGCTTAGTACTTCGTCGAACGATACATTTAAGCCTTTGGCTTTGAGTTCGTCGTAGCGGCGTTGCGCCCTTACCTGAGTTGAGGCGGTTAAGAAAATTTTGAGCTCGGCATCGGGGAAAACAACCGTTCCAATATCGCGGCCATCCATCACAATTTCTTTCTCTTTGCCCATTTCCTGTTGCATTTTAACCATGGCTTGACGCACTTCTTTTATGGTTGCAACAGGGCTAACGTTGTTCGAAACTTCGAGTTCGCGTATTTCGTTTTCTACATTTTCACCGTTTAGATAGGTGTCGCTGCGTTGGGTGTTCGTGTTATATCTGAAGCTAATTTTAATGTTGCTGAGCTCATTAATAAGTTGGTCTTTGTCGACGTTTTTTTGGTGGATAAGATTTTTACGAAGCGCGTAAAGTGTAACGGCACGATACATGGCACCAGTGTCGATATATTTGTACCCGAGCTTGGCAGCCAGTTGTTTCGAAATGGTGCTTTTACCCGACGATGAATGCCCGTCGATGGCAATGGTTATTTTTTTTGCTTGCATGATGCATTTATTTTTGGGAATACAGAACAAATATAGGACATATTTGTCTTTTTGGGCGGTTGTCTTCGGGTGAATTTGCCGTTTAATAATCTTAACGTATAAATTCAGATAAGTTGGTGGTTATCGAGAAGGTGTTTGACGTGCTGCTAAGGTGATAGCTGGCAATGGCATACGAAATACGGAATTTTGAAACCTTTATGGTAAACCCTCCCGAAAGGCCAACAGCTCCCGGACGGTCGCTCACCGATAGTTCGAACCGACGCTGGAAATTGTAGCCAATGCCGATTAAAAAATTTTCTGACGGGATGAATTCAACCCCCAGAATGGTATGTCTTATAAATTGTTTAAAGAAATCGTCGGAGCTGCCTGCCAATATTTCGTTTTGGCTTTTATGGTCATAGTCCCAGGTGCTTTTATCACTTAGCTTCCAGTTGGTAAGGCTGTGCAGGGTAACGTTGAAGCGGAAGGGCGCATGAGCCAGACGTTGAGAAAAACCGGCCTGTATGTCGAAAGGCATAGGTTCGCGCTCGCCATCATCTTTGTTATACGTGGTAATTTGCATCCCCATGTTTTTGGCCACAAGCCCTACGTTGAAATTGCCCGACGAGTCGGCATACGTAAGTCCAATATCGCTTACAATACCCAGTGAGTTGTAATTTTCGTACGACGAATAAATGGGTTTAAGGTTAGCACCAACAGTGAGGTTGTCCCATACATTTCGTGAATAGATAATATTGAGTGCGTAATCACCGGCACTAAAGGAGCTGCCTGAGCGATTCCCATTTTCGTCGGCCTCGATAAACGAACCATAGTTTATAAACTGCATGGCTGCGGCAAACGAACCAATATTTTCGAAATGACGGCTGTAGGCAGCATACCCGATGCGGATATCAGAAATATAATCGATGTAGTTAACCGACAGGCTGTTGTGCATGGCCGGGCGTAAGCTTGCGGGGTTGTAGTAAGTGAAGCCCAGTTCGGTTTCGTCAATTATGCCAACCTGGTTACCTCCCAGGGCATTGATACGCGCCGAAGCCGAGAGGTTGAGGAAATCGTAGGTTGCATCGCCACCAAATTGTGCATACCCTTTGAATGCAAAAAACAGGAATAATATAATGTATATATGTTGCTTCATTGTCGATGTTTACCAATTAACGCCAAAGATAATTTTTTATTATAAACAGGTAAACTCAAAAAATAGCTTTTATGTTTTTATGGTTTCCTGTTTTTTTTGAAAAACGCGTTCTGTTTTGTGTGTGTACTCAAGGATAGAATTTAGTATAAGAAAACAATACATTTCCCAATTGTTTGAATTTAGCGAAAACAGCTTTTACTCTTCCAATGGCAAGTTTGCAACTCGTTGCCAAAAGTTACTTAATTTTCTTATTTTTATACGATGAACCGTAAATGCAAATTTCGAGGCTCTTTCGTAGTTATTAATGAGAATCCTGTTGTTGCAAGGTTTGTCGATCACGAAGAAGATTATCCTTATAGCAGTGCTGATAATTATGCCGGACAAAAGGTCTGGTAGAAATCGTTAAAATGTATTGAGCGTTAAAACAATATCTATGAAAACTATTTCATGTATAGTTCTAAGTCTTTTATTTTTCAGTCAAACATTTTCGCAAACGTATGGCGAAAAGTATGATTTGGAATTTAAAAGGTTTAATACATGTACTAGTGGCTGGGCTGAGTTCCAAAGAGGCACAGCCCTCTCCTTTGACAGCATGATGAGTTTGAACGGAAAAATTCCGATTAAAATATCATATAATACTATGGACAGTGTACCTATGAAGTTTAATTTAAATTTTGTCATTCCTTTGCCGCAATATAAAAGAGGTGAGGTGTGTACTGTTACAGTTAACCAAAAATCAAATCTCCCAGGTAAAGCTTATTTTGCATTAAGCAGTATTGATGAAAATGCGAATATTGTATTTCACGATTCTGTTTGGCTTAACAATACCCAATGGGAATCAAAACTGTTATCATTTAAACTAAACAACGAAAAAGGCATCAGGATTAGCATCAATTACAGGGGCAATAAGGATTCCTTACAATCTTTATGGCTTGATAAAGTGGCTATTTCTATAGGTGGTAAAGACATAGCTCAACTGGATGTAAACAGGGTTGACAAAGAATCGGCACTTGAAACCAGTGAGGTTTTTAATAAAGAGCATATTATCCCCCTTTCGACCGAAAACAATAATTGTTTTTTACCCATACTTGAACAACTAAAAGATACCAGGATTATAGGATTAGGCGAATGTACACACGGGAGCCGGGAAACAAAAGCAGCTTTTAATGAATTTGTAAAATCAGCTATTCAAAATAGCAAAGTACGGCTAGTAATGATAGAGCTGCCTATGAATATATTAATACAATACAATTTGTACATTCAAGGCATTACATATGATAATTATATTACACAAGTTGACAGATTATTAAGTGATGCGCGATACTTTCGTTATGATACCAAAATGTTAGCCGAATTGTTGGATTGGCTTAGGACGTATAACAGTACAAGCGAGTCAAAAGTATATCTTTGTGGATTTGATGTAATTCACAGATCATATGCATTTAGTTTAACTAGATACACTGGTGCTTTTTTAGGTCCAAAAGAATTTTTCTCTAAATTAAATGCTCCTGAACCAACTGTAGTTGAAAAGAATAAGGAAACACTTAAAGAGAAATTAAATAAACTGCTTTGGGAACATAATTATATCGAATTGATTTGTATGATGGAGAATAACACTTTAGCTCAAAAAATATTAGGCAAAAAGAACATTGAAGAATACAAATATTTAGTAGATGATTATTTAGGACAGCAAGCCCTCGGTAAAGATATTTATGAAGCCCGTGAATTTTTGATGGCCAAAAATATTCAGAGAGCTATAGATCTATTCCTTGAAAAAGA
>JAFGGY010000049.1 GCA_016930365.1 Prolixibacteraceae bacterium | reverse complement strand
GTCTTGTGGGAGAGTAGGTCGCCGCCAATCCCGATGACCGTCGGGACCCGATTCTTCATTGAGTCGGGCTTTTTTTATGCACAAAACTTACAAAAACTATTGCAAAGGCAATAAGCAGGCTGCCCTAAAAGAAGGCAATGGAAGGAATAGAAGACGATAGAAAACAATTGAAGGCAATTGAAGAAAGCAGTTGTAGTTTGCTTTGTAGCACATGCGATAACCCAATTACCCCAATATTTCATCAATCCACTTTTTTATTCTTCCAAGAACGAGTAAAAATACGTCGTGTGCCTTCATGCCGTCTTTCGTGCCCTTCGTAGTAAAAATAGTATTCAATCCACTTCGGGGTTGAGCTCTTTGGTTATGCTGTATTTCACCGGTTTCACAGAAGGTGATGAACATTTAACCCTAAGGGTTGCACTTGAGAAACTGATAATCTATCAATGACCAATTATTCCTCATTGACAAATACTGGCGCTATCTAAACCAGTACCGGGTTTAGATAGGGTTCTTCAAACTTTTCAACCACGCGAAGAATAGAACCTGTAACCTGAAATCTGAAAACTTGAAACCACATTACCACATTAACCCATTTTTCCATCATTCCATTTTTCCAATTTCTCCTATAATCAAAACCAAAATATTATCCTTTCTTTTTACTTCTTTCATTATATTTACCTCGTTTAATAAATGTTGAAAAGATGACAAAAAAGCATATAGCACTTGTATGTGGAGGTGATTCGTCTGAGTACGAAGTGAGCCTGAAAAGTGCAGAAAATATCTACAAATGCATTGATCAGGAACGATATTCACCCTGGATGATACGGATGCGTTTCACTGATTGGGTTGTTATTAATGATGACAACGTTTTGGCAACAGTCGATAAAAGTAATTTTAGTTTTACAATTAATGGTGAAAAAATCAAGCCGGAATTTGCCATTATAATGATACATGGTACTCCTGGCGAAGATGGTGTTCTGCAAGGATATTTCGATCTGCAGAAAATTCCGTATTCTGCCAGTGGTGTATATGCTTCTGCCTTAACGTTTCATAAATTTTACTGTGATAATTTTCTGAGAGCCTTTGATATTAAAATGGCAAAATCGATGTATTTCCGTAAAGAAGATAAAATCGTTCCCGACCGGATTGTTGAAGCATTGGGATTGCCATTATTTGTGAAACCAAGTGCTGGAGGTTCAAGCTTTGGTGTTACAAAAGTTAAATCTAAAGACCAAATTCTGGATGCCGTCGAAGCTGCTTTTAATGAAAGTGGCGATTGTTTGTGCGAAGAATTTATTGATGGACTTGAACTGGCGGTTGGCGCATGCGAAATCGACCATGAGATTCTACCATTTTTGCCTACCGAGGTGATTCCCGGTGGCGAATTTTTCGATTTTAATTCGAAATATACTATTGGGGGAGCAACCGAAATTACTCCGGCACGTATTCCGGCACTTCAGATTGAACAATGTCAGAAGTTAGCAGTTAAAATTTATAAACTAACCGGCTGTAAAGGAATAGCACGCATCGATTTTATTCTGAAAGAGAATGAATTTTTCTTTCTCGAAATTAACACAATACCCGGAATGACCGAAACCAGTTTCATTCCTCAGCAACTCGATGCAATGGGACTTCGATTATCGGATATTATCAGCAAAATCATCGAAACGGGCTTGCATAAATGATTCAATTATTGTTGCCGTCAATTTAAATTGCTGCTTCATTTTTCTTAATTTTGAGATTCGTACTAGCAAAATGATGTTTTAATGAATTTTGATAGTGTAATGCATTAATAAACAAGGGGGTATATTTTTCTATGGCTACTAAATACAAAAGTAAAACATCTGTTGATATCGATACACTCAATGCTCAGTTGGGTAAATTACCACCGCAGGCCATTGAGGTTGAAGAAGCTGTTTTGGGCGCGTTAATGCTCGAAAGAGATGCTTTTGTTGGGGTGGCCGATGTTCTGATTGAAGAATGTTTTTATAAAGAAGAACATCGCGAAATATTTAAAGTAATTAAAGAACTTTCGTTGGAAGACAAACCGGTTGACCTTCTAATTGTTACTCAGGAATTAAAAAACCGAGACATACTCGATAAAGTTGGTGGCCCTTTGTATATTACTCAGTTAACCAGTAAAGTAGCATCGGCAGCACATATAGAGTTTCATGCACGCATTATTGCTCAAAAGTACATCCAAAGAGAATTGATTCGTTCGTGTTCCGAGATACAAGCCAACGCATACGACGATACCAAAGATGTTGATGAGCTTATTAACCAGGCTGAATCTGCCATTTTTAAAATTTCTGAAGGAAATATTAAAAAGGAAACTCAAGCCATCAAACCAATATTGAAAGAAGCCGTTCATTTAATTGAAGAAGCCAGTAAAAGAGCCGACGGCCTTTCGGGTATTCCGTCGGGTTTTACCGGTGTTGACAGAATTACTTCGGGATGGCAAAAAACCGACCTTGTGATTATTGCAGCTCGTCCTGCAATGGGAAAAACAGCTTTCGTTTTATCGATGACTCGTAATATGGCAGTTGAAACAAAAAAGCCAGTAGCCATTTTTTCACTTGAGATGGCTTCTATTCAGCTTGTTAATCGTTTAATTGCGGCTGAGTCTGAACTTGGTTCCGATAAGATTAAAAAAGGAAGTCTTGTTGGCGACGATTGGGATCGGTTAAACAGTGCGATTCAAACACTCGACGAAGCACCCATATTTGTGGACGATACGCCTGCCTTATCAATTTTTGAGTTTCGAGCCAAAGCCCGACGATTAAAAATGCAGCATGATGTTGGAATAATTCTGGTCGATTATTTACAGCTAATGACAGCCGGAGCCGAAAATCGTGCCGGAAGCCGCGAACAGGAAGTAAGTATGATTTCGCGTTCGCTTAAAGCCATTGCCAAAGAGTTGGATGTGCCGATAATTGCTCTTTCGCAGCTAAACCGGTCGGTTGAATCGCGCGAAGGAAAGCGTCCTCAGTTGTCCGACCTTCGCGAATCGGGAGCGATTGAACAGGATGCTGACATGGTGATTTTTATTCACCGCCCCGAATATTATGGCATAAACGAAGATGATGAGGGAAACTCTTTACACAACGTAGCCGAAATTATCATTGCCAAACACCGGAACGGTGCTGTTGGCGATGTGCGTTTAACCTTCCGTAAAGAGCTGGCTCGGTTTATGGATCTCGAACAGTATCCTTCCGATTTCGATGTGCCGGGTAATGGCATGACCTTCAGTTCGAAAATGAACCAGGACGACAGGTCGCCCGTAATGTCGCCTCCTATACAGCCTATGAGCGATAATCCCTTTGGAACATTAGATAATTCGAACGATCCACCTTTCTAAATTTAAATTGATATGAAACGAATAGTTTTTATTTTCTTACTGGTTCTTAACGCAGCGTTTTTAAACGCTTCTCAAATATTAATACCAATGGATCAGGTGCAGGATAATCACTTGAAAGCCTATGGTATAACCTATTGGACGCTTGAAAGAGGCGTCGAAGTAAAATGGTTGCTTAATTATCGTGGGGGGAGTTTTTTGATGCAGTTTGCCGAAGAGATTGAAAACGAATGTCTTGTGCGAGGCGTTAGCTGCGAGGTAATTGCCGATGGACAGGCCAGCCAGATTTTAAATGAAATATCGAGCCCATCGCAAAATATGGATGTGGTGCCCATGCAGAAAGCTCCTAAAATTGCCGTTTATACTCCGTCGAATAAACTACCCTGGGATGATGCGGTTACCATGGTGCTTACCTATGCCGAAATTCCATACGATAAAATATACGATAAGGAAATATTAGAAGGAGAACTCTCCGATTACGACTGGCTGCACCTTCATCACGAAGATTTTACCGGTCAGTACGGGAAGTTTTATAAAAATTATCGACACATGCCCTGGTATCAGCAGGATGTTGAAACCAACGAGCAAATGGCACGCGAAATGGGTTTTATGAAAGTTTCGGAAATGAAATTGGTTGTGTCGAAAACGATTCAAAATTATGTCGCTTCGGGCGGTTTTCTGTTTGCCATGTGTGCCGCTACCGACACCTACGATATTGCCCTGGCTGCCGAGCATACCGATATTTGTGAGTCGATGTACGACGGCGATCCGGCAGACGAAAGTATGAATGAGAAACTCGACTATTCACGTACTTTTGCATTTTACAATTTTCATATCGAAGAAGATCCTTATCGATACGAATATTCAGATATCGATGTAACCGAATCGCGAAAAGTTGATATGGCTAACGACTATTTTACCTTGTTCGATTTTTCGGCAAAATGGGATCCGGTTCCTACAATGCTTACTCAAAACCATACCCGTATTGTGAAAGGATTTATGGGGCAAACTACGGCTTATAAAAGAGAATTGATAAAACCCGAGGTTTTAGTAATGGGCGAAAATAAAAATGCCGGTGAAGCTCGTTATATTCATGGCGAATTTGGAAACGGTACATGGACTTTTTATGGCGGCCACGACCCCGAGGACTATCGCCACGCTGTTGGTGACCCTCCAACTGACTTGAATATGTATCCCAATTCTCCGGGGTATCGACTTATACTGAATAATGTATTGTTTCCTTCGGCTAAAAAGAAAAAGCAGAAAACCTGATTTGTAAAAAATGAACCTTACAACCGAAAATATATTGTTGATAGGCTCGGTGCTTTTGTTTATATCGCTTTTTGCCGGAAAAACATCATACCGTATTGGAATACCTGTGCTTATTCTTTTTATCTCGATAGGTATTTTGGCAGGTTCGGAGGGTATAGGAGGAATTGAGTTTAATAATCCCAAAGGAGCCCAGTTTATTGGAATTGTTGCTTTAAATTTTATCTTGTTTTCCGGGGGGCTCGATACCGATTGGCAATCTATAAAGCCGGTTCTGGGGCGTGGCATTGTGCTTTCAACACTGGGGGTGTTTCTTACGGCAATGAGTGTGGGAGTATTTGTTTGGCTTATTACCGACTTTACCATTTACGAGGGTTTATTGCTTGGTTCTATTGTCTCATCAACCGATTCGGCTGCTGTATTTTCAATTTTAAGGTCAAAAAATCTTGCATTAAAAGGAAATCTAAGGCCTACACTTGAACTTGAAAGCGGTAGTAACGACCCCATGGCTTATGTTTTAACCATCGTTTTTACATCGCTGGTCGTAAATCAGGATGCTACACTTGTAGCTGCTATTCCTATCTTCTTAAAGCAAATTTTGATTGGTGCTGTTTTAGGACTTGCGTTTGGGAAATTAAGCACCTATGTAATTAATAAAATTAAGCTCGAATACGAAGGTTTGTACATTGTGTTGGTTATAGCCATACTCTTTTTTGTTTTTTCGTTTACCGATTTTATTGGTGGAAACGGTTTCCTTGCGGTTTATTTGTCGGCAGTGGTTTTGGGTAATCACGAACTCATCCATAAGAAAAAAATACTGAAGTCGTTCGATAGTTTTGCCTGGTTGATGCAAATTATTCTCTTTCTTACCCTTGGGTTGTTGGTTTTTCCAAGTCAGATTATTCCTATAATCGGGATTGGGCTATTGATATCGGCTTTCTTAATGTTTATTGCCCGGCCCCTGGCTGTATTTATAAGCATGGTATTTTTCAAAGAATCAAACCGAAGCCGTTGGTTTATCTCGTGGGTCGGATTGCGCGGAGCAGTTCCGATTGTATTTGCCACTTATCCTTTACTTGCCGGCGCGGACCAGGCCAATATGATTTTTGATATTGTATTTTTTGTATCCATCACATCTGTTATCATTCAGGGTACATCGTTGCCATTAGTCGCTAAGTGGTTAAATCTTACAATTCCACATGAGCTAAAACCAAAAACAAACAAAGATTTAGAACTGGCCAATACCATAAAATCTTTGTTGAAGCAAGTGGTTGTTCAGGATAACAGTTCGGCTGTTGGGAAACAAATTGTTCAGCTAAACTTGCCAAAAACAACACTGATTTCATTTATTGAGCGCGATAATAATTATATTACCCCTACAGGTTCAACCGAAATTCAGGCTAACGATGTTTTATTCATCCTGTCTGATGATGATGAATCGTTGCAAAAGGCTTATCAATGCTTAAATGGAGAATGTGAAACTGAAAATATATAGATATGGAAAAACTTTTTGAAGCCGAATACTGGACAGAATTAGTTGAAAAACTAATCGATTGGGGTGTGCAGGTTTTACCCGGGTTGATTTTTATAGTCATCATTCTGGTGGTATTACTTAGGTTGTTAAAGTTTCTTATGAAACGCTTGTCGAAATTTACCATTAACAGGGCGAAACGCGATGAAACCAAAGACTCGCTGGAGGCCGAAAAGAGAGTAAATACCTTGTTGGGTATTATAGCCGGAATAGGGAAAGTTATTATTTGGACTGTTGCACTTATGATGATTTTGAAAAAACTGGGCATCGACATCGCACCCATTCTGGCAGGTGCTGGTATTGTTGGATTAGCTGTCGGGTTTGGCGCACAGGAGCTGGTACGTGATTTTATTTCAGGCTTTTTTATTTTGCTCGAAAACCAAATTCGCACCGGCGATGTGGCAATTATTAATGGCACCGGAGGATTGGTCGAAAAAATTGAAATGCGTACGGTAACTTTACGCGATTTTTCTGGCGTAGTTCATGTGTTTCAAAACGGAAAAATTAATACCTTGTCGAACATGACCAAAGAGTGGTCGGCCGTGGTTCTGGATATTGGGGTGGCCTACAAAGAAAAGCCCGAATATGTAATGTCGGTTATGGCCGAAGTGGGTAATGAACTTCAAAATGATGTCGATTTTAAAGACCGCTTTCTTGAACCGATGGAAATATTTGGGGTGGATAGCCTCGGCGATAGTGCTGTTGTGGTTCGTGCACGTATTAAAACTAAGCCCGGCGAACAATGGAATGTAGGGCGTGAATACCGTAAACGCATTAAAAATGCCTTCGATGCTAAAGGCATCGAAATTCCATTCCCTCATACTACGGTTTATTGGGGAGAAGCCATTAATCCGCTTAAACTGAAATTGGAAAACGAAAAAATTAATTAATTCTATAAGCTATGGAAAGTAAAAATTTAGGTAGTCTTTACACCGAAACATTCCGAAAATACTGGGATCTCGATTTATTCTCCGATTACGAAGGCGAGTGTTTGAAATTTAGCGATGTAGCTCAATCGATTCATACCTTAAAAACAATTTTCGAAAAAGCCGGGCTACAACCCGGCGAAAAAGTTGCCATTTATGGACGAAACTCGACCAACTGGGCAAAAGTATTTCTCGGAACCTTAGCGTATGGAGCTGTTGCAGTACCCGTTCTGCCCGATTTTAAGGCCGATAACGTGTATCATATAGTCGAACATTCTGAAGCTAAATTTTTGTTTGCTCAAAAATCGCTTTATAACGATATCGACCATACAAAACTAAAGGGTATCGAAGGTTGTATCGCCATCGACGATTTTAGCATTCTCGAATGCCAAAAAGAAGAACTAAAGGCACTGGCCAACGAAGGGAAATCTCTTATGGTAGGAGAACACGTAAAAAAAGAAGACTTCTTCTTTGCCGAAAAAAATCCCGACGAGCTTCAAATTCTTTCGTACACATCGGGTTCGGTAGGATTTTCAAAAGGGGTAATGATTCCCGAGCGAAGCGTGTATTCCAACATCGTTTTTGCACAGGAAAATATGCCTCTTCGCGCTAAAGATCGCATCGTTTCCTTACTGCCAATGGCGCATGTGTTTGGCTTGGCTTTCGAATTTCTATTCCCAATAACCATGGGTTGCCATACTACTTTCCTTACCAAAACACCAAGTCCCAAGGTATTGCTTAAAGCCTTCGGTGAAATTAAGCCGCATCTTATTTTCTTTGTGCCGCTTATACTCGAAAAAATATACAAAAAACAACTATTGCCGACATTGAGCAAACCTATTATGAAAGCCTTACTGGCTATTCCGGGTGTCAATTCGATATTACATAAAAAAATCAAGGACAAACTTATCGATAGTTTTGGCGGAAACTTTGTCGAAGTTATTATTGGAGGAGCTGCTCTTAGTGCTGAGGTTGAAACTCTTTTACGTAAAATAAAATTCCCGTTTACGGTTGGATACGGTATGACCGAATGTGGCCCACTTATCAGTTATGCTCCGTGGAATGAAATCCGTAAGGCATCGGCCGGTAAGTTGGTCGATCGGATGGAAATGCGTATCGAAAGCGACGACCCGCATCGTATTGTTGGCGAAATACAGGTTAAGGGCGCCAACGTAATGCTGGGATACTACAAAAACGACGAGGCAAACCGAAATACGTTTACTGCCGACGGATGGCTCAAAACTGGCGACCTGGGCGTTACCGACGACGATAAATTTATCTACATAAAAGGCCGTTCGAAAAATATGTTGCTGGGATCTAGTGGGCAGAATATTTATCCCGAAGAACTTGAGGCTCGATTAAATAATCTCCCGTATATCCAGGAGTGTGTTGTTATTCAGCGTAATGCGAAACTTACAGCCTTGGTTTATCCCGATTTCGAAGCCATGAAAGCCGATGGCATCGACGCCAATTCGCTCGAAAGCATAATGGAACAAAACCGACAATCTTACAACAAACAAGTAGCATCGTACGAGCAACTTAGTAAAATTGAGATTGTTAGCGAGGAGTTCGAAAAAACACCAAAACGAAATATTAAACGTTTTCTTTATACCTAAGCGATAATCTTTACCAAATGGCCTTAAAATCAGATAAGCAACAAAACCAATATACCGTTTTAGAATGCCCCGAGTGCGGCGAACAATACATTGTTTCACCAAGGGGCAATTTACCATCGGAGGCAGCCACCCTGTTCTCCGATGGTTTTTTTATAGAAAACGACGACTCGAACTGGCGTACGCCGCTTATTATTGGTTGCGTAACCTGCGAGCTGGGCTTTATGCCACAGGCCGGTAAGGTCATTGCAAAAGGTTCGCTCTACGAGTTGCTCGAAAAATATCCGGGCATTAAAAAGGCTACGCCACCGACTGCCGGTGCACTGGTACTCGATTTGAGAGCCCGAACAAAAATTTCGGAATCCGAAGAGATAGCTATTCGTCGTGAATTATGGTACGCGGCATTACACACCGAAAAGGGGCGCGCTTTATTGCAGTGCAACAAAAAATTCGTAGCATTTTTTCATCAAAATCTTATGCGGCTTATCAATCGTGTTTCAGATACGCTGCTGCAAGCCGAAATTTACCGTCAAACCGGTGCTTTTGACCAATGCCTTGACTTACTTCAGAACGACAGCGAAACTATGGCAAAGCAAATCGGGCAACAGGCCAACGCTAAAAATTCAATGGTATTTCAAATAGAGTAATCTATTTGGGCTTCATGCGTATTATAGGTATCAGCATTTCTTCCATCGATATGCCACCATGCTGAAAGGTGTTTTTGTAGTAATTCGCGTAATAGTTAAAATTATTCGGATACGCGAAAAAGTCCTCATTCATGGCAAAAATATACGAAGTACTTACGTTGGTTGCCGGCAAACGTGCTTCCTGTGGTTTCTTAATTTCAAAAACCTCTTTGGGTTTATAGTTTAGGTTACGACCGTGCTTATAGCGCAGGTTTGTATTTGTGCTACGCTCGCCAATTACTTTTAGCGGATTGTTTACTTTTATTGTTCCGTGGTCGGTTGTTAAAATCAGTTCGTAATTATTGGCTGCCAGTTCTTTAAGTAGTTCGGTAAGCCCCGAGTGCTTAAACCAGCTTACGGTTAACGAGCGGTAGGCAGCTTCGTTGCCGGCCAGTTCCCGAATCATGTTCATTTCGGTGCGAGCGTGCGAAATCATATCCACAAAATTCAGCACCATTACCGAAAGGTCCGAATGCAATATCTGGTTCAAATTGTCGCTGCCTTTGCGCCCCGGTTTCGAGGTGGTAATTTTCTCGTAAAACAGTTTTTCCTTACGACCGTTTCGTGCCATTTGTTCGCGCAGCAGGTCTTCTTCAAAGTTGTTTTTGCCCCCTTCCTCGTTATCATCATCAAGCCAGTAATCGGGGTGTATCTGTTTAATATCAACCGGCATCAGACCCGCAAAAATACTGTTGCGGGCATACATCGTAGCGGTAGGCAGTATGCTCAGGTACATTTCGTCGTTTACCACCGAGTAATAATCGGCAAAAACCGGGCTTAGCGCTCTCCACTGGTCAAAGCGGATGTTGTCAATCAACATCACAAACACTTTTTTACCTTCGTCGAGCACCGGGAAAATACGTTTCTTAAATAAGTCGGGCGAAATCAGCGGGCGTTCATCGCCATCAACCTTCAGCCAGTTTACATAATTACGCGAAATAAACCGGCAAAAAGCGTGGTTTGCTTCCGTTTTCTGCATTTGCAGCACCTCGTCCATGGCCTTGTCGTCCGAGTTGTCGAGCTCCATCTCCCAGTAGGTTAGTTTGCGATAAACCTCCCGCCAGTTGTCAATCGTAAGCGAGTCGTTAATCTGCATGCCCAACTGTCCAAACTGCATCTGGTAGGCCGAAGTAGTTTGCCGCGTTACCAGCTCCTTTTTGTTAATATTTTTCTTAATCGACAGCAAAATCTGTTTCGGATTCACCGGTTTAATCAGGTAATCGGCCATTTGCGAGCCAATTGCCTCATCCATAATTTGTTCCTCTTCACTTTTGGTAATCATCACCACCGGCACCAGGCTGTTCACCTCCTTAATGTGTCCAAGCGTTTCGAGGCCTGTGTACCCCGGCATATTCTCATCCAGAAAAATAATATCGTACAAGTTTTCCCGCACCATATCAATGGCATCGGCACCGTTTGTACACGTATCAACCTCGTAGCCCTTATTTTCGAGAAAAATTATATGCGGTTTCAACAAATCAATTTCGTCGTCAACCCAAAGTATTCGGTGTATTTTAGTATCCATAGTAAAAAAATTAAAGCAACCTTTCGTGGCCGCTGTCAACATAACAAACGAAGAGCCATCTTTATTGTAACGACGGCCGTAGTTTAACAACTTTTATTATTTGGCGGGCATTTCGGCCTACGGCTTTTAGTGTCCTTGCCAAAGGCTTGTTTCGCAGCGGCTGGCGGTGGCTTCCCCCGGTCGCCCCGCCAGCCGCGCTCAACAATGCCTTTGTCGTTGGCCAGCTAACCGCCTTCGTCCGGCCCGGGTGCGCTGTACCCACGGGTGCTTACGGCACTTATTCCAATACCACCACTTTTATTACATCAATATTGTTTAATGTTTCAATTTGCAAAAAATACACTCCGGTTTCGATGTTGGTGTTTTTAACCAATTGTTGCCAGCTTAACTGGTAAATGATATGGCCTTGCAATACAGGCGAGTGGCTTGCAACCTTTTTGCCGCTAAGGTCAAAAAGTTTAAGTTCAACCTGGCTGGTTTGATCAGGTGTCCCCAATTCGATAATTGTTTTACCATTTATCGAAACAGGATTGGGATATATATGGGGTTTTATTTCAATATTATCCGTATTGGTTTTAAATTTTCGCACAATGGTATTTATATCGGCACTTTGTCCGTAGTTGTTTATTGCATATACAATAACATCGGTATAGGTAAAATGAGGTAAATTGGTAATGTCAATTATTATCGAGGTGTCGGTATTGGCAAGAGCTTCGCTTTCAAAAAACAAATCGCCTTGTAGCAGTTCAACCCTGTATTGGTCGGCTCCAACGGCTCTGCTCCACTGCACTACCAGCGAGTCGCCTTCAATAGTATCGTTTGCAGCAGGGCTGGTAATTACAACGTCGTACGGCTGCGATGCTTCGGCTGTAAAAATAATTGTATCGGGGTAAGTCCACCGTTCGTCAATTTTCGATTTAGCGCTTAGTTGGTAGCGCATCCCGGGCTCCAGTTCATTTTCGAGTTGGTTGACAACGCAGTATTCCGTGCTGTTTGCTTCGTACCAAACCGGCGATGGCCCGGGCGTATCGAGCGATTGAATTTCAAACACGCTGTTTTCAATGCCTTCAAGTTTTTCGACTTCGAAACAGGGTAGGAGCGGAGCATCCAGCTGTCCGCCAAAGGGTTTTGTAATTCGGGTACGATAGTTAACCCGGAACGAGTAGTCCGAGTAGTCTTCAACCAAAATTGAGTCGGCCGAAACGCCGGCTTTGATATAGAAATATAGTTTATCGTTTCTAAAGTCGGGAACTTGCCAAGGAACAAAACTCGAACGGAGCACATCCGGAATGGCTACCCCGGTAAAAATGGTATCGTAAACCACATAGTTGCTGTCGCAGGCATAAAGCTCGAAATGCTTGATTTCGCCTTCGTATTCAAATTTGATGTAAACAGAACTTCCAATTTCATATCGTTCGCCCCAAATCTGGTCGCTGCTTTCGGGGTATGTCGAAGGGGTATTTATCTGTACCGAAGGTTTTCCAAGGTTAGGTATTTCGCCCGAAGCTAAAATGTAGGTTGCAGTGTCGCGATAGCGTTCGTTCATGTCCAGTAGTTCAATTTCGAAAACAGCCCGACTGGTAGCGACAAGGCTGGTGTCGGCTGGCCACACAATGGTGTATTGTTCACGGTGGCGCATGTCAAGGCTATCGGCAATAGCAATCAGCGTGTCGTTGTTTAAATCGTGGTAGCGCAAGTTTGCTGTACACCGCATGCCCTCGTATTGCCAGTTTATGGTGTCGCTTCGGTAGTTTACGAGGTAGCTGTTGCTGTTAAAGTCAAAGTTTGCCTTATTGTTATACACTGTAAACGCCGATGTCGAAACAGCGTATTCGTACTCGAAATCGGCATCGCTAATTTTAATTCGGCAGTTGTCGGCGTTGTAATCTGGAACAGTCCATGTATATGAGCCATTTGTTGCATCAATGTTGCGTGCTATTTCGGTAAAGGTGCTCCCATTGTCGGGCGAAAAATATATATTCACTTTTTGCACATAGTTGGGTGCTACCCATTTAATGTTGTAAGCCTGGTTGAATGGCAAAAATTCGTTGCCATTCATGCCGGGTTGCGTGAGTTTGAGCGGTTTACTTTCGTCGAGGTCAATTTTGAAAAAATCGAAAAGCACTTCTCGCTGACCTTCCTTGCCATAGTTAAGTTCGGCGTGGTTGTATCCTTGGAAATGTCGAATCTTTTTCACTGTTTTTTCATCAAATTGAGCACTTATTGTGGGTACAATTCCATCGTTTGGATAGTCGAAGCCTTCGTCCTGCATAAAAGCCAAAAACGAATAAACTTCGTCAATGTCATCGGTGTCGGGTATCATAAACTGGCCGTTTACCGCTCCCGAGTAGCAAATGAATTTCGAATGAAAGGTACTTTGCATATTTAACTGGAGTAGCCAGGGGTTGGCTTCGTTGGGATATTTTGAATAGTTCAATAAATTATTGTAGTTGTCCCAACGAAGGTCACTTCGATTAACTTTGTCGTATGTTAAGTCTTTAAAGGCAAGTTTTTCAACCTGACCGAGAACTTGCTGGTAAAACCAGCTGTATGATTCGTCTCGGGCATATCGGTTGGCCATAGGTGAGCCATGGTGAGGTGTTCCCAACGTTATAAGTTGGTCAACCAGTACACCGCATTTTTCGCCTTTTCGGGGGCCGTCGGTAAAACGCTGTTCTTCCATGTACGAGCGCGAAACCAAGCCACCCATGCTGTGAGCCATTATTACAATTCTTTTTTTGTTGAAACCGGCTTCTTCAACTTTTCTTCGTAATTCGGCAGCAATTTGATTTATGGGTACGTAATTTGACCAGTAACGCACGTAATAGGGCTTATAACTGTCGCGTAATTCGGGGTTGTTGCGTATATATTCTCTGAAATAATTCCAATAACCGCCTCCCGGTTTTGCCGGAACGCCATCAAAACTCCAACCGTGGATTAAAAACAGGGCTTTTCGTCCGGTTGTGTCAATCTCAGGACAAATATCTTCGATATACAGCAGGCTGTCAACAGTGGCTGCATGCATAAAAAGCGACATGAGCGAGTCGGAGGTTTGTATATTCTGTGTCAAAGGCGGGTAGGTTTTTTGAGCCCCAGCGTTGAATGTACAAACCGTAAAACAAATAAATAGTATGGTTAAGCGGATATTCATTGTTGCCAAATGTATAAAATCTAAAGTTAAAAAAATAACCTTAGAGAATCGCATTCCATTCGCGTTTAAGTATGGCAAAAATCACATCATCATCCCATTTTCCGTTGGCATAAAAGCTTTCAACAAAATGGGCTTCTTTTCTAAACCCAAGTCTTTTTAGCAGGTTTATCGAGCTGATGTTTTCGGGATGTACCGATGCAAATACCCGATGTTTGTTAAGTTTGTTAAAAAGATAGTCAAGCACTTCACTTAAAGCCTCGGTGGCATATCCCTTTTTGTGATGCATTTTGTGAAGCGTGCAACCTATCTCAACTTGTTGTAAATCTTCGGAGAAGTGCATCCCAACGTCGCCTATAACTTCATTGTTTGTTTTAACCGTAACGACCATCTGAAACCATGAGCCGGGTTGGTTTGGCTCAGGCGAAAGCCTTGAAAAGAACAGGTCAATATCATCGGGCGTTTCTGGAATCCAACCCTGGTAACGATTCGTTTCACCATCAGACCGGTATTTAAAAATAGCAGCCTTGTCATTTTTAGAAGTCGGCCTGAGTATTAAACGTTTGCTTGTTAGTTGCATGACATATGTTTTTCTACGATTTTATCGAAGCGGCTATCCATACATACACTTAGGTCGGTGGTAACATATTTTCCATCGTAAAATAAGCTGAAAATGGTAGCCGGTGTTGGTGCCGATTGTGCTTTCTCAATGGTGTCGAGCTTTACAATTTGTAAGGGAAGTTTTCTTTTTTGTGCTGTTTTGGCAAGCGAAATGTTAACATGATATTCGGTAAACGGGCAACGATTTGAATAGTAAACGGTAATGCCCTTCTTACCAGCTTTTTCGGAGGTGTGAACCGAGCTGTTGAACTTTGGTGCAGCCGCATCGGGCTTTATTTTATATGCCAGCAACGAGAAATTGTCAGTGGTAGTCTCAGTAATTTCAAATCCCTGTTTAATAAGCCACTTAGCATCGTTCATGAAATGGAATTTCTTTTGACCGGCAATCGTAACTAAACCATCTTTGCCTTGTTGTTTGGCATCGTCGATGGCTAGTTGCAGCAGCTTTTTTCCATAACCTTTTCCCTTGTATTGCCCCGATACCCAAAAGCAGTTGATAAAGAGGTAATTTGGAGCCGAAACCGGCGACCATGTTTTTTCGGCTGCCCCATATTCCATAAAAACCTTGGCACGAGCGTCGAGCCTGCGAAATACATAGCCATTGTCGAATTCTTTTTTCAGCCATTCTTTTTTCTGTTGGTATCCATCGATGCACTTTTTGTCGGATATGGCGCAGCAAATGTGTTCTTTGTCGATGTTCTCAGCATCGAGGGTAATAAAATTTTCCATCGTTGATTTGTATTTGTTTACCCAAAAGTGCAAAAAAAAGGTGACAACATTATGTCAGCAGGCAATTGTGAAAGTAGTAAAATAGTAAGATTCTGAAAAAGTGGGCTGTACTGGATTCGAACCAGTGACCCCTACCCTGTCAAGGTAATGCTCTAAACCAACTGAGCTAACAGCCCTTTTCGCCTGCAAAAATATTAAAATTTTGCGATGGTGCTATTTCGAGCTATAAAATTTTTGCCAGTTCTTCGGTGTAGTCCATTTTGATGTCTTCGTGTAACATGCCAATTACTTTTTTAATGCGTTCGGTTTGCCGCATATAAATATTGCCCAGTACTGTGCCGTAACGCAAGGGTATTCCGGCTGTTTTCATCTTGCGGCAAAAGTGTATCAAGAGGTCCAGTTCGGTGGTTTTTACGCCCGAGAATTTAATGTATTTCTGCGTGGTTCGCAGTACTTTTCGGATTGTTTTTTTAGCAAGGAAAGTGCGGCTGGTGTTGAGATTGCCAAACTGTTCGTCAATTTCTTTTTTTGCCTCGTCGATAAATATCGACTGGTCGTTGCTGTGATAAATAAGATAACTAAGCAACTCCTTGTTTTCAACTTTGTATTTAGCCATTCGCAGGCAGTAGGATGCCAGGAGGTCGGGTGGGAGGTGCAACAGTTCTTTTTTCAGTGTACTTATCGATTCTGATTTCATTTTTTTTGCACAAAACTACAAAATGAAACGGCAAAGAGACAGTGAAAATTGCGAAAAAGGGGGAAAACAGTTTTTTTGGTGGAATCATAAAAAACCCGAATTCGAACGAATCCGGGTATTTAATTTCTCTCTCTTTTGGTTTCCACCACATGCCATTTTCTTAACTTCAGGACGAAATGCAATGGTTTAAAAACAAATTATGTTTCAATTTAGCTATTCTATTTATAAAAAACCAGTATTTGTATAAAAAAGTTAGCTATTATGACGTTTATTTTGATGTTATGTAAATTGACAACGAATTTCACATCTAAAAATCTCATGTCTCATGTCTAAAATCTAATATGCTATTTTTTATATCAAAACCCCCATTAATTGAACAACAATAATTAGCAACACCATGGCTAAGGGATAAACAGTAGCGTATGCTACCGAAGGAGCATTGGTGTCGGTCATTGCATCAACTGCTGCCAGTCCCGGGGTGCTGGTCATACTGCCCGTTAAGGCACCTAAAAGCGATAGAATGTTCATTTTAAAAAACAGGTTGGCAATTAAAGTTGCGATAAGCATGGGCAAAATGGTAATTATGGCTCCGGCTATAAACATATTGACACCGTTTTGAGCAAATATTTCCACAATATCGGCTCCGGCCGATGTTCCTACGGCAGCCATAAAGAATAAAAGTCCAAACTGGCGAATAAGCTGGTTAGCTGCTCCGGTCATAGTCCATAAAATGGGACCGGTTTTACCAATACGTCCAAGGAATAAGCCCGAAATTAGCACTCCACCGGTAAGGCCGGGACTGAAATTGAAGCTTCCCATCGAAATATTAATCTTGCCAATTAGAACTCCCAGGATAATACCGATGGCTACCGGCAGAAAGTCGGTGTCGGAAAGTCGTCGGTCGTCGTTTCCAAATACGTTTACAACCTGCTTCATGTTCTCTTTGTCGCAGGCTATCATTAGTTTATCTCCAAACTGAATTCTCGACGAGGGCGATGGGGTAATGTTAATCCCCGAACGAGTAATTCGGGTAATGGTAGCCCCATAGTTGCCCAGGAGGTTTAGCTGCCCGATGGTTTTATTAACATATTCTTTATTGGTAACCAGCACCCGGCGCACATCAAATTGCTTCGATAGCGGTATTTGCGTATCGGTTTCTTTGCCGATTAAAAGTTTGATTCGCTCCAGGGCCTGCTCATCGCCAACCGCTTTGATGATATCGCCTTTGTACAAAATGGTTTTTGGGGTTGGTGTAACGGCTTCGTTGTTGTGCATTACACGCGAAACCACGGCTTTGGTCATAAACCGAATACGTAGGTCGCTAATGCTTTTGTTTACAACGTTTTCGTTTTCAACAATAAAATGAGCTGCATTGATTTCGGGAAACTCCGATTTCATATCTTCCTGGTATTTCTTTTCGGCATCTTTAATGCTGGTACGCATAAATTTAGGAAGCAGGCTCACAAATAATATAACGCCGATTACTCCAAATGGGTAAGCTACGCCATAACCAATAGAGGCTAATGGCGAACCGGTGGTGTCGATGGCTGCAGCAAGACCGGGCGTACTGGTGAGGGCACCGGTTAGTAAACCGATTCCAATGTTCATGTCGATATCGAAAAGATAAACTACCCCCACGGTGGTTAATCCTGCAGTTAAAATTAAGGTTGTAGCTAAAATGGCTAGTTTTTTCCCATGTTTTTTAAACGAACTGAAGAACCCCGGGCCGGCTTGTATTCCGATAGTAAAAATGAATAACACCAAACCAATTTGTTGAAAATCTTTGGGGATAATCACGCCAAAATGGCCAAAAAGCAGGGCTATAAAAATTACAGCCGATACATCAAGCGAGATGCCTTTGATTTTTATTCTTCCTAATAAAAAACCCAGGGTAACAATCAGGAAAAAAGCAAAATAGATGTTTGTGAGCAGTTCCATACGTGCATTTTTTAAAGTGCAAAGTTATGTTTTTAAACATGGACGTAGCATCTTCGGATTCTAAAATAATAAAATGCTTTACATTAAACTAAGATTGCCTGTTTTGCCTATGCTTCTCAATTCGTTATTTGATGTATTTTATTGTATCTTTCGCTAAAATTTAAACGGTTTATTATGTCAAGTGTAAGAGGATTGAAAAAAGATATCAGGGTAATTACCGAGCAGGTTATGATAGATGCCCTGGAGTTGGGATACTCGCTCAAAAAAGAAGAAGATAAAAAACAAGTACTCGATATTATTATTGAGCTTTCCGAAAAGCATAACGACTTGTTGTCGAGGGTTAATCATCCCGATGGAAAAGAGAATTCCAAACTGGTTCGCGAGCATTTTAAAAGTATTATCGACGATTTGCTGGCTGCCTGCAATAAGGCTTACGAAAAATTAGGGAAACTTGCTGCGTAGTTCAAGCTTCAATCTTATCCGTCTTCCGATAGCATTACAAATTTAAAGATTATTTGCTGCAAAAGGATGATAATCCCCTTTTAAACCAACGGGTTTCTCTGCCCTGATGTCGTGTGTAATTTGAATGCTTTTACGAGCATCGTTCAGTCCAAAACCTTTTCCGGCGAGAATATTTTGGTACGTTTTTGTGTGCAAATCGGTAAAGCCACCACTAAACTCAACTTCTTGCCCTTCAACGGTTATTGAACGATATGTGCGCATACCCTTCTCAACAGTGTTAGCCGGCAAATCGTTATCATCGAGGCTTAAGAACCACCTTACACGGGCTTTTTTCAATTGTAGGAAGCCGGCAGCTTTGTTGCCCTCGTATAAATGACAAACATTTTTTTCAACATCGCCAAAAATCCAGGTTAACATATCAAAAAAATGAATTCCAATATTGGTAGCAATACCACCTGATTTTGACATATCGCCTTTCCAGCTGATAAAATACCATTTACCACGTGAAGTGATGTAGGTTAAATCGACATCATGAATTTTATCGGGAGCTTCGTTTTCTATTTTCTTCTTGAGTCCAATTATTGAGGGATGCAACCTTAACTGCAAAACATTATAAACATTCTTCCCGGTCTCTTCCTCAATTTTCTCCAGGGCATCAACGTTCCATGGGTTAAGGACTAAGGGTTTTTCACAAATGGCATCGGCCTGGTTACGCAACGCCATCCTGATGTGCGCATCGTGCATGTAATTGGGTGAACAAATCGACAAGAAATCAATCTTGTTAGCGGTTCGTCTTTTTTTATCTAAATGGCGGTCAAAGCGTTCCGGTTCCACGAAAAAATCAGCATTTGGGAAATAAGAATCGATACGCCCCATTACATCAAACTTATCGAGGCAGGCAGTTAAATTATTGCCTGTTTCTTTTATTGCCCTCATATGCCTTTCAGCTATATAACCAGCAGCTCCTATTAGTCCAAAATTTTGCATTTTTTTTGTTTATTTTATCTTCAATTGGTTATCAATTAATTCATATTTTTCACCTGTTTCAGGGCAAGTTAGATTATCGCATAGAACAACGCCCTGCCTGCTTACCCAGCCTTTTTGCACAGCGGGCACGCCAACCATCAGGGCATACGGTTTTACATCTTTTGTCACCACGGCACCGGCGCCAATAAAAGCATATTCGCCAATGGTAACACCACAAACAATCGTAGCATTGGCACCAATACTGGCACCTTGCTTCACACGTGTTTCTTTATATTCAGTTTTGCGCTCAACAAAAGCACGGGGGTTCACCACATTGGTAAACACACAACTGGGGCCACAAAACACGTCATCTTCGATAATTACCGAATCGTACAAGCTTACGTTGTTTTGAACCTTTACGCCATTGCCAAGTACAGCCTTGCTGCCCATAAACACATTTTGACCAAGCACACAATTGTTTCCAATTTGTGCGCCAGGCATCACGTGGCAAAAATGCCATATTTTTGTTCCGGCACCAATTTGTGCCCCGGAATCAACACAAGCCGTTTCGTGAATAAATGCTTCCATAATTTATATTTTTTCAGCGCAAGTTTTTTTCACCGCAAAGACGCGGAGACGCAAAGGTTTTTAGTGTTTTTTTATGCTGTACTTTGATTTTTTTCTTTGCACCTCAGCGTCTTTGCGGCAAATTATTGTTTTAAAAATTATTTACAAACCGGTTAAACCCGTTTTTCATTAATGACTCGTTGAAATTTATCAAAAATCCTAATTTCTTGTTTGCTAATTTCAAATATGAAATGATTTGTGCATCATGTACCGGTAATAATTCATCAACCGATTTTAATTCTAAAATTATTTCATCTTCAACTAAAATATCAATTCTAAATTCTTTATTTAACAATTCGCCTTTGTAAAAAAGCGGTAATTGTACCTGACTAACAGCTTTTATGTTTCGTAATGACAGTTCTTTAACTAAGCAACATTCATAAACAGATTCTAATAATCCGGGACCCATTTCTTTGTGAACTGAAATAGCAGCATCAAGAATTTCTCTTGATAAGGCGTTCATTTTTTGTTTGTCCATCGTTTTATAGTTTTTCACCGTAAGTTTATTTCACCGCAAAGACGCGGAGACGCAAAGATTTAAGTTACAAATCCAAATAGCATGAGCTTTTATTTTTGAATCATAGTGCTCTATCTGTTTATATTTTTTATCCATAATGTTTTCTTAGCGTCTCTGCGGTGAATATTTTATATTGATTCAATTACCGCTTTTGCCACTTCCTCAATTTCTTGGTTGGTTATAAACCCATGCATGGGCAGCGACAAAACACTTTCAGACAGCAACTGGGCAACTTCAAATTTTTCGTTCATGGGCACCACATCACTAAAAGCTTCTTGTGCGGGTAATATCAACGGGTAATGTACAGCCGTTGGTATGCCTTTGTCACTCAATTTTGCTTTTACTTCATCACGGTTTTCAACGCCAATGGTATATTGCGCCCATACGCTGATGTTATCTTCAGTTACCTCGGGCAGCATAACTTTGCCTTCGAGTAACTCCGAATATTTTAAAGCAGCTACCTGTCGGGTAACAATTTCCTCTTCAAAATGCTTTAGTTTCACCCGCACAATGGCAGCCTGCAGCGTATCCATTCGTCCGTTAATGCCAATACGTTTATGCACGTAACGCTTTTCCTGACCGTGTGAGCGTATCATTTTTATTTTGGCTGCAAGTTTGTCATCGCTTGTAAACACTGCGCCGCCATCGCCATAACAACCTAGAGGCTTCGCTGGGAAAAAACTGGTGGTGGCCACATCGGTAAGCGAGCACGAGCGCTTTCCGTCGTAAATGGCACCAAATGATTGGGCACCATCTTCGAGCACCCAGATGCCATTTTTTTCGGCGATTTTGTTAATCGCCTTAAAATTAGCACATTGCCCAAACAGTGATACCGCAATAATGCCACGGGTGCGCGATGTGAGTTTTTCCTCAATTTTTGTGGGGTCGATATTATAATCAAGCGGCGATACATCTATAAAAACTGGTTTGGCTTTGAGCAGGCTAATCATTGATGCTGATGCAATAAAACTAAATGCCGGACAAATAATCTCGTCGCCCGGTTGCACATCGAGCGCCATAAGCGCCAGCAAAAGCGCATCGGTACCCGAGCTGCATGCAATGGCATGTTTAGCGCCCGAAAAGGTGGACAAGTCTTCTTCAAGTAGCTCAATTTCTTGTCCGTTAATAAACGAAGTCGAATCGATTACGCCCTGCATTGCCCGGTCAATTTCGGGCTTGTAGGCTAAATATTGTTTTTTTAGGTCGCAGAATTCCATAAAGATTGAATCAATTTACCAACAAAAATAACATGAAATACCGAAGATTATTACTTTTGTAGAAATTGCTTAAAATGAAAAAGGTTTTAATAATAACATATTATTGGCCACCGAGTGGAGGAGGAGGCGTACAGCGATGGTTGAAATTTACGAAGTACTTACCGCAATATGGATGGAATCCCATAGTAGTCGTTCCTGAAAATGCAGAATATCCAAGCAAAGATGAAAGCCTTCTGAAAGATATACCAAATGATGTACAGATAATTAAAGTTCCAATATGGGAACCTTACCAATTGTTTAAACTACTTACCGGGAAAAAGAAAGAAGAAAAAGTTAATGCCGGTTTTTTGTTTGATGGTAAAAAGAAATCTTTTTTTGAGAAAATGAGTTTGTGGCTAAGAGGAAATCTTCTAATTCCAGATCCGAGAGTATTTTGGGTGAAGACGGTTTTTAAAAGTTTATCACCTAAAATTTATGAGATGCAACCCGATTGCATTGTTACAACAGGTCCGCCTCATAGTTTACACCTTGCCGGATTAAAGTTACATAAGAAAACTGGAGTGAAATGGGTTGCTGATTTTCGCGATCCATGGAGTACTATTGACTATCTCGATTATTTTTATTTGTCGGAATATGCAAGAAAAAAGCAACGAAGGTTGGAACGGAAGGTACTTGAGAATGCTAATTTAGTTTTATCTGTTAGCGAGAATTGGAAAAAGGAGCTTCATGAATTAGGTGCAAAAAATGTTGAAGTTGTTACAAATGGCTATGACCATGAAGATTTTGAAACATTCAGAAAGCGACCCACTGGTAAATTTGTAATGACCTATGCCGGATTAATTACATCTCTTCGGAATCCTGTTTCATTATGGAATACATTAGAAAATTTGTGTGAAGAAAATGCTGAATTTGCTGAAAAGTTTGAACTGCGTTTGATTGGCAGCATTGATCAGCAAGTAATGTTAGACTTAAAAAACAGGCCTTTTTTAGGTAAGCGAATAGTTTATTTGGGATATATATCTCACGATAAGGTAATAAAACAATACGAAGAAGCATCGGTGCTATTACTTTTGCTTAATCAATCAGATAATGCAAAAGGACATATACCGGGTAAATTTTTCGAATACATGGCAGCACAGACTCCTATTCTTGCTTTGGGAGCAAAAGGGGGTGATGTAGATGAAATTATGGCTGCAATGAGATGTGGTTTATTTGCAGATTTTTACGATATTGGAATCATCACCAAATGGTTAAGTGAACAATTGCAGAAGCCAAATATGAAACAAGATGAATATAGTGTTGATGAATTTTCGCGAAGAATGCTAACTGAAAAGTTAAGTAAGATAATTAACTCATTAACATGAAATGCGAGTCATGAAGATTCTTTTAATTACACAACTTTACCCGCTTCACAATACTTCCCAAAATTCATTTGCTTTGCACTATTTCGCAAAAGAATGGAGTAAGCATAATGATGTTCATGTTTTACGACCCTATTTGCCTTATGAAAATGATCAACTTCCAGACAAAAACAATATCGAAATTGAAGGGATAAAGGTTTCAGTAATAAAACCGTTCTGGATCCCGGTACTGAAACGTTCTGTTTTCAATGCAGAAAAAGTTCTTCAAAAGTTGAATTTCAAACCAGATATTATTGTATCGCATTTGTATAATTCATATTTGAATTTCTACAAAGTCGCGAAAAAGCATAATATCCCTTTTGTTGTCGGAATACATAATTCCGACTTAAAACTTTTGCGAAATAAATTACATAAACAAAGGGCTTTAAAAGTTATAAAAAATGCAGACGGGGTTGTGTTCAGGTCAGAAGCACTCAGCAAACAATTTATTAATAATTTTGGAAATATAGATTCACCTGTTTTTGTTGCCAATTCAGGGTTACCTTCAAATTATACTTCTTATGCTAAAAATTTATTGGACAATAAACATTTTATTCAAAACAGCAAGCACATAAAATTTATTTCAGCTTGTTCTTTAGTTAAACTGAAACATATTGATAAAGTTCTGAGGGCTTTGAGCAATATTCAAAAAGAAGGATATACGAACTGGAGTTATACTATAATTGGAGATGGGCCGGAAGAAAGAAACCTGAAAAAGTTAACGAAAGATCTACATATTGAAAGCAGTGTACATTTTACCGGGCGATTGCCACGTGAACAAGTATTTGAACAGTTAAAAGAACATCATATTTTTGTGATGCCCAGTTACCCCGAAACATTCGGATTGGCATATTTAGAAGCAATGGCTGCGGGGTGTATTGTAATAGGAACAAAGGGCTGGGGAATTGATGGTATTATCAACGAAGGAGAAAATGGATTTCTATGTAAGCCTTATACATTTAAAGACTTACATAATAAACTAAAAAATTTGTTCAATTTTTCTTTGTTAGAGAAGAATAATTTAATAGCTAAAAGTCTAAATACAGCTACGTCATACTCTTCTATACAAATGGCCGACAATTATTTAAATTTTTTAAGACAAACTTTTAATCAAAACATCAAAAAATAGAAACATGAGAGTTTTTATTCTATGCACCGGACGAACAGGATCAACAACAATAATCAAAGCATGCAAACATATTAAAAACTATACTGCTGCGCATGAGTCAAGGTCGTCAAAATTAGGAAAAGAACGGTTAAATTATCCAGAAAACCATATTGAGGCTGACAATAGGCTAAGTTGGTTTTTAGGATATTTAGATCAGATATATGGAGATAATGCTTTTTATGTGCATCTGTTAAGAGATAAAACAAAAACGATAGCCAGTCTTAATCGCAGATGGAATAACCCAACAAGCATAGTTAAAGCCTTTGCTAATGGAGTACTAAAAATTCCCCAACCACTTTTAAACAAAGAATCAAAAATTAAGGTTTGTGAAGATTATTATGATAATGTAAATAAAAATATTGAATTTTTTCTAAAGAGTAAAACAAAAAAACAAATTATATACTTAGAGTCTTTTGAAACAGATTTTATTGATTTCTGTAAAAATATTAATGCAGATATTGATATTGAAAAAGC
>JAFGGY010000048.1 GCA_016930365.1 Prolixibacteraceae bacterium | reverse complement strand
TTGTTCGATAAATGCAAGAATTTCTTCTTTTCCAATACCAGTTTCGGCCGACGACTCGAACATAAGTGGTGTTTCTGCCCAGGTTTCAAGCATCTTGTCGGCATATTTTTGTTGATATTCGGCTTGTTCTTTGGGGGTTAGCTTATCGGCCTTGGTAAAAACCATTACAAAAGGCACCTGGCTTTCGCCCAGCCACTGCATAAATTCCAGATCGGCGTTTTGAGGCTCGTGTCGCGCATCAACTAAAACGAATACGCCCAAAAGATTTTTTCGTTTTAAAAGATACTGCCTTATCATTTGCTCCCACTTTTTGCGTTCGCTTTTCGATATTTTAGCATACCCATAACCCGGCAAATCGACCAAATACCAGTCTCCATTAATAATGAAGTGGTTAATCAATCTCGTTTTCCCGGGTTTTCCCGAAATCTTTGCCAAATTTTTTTGGTTGGTAAGCATATTAATTAACGACGACTTACCCACATTCGAACGGCCAATAAAGGCATATTCGGGCAAATCAGATTTCGGGCATTTCGCAACTTCGGTATTGCTAACCACAAAATGTGCATCTTTTATAATCATATTTATTTTTTTATGCGATGTAAACCTCTATAATTCGGGCTTTATCGCTTAAGGGATTGTAGCTAATTTCGCCCAAACTTGCCGGTAATAAAACTGTTTCTCCAGTTTTTAATTCAACCGGTTCAAAAGAATCGCCGTCGATGGTAATTGCCCCTTCAACACAAATGCAAATGGCAAAACTATCAAAACTATAGTAATCGCGAATAATTTTACGATTCATCTGCAATACATTTGCAGTAAAATACTCGCAATGAACCAACTCCGACGGTTTATTTGCTTCAACCATATAATCTTGTTTCGGGTTATTAACCTTCGAATAGTCAATTACATCAAGAGCCATATCGAGATGCAACTCACGTTCATTCCCGTTGGCATCTTTCCGTTTGTAATCGTAAACCCGGTAGGTAACATCGGATGTTTGCTGAATTTCGAGCACCAGGTTACCAGCACAAATAGTATGTACCCGGTTTGCAGGCACAAAAAACACATCTCCCTTTTGTACCGATTCGTAATGCAGAAGTTCGGTTAAGGTGCCATCGTTTAGTTTCGACAGAAGCTCGTCGCGGTTTGTAGAGCGTTCGAAACCATTTACAAGTTTAACCTGACCATTTCCATCGAGTGCGTACCATATTTCAGTCTTGCCAAAAGCATGATGTCTTTTACGTGCTTGTAAATCATTGGGATGTACCTGGATGGATAAATCGGCATTGGCGTCAATAAATTTCACGAGCAGGGGGAATTCTTTACCAAAACGTGTAAAAATTTTCTCTCCGACCAGCTCATCCATGTATATTTCAACAAGCTCCTGCAAGCTGTTGCCTGCCAAATTTCCATTAGCCACTACCGACACATTGCCCGAAACGCCCGACAACTCCCAGCTTTCACCAATATTGGTTTTTCCTTCGAGATTTTTGCCAAGGCAGGTTTCAAGTTTTCGCCCACCCCAGATTAACTCTTTCAAAATGGGTTTAAATTTTAACGGATACAATGACATGGGTTCTTTTTTCAGATTTGAAATGTAAGATTTTAGTAATAAAAACGTATTGCAACTAAAATTTGTAATCGACAGCTGCACGATCGGCCACAACCTGTGCGGCAAAATCAATCACTTTTTTGTGTTCGGGGTGTACCCGGTATGTTTCGAGATCGTCGGCGTTTTCGAAATGGGTTATCAGGCATAAATCGAACGAAGGTGAATTAAGCTGAAAATGCTTACCTACTTCGATGTATTTTAATTCGGGAATAACATTTTTCAGTGCCAGCAGTTTCGATTCAAACTGATTCAGGGCTTCCTGCTTCAATGCAGGTGTTTCAAATTCTTTGAATTTAAATAGTACTACGTGATTAATCATTTTATTGTAATTTTAAATGGTTAAAAACTCCGGGTACAAAGATAGTTCAGATAGGGCGAACTTCATAATAAGAAAAAATTGTATGCACTGATAACTTATTCGACATACAAAACCAGTCCTTTCAGATACTCTCCTTCGGGATGATAAATACTTACCGGATGGTCAACCGGCTGTGTTAGCTGATGAATAATACGAACATTTCGGTGGGCAATGGCTGCTGCCGAAAAAACCGCTTCGCGAAATTTATCTTTACTTACCACCTGCGAACAGCTAAAAGTAAATAAAATGCCTCCGGGTCGAATTTGTTCAAAAGCTCGTGTATTTATGCGTTTATAACCCCGCAAAGCCTGTGGCAACGAGCGCTGATGCTTGGCAAAAGCCGGAGGATCGAGCACAATTAAATCGTAACGGTTTTTGATATCTCTCATAAAGTCGAATACATCGGCTGCAAAAGCTTTGTGTCTCTTATCGCCGGGAAAATTAAGTTCAACATTTTCGTTGGTCAGTGCTATGGCCTTTTCTGAAGCATCGACCGAATGAACCATGTTTGCTCCCCCCTGCATGGCATAAAAAGAAAAACCGCCGGTGTAACAGAACATGTTCAGCACATCGCGACCGCTGGCATATTGCTGAATAAGCTTGCGGTTTTCGCGTTGGTCGATAAAAAAACCGGTTTTTTGCCCATCTTCCCAATCCACCTTAAACCGATTGCCGTATTCTGAAACGATACCGGGTAACGACTCACCGAAAATGAAGCCGTCGTGCGCTTCCACATCCGATTTAAACGGGATGGTTTTAGAGCTTTTATCGTACACCGCTTTAAGCTCATCGCCCATCACCTCCTTTAAGCAAGCTGCTAATTGTTCGCGAATGCAATGCATACCAATCGAATGCATTTGAAATACAGCGGTACCATTGTAATAATCGATAATAAGACCGGGCATTCCGTCGCCTTCGCCATGAACCAGGCGATACACATTAGTTTGTGAAGCAGCCGGCAACAACAAAACTTTTCGTAAATCGAAAGCATGTTGCAGTTTCTGAGTCCAAAAATGATTGTCGATTGGCACATTTTCGAACGAAAAAATGCGAACTGCAATCGATCCTATTTGATAATGTCCAATTCCTAAAAACTCGCCATGATTTGATTTCACCATTACGATTTGGCCTTCGTCAACCTGACCATTTATTTGCTTAACGGCGCCCGAAAAAACCCAGGGATGAAACCGTTTTAGAGATTGATCTTTCCCCGATTTGAGGATTATTTCTGTGTAATTATTTTCCATAAAAAATAGTTGCTTTTCAGGCATTTATTTGTTCACGCAGTTTCAAAAAACTTTCGTAAATACAGTACGAAATCCATGCGTCGGTAGCTGCATAACGCAACTGGGCTTCGGTAAGTTCAGAAGCCTCCCAGTTTGACAATTGCTGTGCTTTTGATATTTTAATACCCAGCATAATCCCAGCCATCTTTTTCAAACTGAAATTTTTCAAGCCTAAGTTCTGTGCTTCGTCCTGCAATTCGAAAAAACCTGCCGGTTTAAACCTTTTGTTGGCCTGTAGGGCTTTTATATCGTCGCGAATGGCAGCCCCAGCTTTTATAATTGATGCGTTGGATAGAAGTTTAAGTAAAGAATTGGGTAATTCAA
>JAFGGY010000047.1 GCA_016930365.1 Prolixibacteraceae bacterium | reverse complement strand
TCGAAATGAAACAAAAACTTCAGTTCAAACTTGGAGATGATTTTGAAGTTTTTGTGGCCATGCGTTACCAAAAACCCGACTACAAAAGGGTAATCCGCCAGATTAAAGAAGAAGGTTTTAAAACGCTGATTCTTTTCCCGCTCTATCCGCATTACGCCATGTCAACCACCGAAACTACCGTGGTTGCTGTGGAACAGGAGTTAAAAAAACAGAAAATGGACCTCGATTTAAGAGTGGTTGATCAATTTTATGACCATCCCGGTTTTCTTAAAGCCTTTGCAATGCAAGGTCGAAAATACAAGCCGGAAACTTATGACCACATCGTTTTCTCGTATCATGGGCTACCAAACCGCCATCTCGAAAAAAGCCATCCGGGCATTACAGTGGAGCAGTGTTCGTGCCAAAACGCCATGCCGAAACATGGCCATCACTGCTACCGTGCAACCTGTTATGCCACATCGCGCCTTTTATCGAAAGAACTGGGCATTAAACCCGAAAATTATTCTGTTGCATTCCAATCGCGCCTCGACAATAAATGGATGGAACCCTTCACTGATGAAGTTTTACTGGCAAAACTGAAAGAGGGAAAAAAACGAATTCTGGTTTTTGCCCCGGCATTTGTTACCGATTGCCTGGAAACCATCATTGAAATTGGCGATGAATACAAAGAAGAATTTATGAAAAAAGGAGGTGAGAAATTACAACTGGTTGAAAGCCTCAATTCGGAATCTGCCTGGATAGAAACCATGGCTAAACTGATTCTTGATAAAACGGAATAAAACAAATTGATTTCCAAAATATTCATTATTCCGGTGAAAAAGTATTTTTCAAATTTGTATTAAAAGATATTTTTTTCAAGAATTGAAATTTTTATTAAATTTGAAACTTCTGTTACAAGTCGAAAGATTGATTTCGAAATTTGATTTTTAAGGAGGTAAATGTGTTAAAAGAAGCTGATTTTGAATGTGTAAAATGTGAAAAGCTTAGTGTCGATTGTGAAAAGACACAGGATTGCTGCTGCAAGACATGTTTTAGAACCGAAGATACCAATCTCCTTAAAACGCTGAAACATCAGGAACTTGAATTTCTTGTTGACGGGAAACAACAAATCAGATATAAACCCGGAGAAACTATTATCAAACAAAACACATCGTCAACTTATGTGGTTTGCATAAGGGATGGATTGGCCAAAGTATATGTTGAAGGATTAAAAGGCAAAAACCTTGTTGTAGGACTTATCAGGAAGCTCGATTTTGTAACCGGTGGAGATTTGTTCAACGGGAATGTTCAAAAATTCACCATCTCTGCTGTTACACCGGTTACCTGTTGCCTGATAAATGCAACAAAACTTTCACAGCTATTTGCAGAAAATAACAGGTTTGCAGTTGAATTACTACGCCATCACACCAAACAAAACAATGCATTGCTGAACAAACTGGTGGTACTTACACAAAAATATATGCCCGGCAGGGTGGCAGACACACTGCTAAATCTCAAAAACGATGTGTTCAAAACCAACCCCTTCACTGTTCCGTTAACGCGGCAGGATTTAGCCGATATGTCAAACATGACCAAAGAAAGCCTGGTTCGGATACTTCAGCAATTTAAATCTTCAGGACTCATTAAAGCACAAGGCAATACCATTGAAATCCTTGATGAAAGCGGGCTTCAGGAGATCAGCAAAAATGGTTGATTGATATATGTCAATACCCGATGCAGTTTATATCAATTGTAACTGATTGATATATCATTGCTTACTCCTCAGAACCAACATATTTACATACTATTTTTACGCCATAAAGTATTTAATGATTTATAGTATAAACTACTAAACTGGTCATGTTATGAAATATGTATCATTTTTAAAACTTATTTGTTTTGGTGTTGTGTGTGCATTTCTTGCCACATCATGTGTAAAAGAAGGCCCGATGGGCCCCGCGGGAGCTGACGGAACTGACGGTCAGGACGGAATGGATGGACAGGACGGAAGTGTAACCTGCCTTGTTTGCCATTCGGGTACCAATTTGGAACAAAAACAGGCAGAATTTACCATGTCTGCCCATAGTGCAGGCGCAATCGCAGTGGATTATGCCGGCGGACGAGCAAGCTGCGCTCCTTGTCATTCACATGAACAATTTGTTCAGACTATGACTTTGGGCAGCGTTGCAGGTGATATTACAAACCCAAGTGCATGGAAATGTAATACCTGCCATGGCATTCATAAATCTTTTGAAGGAATTGACTATGCCCTACGTGCCGACGAGCCGGTTACTGCCCAGTTCAATGCCTCTGTTACTTTGGACATGCAGGGAAACAGCAATCTTTGCGCAGTTTGTCATCAAACACGCAGGGGAGGTCCTTCTGTTACCAACCCGGGTGAAGAAACATTCAGAATTTCCAACACTCATTGGGGACCACATCACGGACCTCAGGCAAACGTGCTGGCTGGAGTAGGTTTTGAGGAAATTCAAGGTTCGGTACCTTATCCCGAAGCAGGTTCAGCACCACACTTAACACAGGCTTCGTGCACAGGTTGCCATATGGGTGATTTCAATGCCGGACAGGGTGGCCACTCGTTTATCCCAAGCCTTGACGCTTGTAATGATTGTCATGGAACATCTCTTGACGATTACAACTATGGCGGCAAACAAACTCAGGTTCACACCTTGTTAGTTGAGTTAAGAGATAAACTGATAGCTCTGGGTGTGGTTGAAGGAAATGATGAAGAAGGTTACCATCCTCACCCCGGAACTTATCCAACAATTTATGCCCAGGCGTATTTTAATTGGATTGGACTGGAAGAAGACCGCAGTTTGGGTGCTCACAACCCAAAATATGTAACAGCCTTGCTAACCAATACCATTGAGGCAATCGACGCTTACGAAGGACAGTAAGAATACTTCTGCCCCGATGTGTTGCCAAGTCCGGAAAAACCGGTTTGTGAACAAAAATTGACAAAAAATGAAAATGAAATTTAAAATATTGCTGTTGGTTATTGTTGCTGCCTTTGCATTTGCAGGATGCAAGTATGACTGGATCATCCCTGAAGAGGTACCGGTTATTGATCCGGATGATCCATCGCAGCAGGTAAGTTTCTCAGAAGAAATACTTCCAATTTTTACAAGCGGAAATAATTGCACGGCTTGCCATAACGGAAGTCAGGTGCCTGATTTAAGGGAAGCAAACGCTTACAGTTCGCTAAACAGCACCAGGTATGTAAATAAAACCACACCTGATGAAAGCAGGATTTATGCAATCCCGCATCCGGATGGAGGGCACTATAAGAAATATACTGCAATTCAGGCTGCACTTATATTGGCCTGGATTCAGCAAGGTGCAAAAAATAACTAACCGCAAAAAAAATGGCAGAAATGAAGAAATACATACTATTCGTGTTGCTTACAGTTATTCCGTTTACTGCAATCTTTGCCCAGGAGGA
>JAFGGY010000046.1 GCA_016930365.1 Prolixibacteraceae bacterium | reverse complement strand
TCTGTTTTCTCATCGCACAAAAATACATTAGTTTTGCAGAACTAAAAGAAGATTGGAAATTGAAAGCATAAAAGTTAATTTAAACGTAGCAGAACTGGCAGACGCATGGCAGCATACAACATGGTAAGCATTTTAGGGGCAACCGCATCGGGAAAGACAAGCATCGCAGCGCATTTAGCCCGAAAGCTCAATGGCGAAATAATATCAGCCGATTCGAGGCAGGTATATCGGGGCATGGATATTGGTACGGGGAAAGACCTCGACGATTACACCATTGATGGCGTTACAATACCCTATCACCTGGTTGATATAGCCGATGCTGGAACTCAATACAATGTGTTTGAATACCAACGCGATTTCATTAAGGTTTTCGACAACATCCGCAAACGCGACAAGTTGCCCGTTATGTGTGGTGGCAGCGGCCTGTACCTCGAAGCAGTTCTTAAAGGTTATAAGCTTATTCATGTTCCGGTTAACGAAGCCCTTAGAGCCGGATTGATTGACAAAACCCTCGACGAACTATCTTCGATACTAAAAACATACAAAACACTGCATAACAAAACCGATGTTGATACCCACAAACGTGCCATCAGAGCCATCGAAATTGAAGAATATTACCAAACCCATCCGGAAACCGATTTGTATTTTCCCGAAATTGATAGTCTGGTGGTTGGTGTGAAATTCGACCGCGATTCGCGACGGCGTCGTATTAGTCAACGCCTAAAGGCACGTCTAAATGAAGGCATGATTGACGAGGTGAAAACACTTTTAGACGGCGGAATATCTCCTGAAAGCCTGATTTACTACGGGCTTGAGTACAAATATCTCACACTGCATGTAACCGGACTACTTGCTTACAACGAAATGTTTAGTCAACTCGAAACAGCTATACATCAATTTAGCAAACGACAAATGACCTGGTTCCGGAAAATGGAAAAGCAAGGCATTCGCATTCATTGGCTCGACGGTTACATGCCCACGAGCGAGAAGGTAGATAAGATAATTGAATGGATGACCCCGTGAAACTATTCGAATTTTGACCAAACGGTGTAGGTTCTCACCATTTCAGTCTCACTATCAATATTTACCAGGCTGTTTAGGTATTTGCCCGAATCTGTTTTTTGTTGCTGTACTGCTAACATTTCGCCGGGCACTGCTTCTTTAAGAAAATTAATTTCGAAATGCTGAATGCTGTTTTCAAGTAAAAAGTTGTAGTCGTACGAGTTAATAATGCGCTCGATGTAGCTTACGTTGTTCATGTGCCGATTCATGTCGGTTTCGGTAAAGGACACTGGAACCGCAGCAAAAGTAGTCGTATTTTTCAGTGCTGGTAGCTTTGCCGGATTCTCATTATATATTCGAACGGCGTTAAGCGGAAAATCGCGCATAAACTCGTCGGCACGAACCAAGCGGCGAGTCTCAGTATTCACCATAAGCCACATGCTGATGGCTGTTATTAATACTTCGCCCGATGAACTTAAAACCTCAAAATGACGAATAGCCATTATCCCTTCAAGTCCGTTCGACCAGGTGCGAATTGTTATCTCGTCGCGCCATTCGGGGTATTTTTTCACGTCAATTTCTAAGCGTGAAAGTGCCCAAAAAACATGTTCGTCCTGTAAAACCTCCCAGCCAACACCGCAGGCTACGGTATGGTTGCCTGCAATTTCCTGAAAAAAGCTGCACAACTTCGGAATGGTTAATTTGCACTGAACGTCCACATGATACGAACGAATTGAAAACGATTCGGAATAAATATGTGGTGCATCGGGAGATATCTGAAAAGCCATACGATTTAATAATTAAGGTTGATGCAAAAATAAGAAGCCATTTTGAAAACCCGCGCTTATTACGCATTTTTGTAAAAATTTATACAAATGAGCATTATTATTAAATCGCCCGAACAGATTGAGGGCATCAGAAAAAGCAGTCAGCTTGCAGGCAATGTTCTGCTAATGATTAAAGGTTTTATCAAAGAAGGAATATCGACCGATTACCTCGACAAAATTATAGAAGAATACATACGCGACCATGGTGCAGTACCGGCAACGCTGGGCTATCATGGGTACCCAAAATCGTCGTGCATCTCGCTTAACGATGTGATTTGCCATGGCATTCCATCGGCCGACACTATTTTAAAAGAAGGCGATATTTTTAATATCGACATTACCACTATTTTAGACGGCTATTATGGCGACACCAGCAAAATGTTCTGGCTGGGCGACATTCCCGAAAAAACAAAACGACTCATCGACGACACATATCATTGCCTCAACTTAGGCATACAGCAGGTGCGTCCCGGAAACCGATTTGGAAACATCGGTTTTGCTATTTCACGTTATGCCAAAGCCAAAGGCTACTCGGTAGTTTATGAGTTTTGCGGGCATGGTGTAGGCTGCGATTTTCACGAAGAACCACAGGTAGAACATATTGGCAGACGAAACTCTGGTCCTGAGATGAAACCTGGCATGACTTTCACCATTGAGCCCATGATAAACGAAGGAAAATCGCGCGCCAAAGTAGATAAATACGACGGCTGGACAGCCCGAACTATCGACGGCAAACTTTCGGCACAGTATGAACACACCCTGCTGGTTACCGAAACCGGTGTTGAAGTGTTGACTGATGTAAGTGGCGAATACGAAGATTAAAAGAATACGATTCTATGTAAATAGGTTGCTGGTATTTTTCACATAGCTGAAAGTTAGGTGTTTATGTTTTTGAATGTCTGTTTGTATCGATTGTTAGTATCTAGTATATTACCAAATGTGTGTGTTTTTATGTTTAAAATTTAACAATCTATTGTTATCTTCACACTCTAAATAAACCATTAATAAACAATACTATGAAACTAATACTCATTTCTCTTTTGGCTGTTGTGCTTCTTAATGCCTGTTCAACAAAAGATAAAACCGAACCGGCCATTGCAAAAGACGAAGCAATTGAACAAAAAGTTGAAACGCTTTTAAAGGAGATGACCCTTGAAGAGAAAATCGGGCAAATGACTCAGTTGGCTATCGATGTACTTGGTCAACCCGGTTCGGCTAATCGTGGAGGTTTTCAACTGAGTGAGGCACTCATGGATTCGGTATTCGGGACATATAAGGTTGGATCAATTTTAAATACCCCCGGAGCTACGGCTCAAACTAAAGAAAAATGGCAGGAAATAATTAGTCGTATCCAGCAAAAATCGATGGATGAAATAGGTATTCCATGTATTTACGGGTTAGATCAGATACATGGTTCAACTTATATTTTAAACGGCACATTGTTTCCTCAACCCATAAACATGGGCGCCTCGTTTAACCGATCGTTGGTACACGAAGCTGCTGTTGTTACCGCATACGAAACCAAAGCAGGAAGCGTGCCATGGACTTTTTGTCCCACGGTTGATTTAGGGCGAGATGCTCGTTGGTCGAGAATGTGGGAAGATTATGGCGAAGATGCCTATGTAAATGCTGAAATGGGAAGCACAGCAGTTGTTGGATTTCAGGGTGACAATCCGAATCAAATTGGTTCGAAAAGTATTGCTGTTTGCATGAAACATTACATGGGGTATGGCACACCTTATTCAGGCAAAGACCGCACTCCGGCCATTATCAGCAAGCAGGAACTACGAGAGAAGCATTTTGCTCCTTATCTCGAAGCTGTAAGGGCAGGAGCTTTGTCTGTTATGGTTAATTCGGGTACTGTAAACGGAGTTCCGGTTCATGCCAGCTACGAATTACTTACCGAGTGGCTAAAAGAAGACCTTAACTGGGATGGTATGATACTAACCGATTGGGCTGACATAAATAATCTTTACACCCGCGAAAAAGTTGCAAAAGATAAAAAAGAAGCCATCAAGCTGGCAATAAATGCAGGCATTGATATGGCTATGGAACCTTACAGCTGGGATTTCTGTGTTATTTTAAAAGAATTGGTTGACGAAGGCGAGGTAAAAATGAGTCGTATTGATGATGCTACACGTCGAATACTGCGCATGAAATATCGACTTGGGTTGTTTGAAACCCCTGTTTTTAGCAGCGAAGACTATCCACTGTTTGGCAGCGAAGAATTTGCAAATATTGCACTGAAATCGGCCGAAGAATCGATGGTTTTGCTTAAAAACGATAATAATGTTTTGCCCCTTTCTCCCGGCCGAAAAATACTGGTAACTGGTCCCAATGCCAACTCTATGCGTACGCTCAACGGTGGTTGGTCGTACACATGGCAAGGTAAACGTGCCGATGAGTTTGCTTCGGCTCATAATACAATATATGAAGCATTTAGCTCGAAATTTGGCAGCGATAAAGTGATTTACGAGCCAGGCGTTACATACAATAATAGGGGGAATTACTGGGAAGAAAACGAACCCGAAATTGAAAAAGCTGTAGCTGCGGCACGTAATGCAGATGTGATATTTGCCTGTATTGGCGAAAACTCTTATTGCGAAACACCCGGCAATCTTTCCGATTTGACCTTATCGGAGAATCAGCTTAACCTGGTAAAAGCGCTCAGTAAAACTGGTAAGCCAATCGTTCTTATTCTGAACTCAGGCCGTCCGCGTGTAATCAACGATATTGAACCATTAGCCAAGGCAGTAGTAAATATTATGCTGCCCGGCAATATGGGGGGCAACGCTCTGGCCAACCTGGTAAGTGGAGAGGCAAATTTCAGTGGTAAAATGCCATACTCGTACCCCAAAGCGGTAAACTCGTTGGGCAGTTACGATTACAAACCCAGCGAGCATACTGGAACAATGGAAGGTGCTTATAATTACAACTCGCAGATGACGTTTCAGTGGGCATTTGGCTATGGCTTAAGTTATACTGATTTTGAATATCTTAACTTTTCGGTTGACAAAACCACGTTTACAGCCAACGATGAGCTAACATTTACAATTGATGTTAGCAACACAGGAGCCCGTGCCGGGAAAGAAAGCGTACTGCTTTTTAGTAGCGACCTGGTGGCATCGCTCACACCTGATGTTCGCCGTTTGCGCAATTTCGAAAAAGTTGAATTGCAGCCCGGCGAAACCAAAACCGTACAATTAACAATTAAGAGTTCAGACCTTGCCTTTGTGGGGTACGATGGCAAATGGGTATTGGAAGAAGGCGAATTTAAAATGCAAGCCGGCAACCAAGTACTAACCATTGCCTGTACCGAAACTAAAAAGTGGGAAACACCCAATATTTAGTTGAAATTGAACCTTGATTGTTTATAGCAATAGTACGTTAGATTTTAGACATGAGATATGAGACTTTGTTCATGTCAAATTAAATATTAGCAACTTATATAATAAAATTAACAAAACGCAAGCGACACATTATCAGTAACTTAAAAAAAGTAACGAACTATTATTATAGAAAACAGTTCTATTGCTCTTCGGCAACCAAGGTTACGTCAAGGGTGAAATTGTCGTCGATCATATTGTCGCCAAGATTGTCGAAAAACTTACCCGAGCCATAACGTATGCCGTATTTGGTGCGATCAACTGCTATTGTTGCTTTAAAAACGTTGCCGGTTTTATTCCCTTCAAATTCAATGGGGTGGGTTTGTCCTTTAATGGTTAGTTCGCCTTTAATTGTGGCGTTTCCGTTAACCAGTGGAGTACTGCTTTTTAGCTTTAAAACAGCGGTAGGGTGTTTGTCAACCGAAAAAAAGTCATCCGATTCTAGGTGTCCAACCAGTCTTTCTTTGCCGCCTCCTTCCAAATCTTCGTTGCTTATACTGGTCATGTCGATTACAAAAACACCATCAGTTATTTTGTTGTTTTTAAGAGTAAAAGAACCCTCGGTTAAGTCAATGCCGCCATGATGACTGCCAACAACTTTTTTCCCGGTCCATTTTAGTTCAGAACTGCTGGTATTAACAATATAGTTTTGAGCACTAACTGTAAATGCAAAAAACAATACGATAAAATTTAAAATTGCTATTTTCTTCATTGCTATTCTTTTTAATTGTTTGATGTGAAATTATTTATAATAACAAAGCTTCAACTTTGAAGCTCATATACGAATAAACATTAATCGAGGGTAAATGGTTCATGGAGGCAAATCGGATTTGTTGTATTGGTTTGTATGTCAGGTGAAAATATTTTAGCCAAATAACTCGATTTTGGGTGTTGTTTGTGTTTTTTGTGTTTTTTGAAAAAACAGAAATAATTCGCCTATCGTTTTTTCAATTATTAGCTCTTTTTTTACCAAATATATAGTCGTACCCGTTGTTTGCTAAGTGGACCTTATGTTTGACAAATGTTTTGACGTGTTTTGTTTTTGATTTATTAATTTTAAAAATTGAAGCTTATGAAACGACAAAACATTTTATTCGTAATGGTTTTTGGGCTAATCTTAATTAGCCTCAAACTATCAGCAGAAAACCCGGAAGGAAGATTTCGGATTGATGCGGGAGATTGGTTTGAAACAAGGTTTGATTCTCCATTGGATTTCAACTCTAGTACTCCTTCATTTCCCAGTTACTTAAAAGATTCATCTGAAAAAACCGAGTTGTCTGTATTATTGCGTTATCAATTGCGACAGCAGCTTAAAAATGGGAATCAAATTTTTAATGTTTCAATACAAAGAATACAGGCTAATGTGCCTGATATAAATTCAAATTTATTATTGGGGTACGACTCATATTATCCAATTTACCAGGATGATAAAAGACAATCGGAACAATTTATTCAATTTGAAATGGAAGTAACTCCTGAGGGGTATGTTTCCCGGTTTGATTCCATCTCAGGCTCTCTCCCTGTTCTGAATTTTGATCAAATACGGAGCGTAAAGAATTCAGGTATTACTGTTGGTTTTAAAATGACTTTACCGAAACGACTTATCGAAATAGCTTCGGCATTTATTACTTATCTTCCATTGAAATCAGGTGTGAAAAATTTAAAGATTAACAGTTCTGATAAGGAAATGAAGTTCGAGACTAAGCAGTATTCAGAAACTCCAGATTTAGATGTTTTCCAAGTAAGTATTGACGATTCCGTATCGGTTGAAATGAGATTCCTTAAAAAAGAGAATATTGATATGTCTGTATTGGTTGATGCATCATTCCCAATTCCAGCCAATACCATTATTAAAGGCAAATTAACCGGTATGGAGAATAAGGAAATTACAATAAGACTGAAAGAAGACTATTACGAAGAATATTTTGAAAAAAAGTATTTTAAAACCAATAGCGATGGTTCGTTTAGCTATCCTATGTTTCTTAATCGGCCTTATAATCTGGAGTTAAATCTTGGCGATGAGAGAATTAGTTTCTTTTTAGAACCTAACGATACGCTTGAGATTGTAGAAAAACCACAAAAAGTGGAACGATATTCTCGTGAAGCAACTTTTTACGATAAGCTACCAAGCCCTGGATATTTGATTAATTTTTCGGGTTTAAAGGGTAATGCATCTTACAATGCCAAACTTTCTGTTGAAATGGATGAATGGATAAGTTTTTTTGTAGTCCCCGATAATGTGCAAACCTTTATAAAATACAACGAAGAAATAATTGATAACACCAACCGACTTATAAATCAATATCGTGGAAAAGCGACAGAAAGCTGTATTAACTATTATCGGTCGAGAATTAAATATTTTTTGGCAATGAGTAAATTTTATTTCGCTAATGAAGCACAAAGAAATTATATGATGAATACATATACGGGCAAAGATTCACAAGAGAAAGCAACAATTGATTACCCGGCTGACTTTTTTCTGGCGGCAGATACTTTGTCCGCAGTAATGTATCCTTACGAATGGTGTTATTATTATCGAAATTTTACAAAGGAAGCAGTCGATTATAAGATAAAACGGCTGGGGAAGCCGGTGGGTGGTTTTAATAAAAGCTTTTATAGTGATTATTACTTTGAACGGATATCGTTAAAGGGATTTCCTCTTTATACAATGCTTTATGAATTATTGGATGAGGAATTAAGAAAGGGATTTAATGCGGCCAACAAAATTGAATCGTTTTACCAGGATTTTATTCATAACTGTAACGATCCAGCATTGGTTAACCCACTAATCAAAACCCACCAGACGATTTCGAAACTGGCCATTGGAAATACGTTCCCGGTAAAATCATACGCTTTGAAAGATAATACCGTGTTTGATCTCAATAAATATAAAGGGAAGCCTGTTTGTTTGGTGTTTCTTTATTCAGCTAAAAGAGAAATAAATGATTTTAAAAGTGAAATTGAGAAATTTGAATCTGATGAAGTTGAGTTTTTATTTGTATATATACCAAACAATTATATAGATCCGACTCCGGTAGATAGCTCAATTCTTGCATTACCAAATGTGAAATTAATTGAAATACAGGATGACGGGATAAGAGACCAAATATTAGTAGCAAAAATGTCGAAGATTTTTATGCTTGATAAATGGTTGAGGATTGTTGAAGATGATATTCCAAATCCAGGCAATTATATTGGTTTTCCGGATTTCGAAAATGCATTAAAAAAGGCTATTGAAGCGAAACGATTCACGAAAAAACAGAAAGCATCGGCAATTAAAACAGCAGGGTGGAGCTTAGGCTCCATCCTGTTTACGCTTATGATTGTTTTATGGATTTACAGGGTGCGAATTCGGAATCTAAAAAAGAAGGAAGCAATTAAGCGGCAAATTAAAGAGTTGGAAATAAAAGCCATCCGATCGCAAATGAACCCGCACTTTGTTTTTAACGCCTTAAACTCAATTCAATCGTTGGTAAACAGCAGCCAGTATAAAGAAACCAATGTTTATCTGGCTAAATTTTCGGTGCTTTTACGTGGCGTGCTGAATAATTCGGAGAAGAGTAAGATTAGTCTTTCAGATGAGCTTGAGGCCGTAAAATTGTATTGCGAACTGGAACAATTGCGCTTTGAATTTGAACTGCAATTTGAAGTTGAACCCGATTTAGACAGCGACTTGATTGAGATACCTGGAATGATAATTCAACCGCTGGCTGAGAATGCTGTAGTGCATGGATTAGCTTCACTGGGAAAAAAAGGTTTACTGCAAATTAAAATCAATAGTTGCCCCGAAGGTTTGTGTGTATCGGTTAGCGATAATGGTGTTGGTTTGCCAGAGCGCGAAGAAGATAAATTAAGGGAAAAAGGATATGGTTTGAAATTGGTAGAAGAACGGCTTTTGATCCTGAATCAGAAAGATAAAAAAGCTCGGTTAATTGTGGAAAATAATAAAGGAGGGCAGGGTACAACTGCCAGGCTGATTATTCCGATAGATAATGTTTAATACATTTACAGCATGAGTATAAAATGCATAATAGTTGATGATGAACCCAAGAGTCGCAGAAATCTTCGCGATTTGCTAAACGAATACTGCACGCAGGTTGAAATTGTTGGCGAAGCTGCATCGGCTGCCGAAACACTTAAATTATTGAAAAAGGTTCAGCCCGATTTGTTGTTTCTCGATATTGAAATGCCTGGTGGTTCCGGCTTTGATTTGCTCAAATCGATAAATGAACAGCAATTTGAAGTGGTTTTTGTAACGGCATTCGATAAATATGGAATCCAGGCCATTAAATTTTGTGCTATTGATTATCTGCTTAAACCAATCGATATTTTTGAGCTTTCAAAAGCTGTTGATAAAGCAACAGACCAGATTAACCGTAAGATTGAAAACCGGCGACTTGCCGAATTGGTTGCCAATATCGACCGCCCTGATGATGAAAAAAGGTTAGCGCTGCCTTTAGCCGATAAAGTAGAATTTGTGATGATAAACCGCATCGTACGCATGGAGGCCGATGGAAATTATACTCACATCTATATGGATGATAAAAAGGCATATATGGTTTGCAAAACCCTGAAAGAGTACCAGGAAATACTTGTTTCGTATGATTTTTTACGTACCCATCAGTCGCACTTAATCAATTGCCGTAAAATAGCTGCTTATGTAAAAATCGATGGGGGATATATTTTAATGGATGATGGTGGCAACGTTCCTATCTCGCGCCAGCGAAGGGAGGAAGTACTTAAACTACTAAAAATATTTGCACACTAAATGTAATACAGAATGTTAGCATTGATGCATGAGACCGCAGGTTTGTTTGTGGTACGATGCCTTCAATCCTTGTTGTTGTTTCACTCAAGCAAGGAAGGATGCAAAAACGCCGCCATTTAGGGTCGGATAATTGTTGTGGCCTCGTTATGAACGAGTACTGGTTAGCCCATTCGTTGTAAAAGAAGGAGAATGGGCTGTTTGAGTTAGAACTTTCAATGTTAAGTGTTTTCCAGTCGATTTATTACTTCGTTTTTATAACTTCTGCTGATGGGTATCTCATGATTCTTGACAAATACGTCGTCGTTTGAAAATGATACGATATGTTGGATTGAAACGATAAAAGAGCGATGTACCCTCAAAAAACTTTTTTGAGGCAATTTGGCTTCGATGTTGGTAATGGTTTCGCGGGTGATAACTGTTTTGTCAACCATGTGGATTTTTACATAATCGCTCAAACTTTCGACATAGAGAATTTCATTAAAAACAATTTTTACCATTTTTCGGTTAGAGCGAACAAAAAAGTAATTGCATGCTTCATTTTCAGAGTTGCCAGAGATGGATTCAGTAGTATCGGTATTTTCTTCTATGTATTTGTTTACAGCCTGTAGAAGACGTTCAAATGAAATTGGCTTTAATAAGTAGTCAACGGCTTGTAAGTCAAAACCATCGATGGCATATTCGCGATAGGCTGTTGTGAAAATGATTTTACAATTGTGTTTAATGGTTTTAGCAAACGAAAGGCCTGATAATTCAGGCATATTTATGTCCAGAAAGATAAGATCGATTTGTTGGTTGTTTATAATTTGAAATGCATCCAGTGCATCTTTGCACGATCCCATAATCGTGATGTTTTTAATTTTCGAGAGGTGTGTTTCCAAAATTTCACGAGCAATTTTCTCGTCGTCAACAATCAGACATTTTATATGATTTGTCATTTTCGGTTATTTGATGATTTGATAATTGAATTTCGAGAAAAACAGAGAACCAGTTTTCCTGTTTTTCAATAGTTAATTTGTAAGAATCAGGATAATGCAACCCGAGACGCTTAGATATGTTCTCAAGCCCAATGCCGTTTTTTTGGGCCTGGTTCTTATGATGTAAAGCACTGTTGCCAATAATAAACTTCAGGCTTGTTTCATCTAATTCTATGCTGATGTCTATCTTAAGGAATCCTTTAAGAATACTACCATGCTTAAAAGCATTTTCAACAAAGGGGATGAGCAACATTGGGGCAATCATAATTTTCTCGTCATCTACATTGCTTTTGAACGTAACTTTAAGCGAGTCTTGAAATCTAATCTCCTCGAGGTCAATATATTCTTTAATGTGTGTAACCTCATTGATTAATTTTACTTTTGGTTTGTTTACCTGGTACAATATATAATCGAGCAGATTTGATAATTTTAGGATCATTTGAGGGGTTTGTTGCGATTGTTTAATCGAAAAGCCATAGATGGTATTCAGTGTATTGAAAAGAAAATGAGGATGGATTTGCATTTTAAGGTAGCTAAGCTCTTGCTCTTTTAATTGCAGTTGTGCAGCCAACATTTTATTTTCCAACTCTTTGTTCATCGAGATGATTTTATAATTATGGGTTAGCATACGGAACATGCTTGCAATAATTACAACCATGTATATAAGCAGTAGTACCGAAAAATAGTTCTTTGTCATTGGGGGCATACCTGAAACATTAAATTCTAATACAAGAAATAATGTGGTATAGATAACAATCACAATGGCATACGATGAAAATACCAGTAAATAAAAGCTGTACAGAAGAAAATGAAATGTTTTTTTAGTGAGTAAATAGTTTGGGATTAATAAATAGATTGTCACATAAGTAGCAATAATGGCAATTGGTAATAGTGCAGATGAAAACCAATAGATATACTCCCTGTTGGTTGAGTTATAACTAAAGAAATAAACGTATCCAAGCCAAACAGCAACCCAAAAAATGAGATGTTTTAATATATTGGATTTTAATATTGCTTTGATAATCTTCATTTGCAAATTTGGATTACGCATACAATAATAATTGAAATGTTTGGAGTGAAAAGGTTTTATCGACCAAATGCATATTTTTAGCCTTATATTGCAAAAATATGATTTCCTGCATCAAAGATAGAAAAACCTGTCATTTAGGGAGTGCAAATGTAGATTGGTCTCAAAATAGAAATGTGTGTATTGTTCTGGATTATATTTGTTTAAGTATTCATTAAAAACAGAACGACTATGAATTTATTTAACATTTTAAACGATGGTGGGGTATTGATAACTTACCCCATATTAGTTCTTCTTGTATGGATTGTAGTTCTTTTTATTGTAGGGCTGAGAAACAAGGAGAAAACTGAAAAGTCAAAATCACTTATCAGTGCTATTGCCTGGTTTGCCATTGCTTGGGGGTATCTTGGGCGCACCATTGGTCTGATTGGCTCCTTTGACCGTGTTGCAGCTGTAGGCGATATTACACCAGAATTGTTAAGTCCGGGGCTTAAAATGGCGTTAGTTGGGCCGTTGGTTGCTCTTTTTAGCTTTGCCATTGCTCGTTTGGCGATTATTATTTTAATTATGGTGCGGAAAAGAGAAAATGGAAATTAGAAAGATCTTTTGTGTGTAAAAATACTAACCTGAGTTCGATTAAATTATCGAACTCAGGTTAGTACCACTTTTTTAGCTTGTGCAGAGGGGTAGGGGTGGTGAGATAATTAATCAAAACTCAAATCTACATTACCTCCCGATGCCCGCATATAAACAGGAATTCCGCCGTTATTCATTGTTCCTTTTACACGGTTCTTTTCCGAGCTTCCCGAAAAATTACGAAGGTCAACATTCACTCTTCCTGAACTTAGATCCAGATCGAGCCCCATTTTATCCCCGTTATGTATGTTTGCACTTACGCCTCCTCCACTGGATTTTAGGTATAATTCTTTTGATAGACCACTGATGTCAACCTTTACAGATCCTCCGCTTGATGTAGCTTTTACATAGCTGGCTTCGCCGTTAATTCTTACGCCACCACCGCTACTTGAAACATCTGCAGCTCCACGAATTTTACTCAAATGCACACCACCACCAGAACTGTGTGCCGTAATATCTCCAATGGCATCTTCAACAGTTACACTACCGCCGCTTGATCTTAAATTAATATCGCCATTCTGTTTATATGCCTTTACTCCTCCACCTGATGATTTTGCCTTTGTTGTACCGGTAACATTTTCAAGTAGAACACTGCCACCGCTGCTTGAAATGTTGTGCTTTCCTTTAACGCCGTATATTTCAACACTGCCACCACTTGAAGAAACATTACACGACATATCCCTCGGAACTAAAACGGTTAGCGAAATTCCAACATTGTTCAGGAACTTTAAGCGTGTTTTACGTTTTACAACGGCAGTAATTACCGAACCACTTTTAGAAAAATCAAGATTAAAGTCTTCAAGTATCTCGTTTAAATCCTTATCCGAATAGGATATAATTCTACTGTTTTTCCGTACAAAAGCCTGTATTTCGACATTGGGCTGATTGTGAGTTTCAACGCGAACACTTCCACCAGATGATGATGCATTAAGCGTTCCGGGTTGATTCAGATCAAATACCTTTGTTATGGTAGGATTTTGAGAAAAGCCATTTAAAGTGAAAAATAGAGTTAACATCACTACCAGAGAATACAATTTGAATTTTTTCTGAGATTTCATAACGTCGGGTTTTTAATTATTTAATTCGATTGTTCGTTATAAGACGCTTATTCTCTCAATATGTTACTATAGTTACCCCTAAATCTCCATAGGGGGACTTTTTATGCAGTGCCTATTTGTTATTTGTGTTTGTCAAATCAAGACTTTTTTGCTCAACTCTTTCATATTTGTCAGTTAAACCCAGATATATTATAATTCAGTCATGAGCATTGAAACGAAGTTCAATGAGATGCCTATATTTTTAATTAATCGTATTAAAATACAATAAAACAAGAACTTACTGAAATGAGACATAGCACCGTTCTGGTGAGTTGAAGAAAGTTATCGAAGCGACTTGTTTTGAAGAAGTTTGGCTACACCGATTTCCAATTCAATGAGTAATAAGTTTTCTAATGCATAAAACGGGTTGAAATGAAAAAATTGGAATGGTTATCATAGCATCTATGATAACCATTCCAATTTTTTATGTCGAAAATTAGAGAGGCCAGTTAATAATTTAAGGAAGCATGAACTGTAAATGCTGAGCTTCTTAAATATCAGGCTTTCTGAATTATTTTTTAGGGCTAACCGGTTTATTCATTTGAAGAAGCATACAGCCCCATTAGTGTACCAATAAATCCACCTGCTTTTTCAGTAGTCAGATAAGTGGCATCGATTCCTTCGGATAATGTTTCCCATTTGCCATTTGAATTGGCTTCAAAACTAAATTTTCCATCCTTCATTGATGCTCTCAAAAGAATTTCACCTTTGTAATTGGCAGATATATCTTTTTTAGCCAGGATTACTTTTTCTACTGTGCCGTCAAAATTGTCACCCGACATGTTGCGCACAATGCTTGGATCTTCTTTTGCGTTTTGAACAACCACATGGGGTTTTCCATCGATTTGAGTAACACCCAAAGTCAAATGATAAGCTTCATTTTGGAATAGGAGAAGCCCTGCCAGTTCTTGCTCATTTTGAGGAGTAAAAACGAGCTTGGTTTCTATCATCATGTTATGATGTTGTTGACGACGAGCTAAAAAAGATGGTTGTTTTAGTTCCCTTATATTTACATCTCTAAGCTTTATGGTTATTCCTGGCTTTCCTTCTTCCAGAGAATACCATTTCTCACGCATCGTTCTTAAAAATATCCAATCGAAAGCAAGTTCGCCACCCATGAAATTTTCAGTCCATGAAAAATTGCCGTTCCCCATTACAGTTTTGTCGCTTGAAAGTTTATTTTCCAAATTTGGTTTGTCGAGGATTAGAGGCACTGTTTCATCTTTTGGTAAAATTTCGGGCCATTCCTTGTCCCAGTTGAAGGGCAGGATGAATGTTTCGCGACCAGTATTGTATTCATTTTTAGCAGTATAAGGACGACAACCTAAAAATACAGCATACCAGTCGCCTGCACTAGTTTGTACATAATCTGCATGTCCTACGTTGGTAACAGGGAATTCCCTGTCGGCCGGCAGGTGTCGTTGCGTTAAGAGTGGGTTGTCGGGATTGGTTTCATAGGGTCCCCAAATGTCTTTGCTGCGGAAAATTACCTGCGAATGGTTGATTGAAGTTCCACCTTCAGCAGTTGTTAAGTAGTAATAACCATGTACTTTGAATATGTGGGGAGCTTCAATCCAAATAGGTTTATCGGCCAGGTTATGCCCCCCATTACGAATCATCTTGCGAGGACCAACCATTTTATTGTTTTTCCAGTCAAATTCCTGTATCCAGGTAGCTTTATGTCCCTGATATGTGGATCCTCCTACTGGATTTTGATTGTTTGTAATGTAGGCTTTGCCATCTTCATCAAAGAAAATAGAGGGGTCAATGTCAGGTACTTCAGGCAACCAAATGGGATCGCTCCAGGGGCCTGCCGGGTCTTTGGCAGTAACGAAAAAATTGCCTCCTCCTCTTACAAAAGTTGTAACCATGTAAAAAGTATCGTTATGCGGATTGTATGAAATAGCCGGTGCATAAATACCTGCCGATACGGGTAAGGAATCATTATTAAATTGAGAAGGACGGTCAAGTACATGGCCTAATTGAGTCCAGTTAACTAAATCGGTACTGTGGAAGACCGGTATTCCTGGAAAGAATGAGAATGTTGATGTAACTAAATAATAATTATCACCTTTCTGGCAAATAGACGGATCGGGGTAAAACCCTGGAAGAATAGGGTTATAGAACTGCCCTTCACTCAGGGGATGTTGATCGTAATAGGGATCGCTTCCTGAATATTTTACATATTCGAAATAGGCTTCTCCAGAATTCATCTTTTTAGTTGAATTATTGCTACAGGAAAAAAGAACAATGATACCAATGATAAATAAATACTTTTTCATACGATTAAATTGTTTGTTTTTATGGTATCGTATGGAACTCGCACCTTTAATCATTCACTTGAGTGTGAGTAATTTACATGCTCGTTTCATACGTTTAAATTTATAATTAGCTCCATAATTTAATTCTAAATTTGAGAACGTATGGAACCGCTTCGCTCTCACAT
>JAFGGY010000001.1 GCA_016930365.1 Prolixibacteraceae bacterium | reverse complement strand
TGCAAAACACGATGCCCCCGGAACAACACTCCCGGTTATATTATCCAGGCCCTTCGCGCCTTATCCATCAAAAAAGGATTTTTTATCGAAAGCGAACAAGGACGCAAGCAACTGGCCATAAAACGTACCGTAGGCGAGCATATCCTCCAATACGGCTATTGTGTTTATATCGACGAAGTGAATACCGACATGTACCCCGAACAAGGTCCCGTTTGGGACTGGCTAAAGGAAAACCGCCAACAGGTTTTAGAGCGATTAGATATAAGCTATCAAAAAAACAAGAGCGGCACATTACGCCAAATACCCGAAGAATCGCTTGATGATCTCCGACGGATTTTCGACGAAACGGGAGCTACAGAACAGTTTGAACAATTAGAAAAACTTTCCGACAAAAAAGCAAAAGAAATGAAAATGGACAGGGATGCCTATTTTGACTACCTGTATAATGGCAACACCAATAAATGAGGCTTATTAAAATAAAAACACCCTGAACAATAAAAAAATACATGATTAACAAAGTCAATATAGTCTGCTTTTCGCCTACAAAAACGAGCGAAAAAATATCGAAAATAATAGCACAGGGCTCAGGCATAAAAGTCAGTAAAGACTTAAACATAACCCATCGCGAAGAAAACTACACAGCAGACAAAGATGAGTTGACAATTTTTGCATTTCCTGTATACGGAGGAAGAATCCCGGAAATTGCGATCCAACGGCTAAAAAAGATAACAGGAAATAACTCGCCAGCCGTTCTTGTTGTTGTATATGGAAACAGGCATTACGACGATGCCCTTCTGGAGCTGCAGAATATTGTATATGACCAAGGCTTTAAATCAATAGCAGGAGCTGCATTTATAGGCGAGCATTCCTATTCTACAAACGAGTATCCCATTGCAATTGGCCGGCCAGACAAGGAGGATATAGACAAAGCTTTGTCTTTCGGAAATAACATTGGCAATCTCATAAAAAATAATGATACAATAAAGGAATTACCTAACCTCCCGGGGAAATATCCATACAAAGAAAGAAGCCCCCAACCATTAATTTCGCCTGTAACAATTGACAGCAAATGTATTAAGTGTACCACGTGTGTTACATTATGCCCAACCGGAGCAATACAAATAAAAGACATGCCGGAAACCAACCCTTCGTTGTGCATTTTATGCTGTGCCTGTATAAAGGGTTGTCCCAGTAACGCGCGATTAAATACCAACGATTTTGTACTTCAAAAGCAACAATGGCTCTTAAAAAATTGTGTAACCCGAAAAGAACCCGAAACCTTTGAGATTTAAAAAGTATGAGCAATAAAAATAAGATATGGGAAAGTTATCAGAAAGATATTGCAGACAACAACTACTATTTTGCCCGCAGTTGCATCCGCCAAAACTTTTTTCCGGCTGCCGAGGATGTTTTCCTTAAAATCCTCCGCGATGAACTTGGAAAAAATATTTATGATGATGCACGGCAAACTACATGCACCGGCATAGCCTACCATTCGGGTATCATACCGTTCGAAACCACTATGACGGTGGTAGCCCGACAGTTTGCACTCATGAACCAGGCTGGGTACGAGAATTTTGTTTGCTCGTGTGTTACTTCGTTTGGTATTTATACCGAAGTACTCGAAACCTGGAAACACTTCCCCGAAAAAGAAAAGGAAATCCGCGAAGCCTTGAAACGCGCCACAGGGTTATCGTTCGAAATTCCTAAAAACCTTGTTCACGCTTCCGACCTCATTTACAAATTCCGAAAAGAAATAGCTGCAAAAGCCAAACTCCGGTTAACCAACCAGCAAACAGGCAGCCCGCTCAAAGTGGTGGATCATATTGGCTGCCACTATGCCAAAATATTTCCCGAAAAGGGCATTGGAGGTGCTGAATTCCCGTATGTACTGGCCGGGCTTATCGACGAATGGGGGGGTACACAGGTTGATTACCCCGAACGCCGCCATTGTTGTGGCTTTGGATTCAGGCAATATCTGCTAAAATCGAACCGGGGCTATTCGGTAAGCAATTCCAAACGCAAGTTCGATTCCATGCAACCTTACCAGCCCGATTTGATTATAGCCAACTGCCCGGGTTGCACCTTCTTTCTCGACCGCTGGCAATACACCATTTCCGAAATGGAAGGCAAAACATACGGCCAAAATGGCTACGGAATACCGGTGTTAACGTACGAGGAACTAGCAGGATTATTGCTTGGCTACAATCCCTGGGATATGGGCTTACAATTGCATCAGGTAGCTGTTGAGCCTATTCTCAACAAACTCGGAATTATATACAACCCCAACGATAAATACAAAGGCATTGAGGGTTTGGATTTAGGAAAACCCGAATTACCACATATACTTAAATGTTGCTGATATGAGAGTTGTTACACTTATCGAAAATCTGGTATATAAACAAGGTTTAGTCGCCGAACACGGTCTTTCGCTGTATATCGAAGCCAGCGACAAAAAAATACTTTTCGATACAGGCCAAAGCGGACTGTTTATGCAAAATGCAGCAATACTGGGCATCGATATCAAAGATATAGACATGGTAATCCTTTCGCACGGGCATTACGACCACACCGGAGGGTTGTATCCCTTTCTCAAAAAAAATACAAAGGCAAAAGTGTACGCCAAAAACGAAATTTTTACGCCCAAATACCATGGCCAGAGCCGTTTTATCGGCATCGAAAGAAACGAAGACTTACTGAAAGACCGGTTTGTACCCATTCAAGAGGTTACAGAGGTGTGTCCCGATGTTTTTATAATACCCCGCATTACTATCCACCGCCCCTCCGACACGCATTTCAGAGGGATGCTGGTAAAACAGGGCGAAGAATTTGT
>JAFGGY010000045.1 GCA_016930365.1 Prolixibacteraceae bacterium | reverse complement strand
TACACAATTCTCCTTCCAAATGGAGTTAAAGCCAGCGAGGCCATCTTAAAATGTTGACGGGCCCACGGAATACCAATGATGGTGATACCAAGTAACAATCCGAAAAATACGTGTGTAAGCATTATCCAGATTCCACCTATAAAAAACCACAGGATGTTCATGATGGTAGAAAGACAACCGGGAGCATAATCCATGTATTCGATTTTTGCTCCGAAAGGCCACAAAGCCAAAATACCTAGTTTGAAAGATTGTATTCCGAAAGGTATTCCAACAATGGTAATACACAAAGCCAGTCCGGCAAACATGTACTCAAGGAAAATGGCAAAACCACCGAAGATCAGCCAAATAAGGTTTCCAAGTATTTTCATGTAATGAGTTTTAGAAATTATTTTAATTGTTCAGTGTCCACGTTTTTAACGTTTAAGCAATGCTGGGCACGGTTATAAGAGAGCAAACGCACTATGGCCGCAATAATCAATGAAATAATCAGAATTAACATGTTTCTGTGTTTTAATGACTTTATGAAGCCGAAAGGTAATTCTAATTCGCCGGGTTGATGAAATTTTTATGACGAATGAATCAATATTATAGGTAAACAGAAGAAACCCGGCGGTCAAGTAATTTCCGGCAGTCAAATTATCTGTTTCGTTTTGTAAATGTTTGTACTTTTAACCGAAAATTTCTGAAAATGATCTGGCAAAAAGAAATAAACTTACCTCGTTTGGCACGCGGATATCACCTGATAACATCGTATATCGAAGAACAATTACCTGCCCTGCCCGAACTGGGCTTGCTCCATATTTTGGTGAAACACACATCGGCAGGAATAACGATAAACGAAAATGCCGACCCAACTGTACGAAGCGATTTTGAGAATTTTATGAATAAGATGATCCCGGAAGATGACCCGGTTTATATTCATACTTACGAAGGCAGCGACGACATGCCCGCGCATTTGAAATCTTCGGTCATCGGCACCGAAATTACGGTTCCGGTCACACACGGAAAACTAAACCTGGGCACCTGGCAGGGAATTTATTTTTGCGAATTCAGAAACTATGGTGGAACACGCTGCCTGGTACTTACGGTTTACAGTTGATATTTACTCTTTTGGTTCCCAGCCAAAATCGATATACTGCCAGGTAAAATTATCACCGCTGACATCTATCTTCAGGAATCCTTCCTCCATACCAAAGCGTGGCCCTTGCCACCATTGTGCCGAAACGGCACCGCCTGTAATATAATGGATGCCATTGTAATTGATGTCTTCAAGAAAGTGCAGGTGTCCTTGCAGTACTAATTTGGTATTGTATTGTTCAATTATTTCTCGTACTTCATTGGCATTGGTTACTATCGATCCAGCATTAAATGCTTCCGTAGGGCCAACCATAATTTGTTCGCCAACACTTAGCAACGGAATATGAGTACTTATAACCACCGGACGTTCCTTTCCGGTTTGCTCCAGATCACTCTTCAGCCATTCAATCTGTTCGTTATCGATATGGCCATAATAATGACGGTCGTCGGTAAACCCAATTGCATCGAGTACAATAAAGTGCCAGTTTTGATGATCGAATGAATAATAGCGTTTGGCCAAACGGTTCTCGTACATTTTTTTTCCGTATTCTTCGGCAGATGGGTCAACACCACTCGACTCATACAAACCAAAAACCTCATGGTTTCCCATGGTATTGTATACAGGCATTTTTAAATTTTCGATGGTTTCAGAATAGAGCGAATACAAACTGTCGCTTGTTGCGAAAGATTGACCCAGTGCATCCATAATATTATCGCCGCCGGTTAACACAAAATCGGGTGCCATTTTATTAATTGTGTCGATGGCTTGCAGCAAGCCTTCATCGGCGCGACGTTCTTTGGTGATGTGAATATCGGTCATAAAAACAAAAGAAAAATCATTGTTTGCTTCTGTTACCGCAGTTTTCTTTGAAGTCTGGTTGCAGCCCGCCATTAGCAGGAAAATAACAACCACGAATAATAAATTTTTCATTTTAACGTATTTGTGTTGATGAATTTTTAGCGAAGATAATTATTCCGTTTTTTCGTAATGTTTACTATCTGCTAAATTAACTTTAATCATTATTTTTGCAAGAACGTTTCATGATCTTTCAAAACAAATAAAACGGTAAATTTTTTCATAAATGAAAGTTGAAATTTCACAATATTCATGGGAAGAGCTAAAAGAAGAAGGGGTTTTTGAATGGCCCATCTGGGAACACGACGAAGATAAATTCGAGTGGTACTACGATAAAACAGAACTTGCCTACATTGTTGAAGGTGAGGCTATTATTAATACTGAATTTGAAGCCTACACCATTAAAGCCGGTGATTTTGTGATTTTTCCGAAAGGGCTGGAATGCGTTTGGGATATTCAATATGCCATTAAAAAGCATTATTCGTTCGAATAAACTGGATTAACGACAGTTTTATTTAGCTGTAAATTTTTTAGGCATGGGATGGGAACATGGCTAAATGCTGTTAGAATTCACCCACTTTTACTACTTCGTTATC
>JAFGGY010000044.1 GCA_016930365.1 Prolixibacteraceae bacterium | reverse complement strand
GTTTTCAGGAGTATTCGCGAACTGAAAACAATTACAAATTCATAATCGGTATACCTCTATACCCTCATTGCCGATAGCAACGAGGTGGATACGAAAAAGATGATTTTAACGAAGTAAACTGAAAATTATGATACGGAAGTTATTTTTTTTACTCATATTAATAATTGGAACTCAAACTTCATTATTCTCGCAGGAATACGAATATGTGCCTTTCCCCGATTCTGCTGCCATTTGGAGTGAGGTGTTTTATTGGCCTCACAGAGAGTGGGAAGAAGGTGAAGTAACCTATGAACGTTTTGCATTAAACGGAGAAGATACTATTATAAATGATAAAAGTTATAAAAAGTTGTATCTGTTTTATGACACCGTTTTTAACATTGATGTTGCAGAATGCATTGGTGGTATCCGCGAAGATAGCTTGAAAAAGGTTTACTATGCAGGGAAAAGGATTCATTCATTGAAACCTTTAATAGATTTCGATGAAGTAATACTTTATGATTTTTCATTGACGGTGGGTGATACGATTATGGTTGACAGTATGTATAATGTGGATGGTAATATGATTGTTGAATCAATAGATACAGTTCAAATTGGAAATACATTGCGCAAACGGTTTTCGTTTGATTATGCTATACCCCAATGGATTGAAGGAATTGGCTGTAGAAGTGGATTGCTATTTGCAGGAAGAGACTATCTCCCAGCAGGAGTTTCAGAACAAAATCGATTAATGTGTTTTTTCCAGAATGACACATTAGTATTTCATGCAGAACAGTTTGAAGATTGTTTCACATTGGAAACAAATATCAGTCAAGTAAGTGTTGAATCGGACTTAAATGTTTATCCCAATCCGGTGTTTGGCGATGTGCTAATTTTCAATTGGAACTCATCAAATGTTCATACAATTGAAATTTATTCGAATATTGGTGATAGGATTGAAAAGTTAAATGCAGAAGGAAAAACTAGTATTACATTTTCTACAATAGGGTTAACCTCTGGCTGTTATTATTATAAGGCCACTACTTTGAATGGTGAAAACATAGCTGGTAAATTTGTTGTTTATAATCAATAACTCCCCGCTGCCGCACGATTTTATCGTGTGGTTTAGCGTAATCTAATAATTTATAACAGTTAAATATAGCATCAGAAAATAATACGAAATGAGCCGGAAACAAAAATTTTACAATATGCAGGGCAAACAAATAAAAACGTTTAACATTCAGGAACGTGGAAATACTTCGGTTACTATTAACGGCTATACATTAGATGCCGGCATGTTATGCCAATCTGTTAAAGTTGGTTATTATGGATTGATGTAATTTGGCATAATGCCGATATAGAATTTGTTTGTTTTCAGGAGTATTCGCGAACTGAAAACAATTACAAATTCATAATCGGTATACCTTTACACCCTCATTGCCAATGGCAATGAAGTGGATACGAAAAAGATGATTTTAACGAAGTAACCATATTGGAAACATTAGAAATTAAATAATTGATTAACTTAAAATGAATTAAAATGAAAACGAAAATAAAAATTTTATTTATTGTTTTAAGCATTCTGTTTTCTTTTATCGCCTGTGATAAAGCCGAAAATAATACTCCAATTGAGAAGGATAAAAATATCAGTTATTTAAAATCATCATTGGGTGGTTGTAACAATAAAACTGAAGAAAACATTGAACAGGGTGAAGAGAAAAATGATACTACAATAATCCAAATTAAGCAGGATACTTTAAGCATTTATGCTGGTCTGAATTACATTTGCTGTGCACCTTTTATTACGGATTGCAACATTACTAACGACTCTATTTTTGTGTCAATAACAGATACATGTTCTAATCCATATCAAGACTGTTATTGTCGGTGCTATTGTTATTATACGTTTGAGTATTACTTTAATAACTTATCGGATAAGCAATATTATTGGCGCATTACCTTAATTGACCCGCGAGAAGAAAATGAAATTTTGTTTGACGAAGGAGTAATCGATAAACGCATATAGCAATAGTTTTTTGCCATTTTTTTAATTTGCTGACAACTATCTGCTTGCATCTTGTAAGCTCGATTATCTAAATAGCTAAGAATTTCTCACCGTCTCACCGTCTCATATCTCATCGTCTCATATCTTTGTGGTTTTATTTTTAATATTTTCAATAATAGTTCGTTACTGTTTTTTTAATTTGCTGACAACTATCTGCTTGCATCTTGTAAGCTCGATTATCTAAATAGCTAAGAATTTCTCACCGTCTCACGTCTCACAGTCTCACCGTCTCACCGTCTCATATCTCATCGTCTCATATCTCATATCTAACTCACATGCGTTAGTTTTTTGAATATGCCGCAAAATCTATCGTACTGTTGATATAACAACCACTCTGCCCTTATCGGTAATCTGATATTAAGCGTAACTGGTTGGGAATAATTGAAACATGTAAGGGATAAAGCCCTAAGTATTCGCCGTCGGCCTCAAAACATATGGGTGAAGAAATGTCAAGTTTAATGTCTTGTACCTGGTAAAAATCGAAATATTTGATTTTTTCAACCCGTCCGCCAAATAGTTTGGGTAGGCTGAGAATTAGTTTTCGTTTCGATATTTTGCAGGCTAAGGTAACATCCAACAGTCCGTCGTTGGGAATGGCATTGGGCAATAGTTTGAAACCGCCGCCTTTGTACTGGCATACCCCAATGGATAAATTGTATATTTTGGTTTCAATTTTTTTATTGTCGAGATGAATTAAACTGCTCGTGTTTTTGTGCGCGAACAACGATTTAATAAGCCCCATTGTGTAGTCCGATTTTTTCGATTTTCCTTTTAATTTGTTGGGTAGTATGTATTTAACCACCCGTGCATCGAAGCCAATACCAACCGAGTTGATAAAGTAACGGGTTTCGTCTATTTGCTGGTCGTTTTTAAAAACTACCCGTCCTACATCCTGGTGAATAATCCGTTCTTTTTTGATTAAACGAATGGCTTCGGCATAATTTGTTGAAATGCTGTGTGTTTTAATCCAGTCGTTGCCGGTGCCTACCGAAATCATCCCCAGTATAATTTCGCCCGGGTCAATATGTTCCTGGTACATTATTCCGTTTACAATTTCGTGCAGCGTTCCATCGCCGCCAATGGCAATTACACGGCGATACCCCGATTTTATCATGTTGCCAATAAGGCTAATGGCATGGAGTGGGTAGTTGGTTTCGATTTTCTTAAATTCGAGTTCCTGTCGTTTTAGTTCGTGTTCAATATGTGGCCATTCGCGTTTGGCAAGGCCGCCTCCGGCGTTCGGATTTAAAATAACAAGCCATTTGTTGTTCATAGTATCACAAATAGATAACGGACGTCGAATGTAGTGAATTTAAGCTAAAAATTTTCTGTTTAAGAATATGTTTCCTAAGTGCATGTTTATTAAATATCAATTATTCAGTATTTTAAATAATGCTTCAGTACTCAAACTTTTTTGTATTTTAGGGCAAACAATTCATTATGCGCCCTCTTCGTATTTTTCTTTTTTTCCTGACAGTGGTATTAATCGTATCGGTTTACCGTTTATATAGCCATATTGATGAGCAGGAAACAAACTCCCGGCCGGCACCTGCTCCCGTTAAGGTTGATTCCGACTCGCTCGTGTGTGTCGAAACGGTCGATACCTTGTGTTTGCCTGCGCTTTCGCGTGTCGATTCCGGAGCGATGCTTCACAGCGAAGTTCAGGTGGAGAGCAATTTGGAATCTGGCGATTCGACCAATGAAAACGGTATTATTTTCAACGAATATTTATTGTCGTTTTATGCTAAGCTGAAACCGGATTCAAAGCGCATGGTGCGTGTGGTTTATTACGGCGATTCGCAAATTGAGGGCGACCATGTTAGCTATTCGTTTCGAAAAAAAATGCAAGAGCGCTTTGGAGGTACAGGCATCGGATTTCTGCCTGTTCAGATGTATTTTAACACTACCCACAACCTGGCTGTGATAACAAACGATTTTGAAAAACACACGGTAAAATATGGCGATAATACAAGCGATAACTATGGCTTGTATGGCCAGTATTTTGAGTTGTCAGGCGAAAAGGGAACGCTGCGTTTGTTGAATCGAAACCACGATGAATCGTTTCGGAATATGGCCATGCTTAGCTCCGGTTTTTCGGTTGTGAAGTTTTATGCCGACAAAAAATTAGTGGCTGTCGATACCCTAAGCAATGCCGAATTTGAACATCGTACCTTTGTTCTGGACGAAACGCCAGGCGAAATAAATATTCATTTTTCCGAAGCGCGTAATTTCAGGCTGTATGGAGTTCTGCTCGAAAGCGGCGAGGGTGTGGGGGTTGATAATGTTGCGTTCAGAGGAAACTTGTCGCTTATGGCTTATCGCTTTGGAAACGACCTGGTGCGCGAAATGAATGAAACGTTGCACGCCGATTTGCTGATTCTGCATTTTGGGTTAAATGTAATTCCCGATAAACGCCCCAATTATGAAAGCTATCGGGTTGCGGTTGAGCGAGATATAAACGCGCTTCGGAAAAATATGCCTTCAGCATCGGTTTTGGTTGTGGGGGCATCGGATATGGCACATAAGGTTGACGGCGAGGTGGTTTCGTATCGGAATATCGACCAGATTATTGAGGCTCAAAAGCGCGCTGCCGGTAATTGTGGCGCTGCATTTTGGGATATGCGCGGGGCAATGGGCGGCGAGGGGGCAATTGCTTC
>JAFGGY010000043.1 GCA_016930365.1 Prolixibacteraceae bacterium | reverse complement strand
GTTTCAGATTTGTCCAATATCTCGTTAACATGTATTGTGTCGAATCCTAAAGCAATTAAATACTTAGTCAATTTATAGGAGATATGGACATCACACAGAAATCTCATCAAGCAACATCCTTAATTGTATGACCTGATAAATATAACTTAGCAAAATTTAAACTTGCCAATATATCCTCTTTTTCTAATTCCTTGTGATCATCTAAGATTTCGTCAATAGCCATTCCAGAACCTAACATATCAATTATCACTTCAACTGGCCATCTCATGCCTCTAATACAAGGCTTTCCATGACAAATTTCAGGATCAATCGTTATTCTTTTTATCAACTTATCCATGATTTCAAATTTTACTCAAAGTTAAGAATATTTTTCTTGTTTTTAGCATTGCTTATCGGCACACGTATGTTTAGCTTTGGATTGCATGACAGTTTCGAAGGAGCAGAGACAACCGCATCGCACAAGGGTTACAATAAAATTTACAATATATTTTATACCAACATCAATGATTCTTCATATAAAAACGATATTCATTTGGATAGAAGATTGTTTCTCAAATCAACTGCCCAATAACCTTCATTGGTAGAAACATTCTTCCACTATCGGGTAATTGTTCAAAACCATATTTGCTATAAAATTCAAAAGCTTTTTCATTAATAGGGTCAACAACTACAGCCATAGCTCCAATGCTTTTTTTCGATAATTGGTAGCTTCTGAACAATGCATCCAAAAGAAGATATTCGCCAAGCCCTGTTCCCCTTGCAGAAATATCACGGGCTAACCGGCCTAACAATATTACAGGAGCATTATAATTTGCAGGCACTTGTTTTATATAACGGTCGGGTATTAAATCCCTGCCTAAACTCTCACTTGTCAGGGTGTAGTAACCAATAACATTTTGATTTTCATCAATGGCAACAAAACAAGTGACAAGTCTTTTCCTTATATCCTGACTAACCTGGTTCCTAATATAATTATTTAACGAATCAACTTCACAAGTAAAGTTTTTTCGTTGGTGTGTCTTTTCCAGTAGTTGTATCTTCACTATAATACTGTTTGAGATTTATATTTTTTAGCGGCCTCTATTAATTTTTCATTTGGTTTACGTTCTCCAAATACGGCATCAAAAAAAATATCACGGTCACGCTCACTTGCAATTATTCGCTCATTTTTAGCAACAATTTCTTCAGCGTGCTCCTTTACCACCCTGATGATAAAACTACTGAATGATTTATCCCCACTTAAACGTTGAGCCTTTTGAAATATTCGTTTGTCATACGGGGAAACTCTTATTTCAATTCTTTCATTTTTATTGGTTTGTGCTTTCATCATTTTTTTATTACAAATGTACGGCATTTTGTCGTACAACACAAAACATTTCATCCCCCATTTTTATCATTTCAGTATTTTTTTCGGGCATCTGAATGGTCAATTACAGAAATTTGTCCCCGTTATTCAACCCAAATATTCAATTCGATACAACTATGGACAAAAAATTCAGCGTAATACTTACAATCATGTTGGCACTGATGGTTTCATCGTGTGCACCTAAGCAAAACGAACAGGATGCGATTACCCGCAAGGTAAAAATTGCTACCCCCCAAAAAGATTCAGCGGTTTTAACCCGCAACTTCTCCGGTATTATTCAGGAAAAAGCTGAGACCAACCTGGCTTTCCGTGTTGCCGGCCCCATTGAAAAAATTAACATAAAAGAAGGTGATTATGTAAAAAAAGGACAACTCATAGCCCAAATCGACCCGCGCGACTACCAAATACAGGTTGATGCGGCACAAGCGCAATACGAGCAGGTGAAGTCGGAATTCGAACGACTGAGCGAACTTAAAAAGCGCGAAAGCGTTTCGGCCAACGACTATGAAAAAGCCGTGGCCGGTGAAAAAATGCTGCGTTCGAAGCTTGAACATGCCAAAAACCAATTAAACGATACCAGGCTTTATGCCCCGTATTCGGGCTACATACAATCGGTAAAATTCAACGAAGGCGAACTGATTGATGCCGGGATGCCGGTTGCCAAACTCCTGGACACAGGCTCATTCTCCATCGAGGTAGATTTGCCCATGTCGTTTTTCGTCCACCGCGAAAGCTTCACTTCCTTCACCTGCCAACAAACTGTTGTGAGCGACTCAGTTTTTCAGCTCCAACTTATCGGGCACAAAGCCAAAGCCGGCAACAACCAGCTTTTCACCACAAAATTCAGGCTGCCCAACCAGGGCAATACCGGTTTTTTGCCGGGCATGAATGTTGAAGTTGCCATTTCGTACCAGAGCGATTGCGAATGCCCGGTACACGTACCACTTACTTCTGTTTTCAATAAAGACGGGAAGTCATACGTGTGGATGTTCAACAAAGAAAATTCAACCGTCAACAAAAAAGAAGTGCAACCCGACGGGCTCGCCAACGATGGACGGGTACGCATAAGCTCGGGCATTGGCACAAACGACTTTATTGTTGTTTCGGGTGTGAATGCCCTGCACGAAGGCGAAAAAGTTGAATTATTAAAAAACGCTTCTGAAACGAATATAGGAGGGCTGCTATAATGCATATTTCAGAGTTAGTTTTCAAACGAAAAAGCATTTTCTACTTTCTGATAGCCTGCCTGGTTATTGGTGGCGTTATGGCCTACGATGCCATTAGCAAGCTCGAAGACCCGGAAATAATCATCATGCAGGCTCGCGTGGCAACGGTTTACCCCGGTGCTTCGGCCCACGAAGTAGAAATGCAGGTTACCGATGTGCTTGAAAACGAACTGAGTACGCTGGGCGACATCAACTCCATAACATCGAAATCGGAAGACAACATTTCGCTCATAACGGTAGAGCTGAAAATGACGGTTCCGCAAAAAGAAATTGAACAACGTTGGGAATTCCTCCGCCGCAAGGTTCAAACTGCACAAGCCAAACTGCCCGAGGGCACACAGCCCCCAGTGGTGATAGACGACATGGGCGATGTGTATGGTATGTTTTACGCCCTTACCGCCAATGGTTACTCGTACCACGAAATGGGCAAATACGCCGATTACATCAAACAGGAACTGCTCGAAACCGAAGGCGTAAGCCGTGCGCAGGTTTATGGTAAACAAGCACCTTGTGTCGATATCATACTCACCAAAGATAAAATGAGCGAAATGGGAGTTTCGCCCATGCAAATTATGTCGGCCATTGCCGGGCAAAACCAGATGGTGTACCCCGGGGTACTTACCACCGGCACACAACAACTCAGGGTCGATATCAATGAAAAAATTACCGGCCCCAACGATATCCATAACATCATAGTGAAAAGCATCACCGGCGAACAGTTTAAACTGGGCGACATTGCCACCATTAAAAAAGGCTATAACGACCCGCTTAAAAACACCATGTTCGTGAACAACGAAAAAGCCATTGCCATTTCGGCATCGATGGAAAGCGGTGAAAACATCATCAAACTGGGCGAAAAGGTTGATGCTCGCATGGATGAACTTAAAAAGAGTTTACCAGCCGGGTTCGAAATCCAGAAAGTATTTTTCCAGCCCGATAAGGTGCGCGATGCCATTCATGGTTTTATTTGGAACCTCGTGGCATCGGTCATCATTGTGGTTATCGCGCTGATGCTTACCATGGGCCTAAAAGGCGGCATGATTATCGGTACCGGGTTGTTGCTTACCATCCTTGGTACTTTCCCCTTTCTTCTCATTGCAGGTGGCTCGTTGCAACGCATTTCGCTGGGTGCCTTTATTGTAGCCATGGGTATGCTGGTTGACAACTCCATTGTTGTGGTGGATGGCATTGCCGTGAGCATGCAACAGGGCGAAAAACGCAAAAAAGCACTGGTAAAAACCCCAAAACGTACAGCCATGCCATTGCTGGGTGCTACCCTCATCGCCATTGTGGCTTTCCTTCCGGTATTTTTATCAAAAGATACAGCAGGAACGTATGCCCGCGACTTATTTATTGTTTTATGTATTTCGCTGGCCGTGAGTTGGATTCTCGCTATAACGCAGGTACCGGTTTTCTCCGAAAAGTTTTTGAAATTGAAAAAATCGAAGAAGAAACAAGACCCCTTCGATGGAAAACTTTACCACGGCATCCGCAGAATTTTGTCATTTTTAATAAACCACAAAACGGTTACCATTGCCACGGCCGTGATATTACTGGCCATTTCGGCCTACAACTTTAAAAATGTAAAGAAAGCCTTCTTCCCCGATTTTAACTACAACCAGGTATATGTGCAATATACCATGCCCGATGGCACTTCGCCCGATAAGGTAAACGAAGATTTAAAAACAATATCCGACCATTTTCAAACTTACGAAGAGGTGAAAATGGTGGTTTCGAGCCAGGGCATGACCCCAACACGTTACAGCCTTGTGCGCGCCATGGGCGAAGCAGGTGATAATTATGGCGAGCTCATCGTTAATTTCGACGATTACGACACCATGGTTGAAATGAAACCCGTGCTTGAAAACTACCTGCGCCAGAATTTTCCCGATGCTTACATCCGCACCCGCAAATACACCCTTTCGGTTAAATCGTCGCACATGGTCGAGGTACAGTTTAAAGGTCCCGACCCGGCCGTATTGCGCGATTTGAGCGAACAAGCACAGGCCATTATGCTACAAAACCCGTATGTTGATAAATATTCGGTTTGCGACGACTGGAACCCCATGGGGAAAGCGCTGATGGCACGTTACGACCGCGAAGCTGCAAGCCGTGCCGGAGCCTCGCGCTCCGATGTGAGCAACTCGATACTGGCCGCTACCAGTGGCGTTCCCGTAGCCCAATACTACGAGGGCGAAACGGCTTACAGCATCAACCTGAAAACACGCAACAGCGACGGCTCAAAAATTGAAGACATCAGGGACATACCCGTGTGGAACATGCTGCCCAACATTGCCAATGTTGAACAGGAAGATGTGATGGATGTATTTTACGGCTCAAGCAGTATCGACGAGGTTACCAAAAAAATTATGAGCCCGGTGCCACTTAGTGCCGTTACCAGCGGTGTGAACATGCAGTGGAGCGAGAGCCTTGTACGCCGCGCCGACGGACAACGGGCCATCGAAGCCCAGTGCGACCCGGCCGAAGGCAGTAGTCCGGAACTGGTCCGCAATACCATTTTAGATGAAATTGAGGCAATTGAACTGCCCGAAGGCTATTCAATGAAATGGCTGGGTGAATATGACCTGCAAAAAGATGCACTGACCAATATTTTTAGTTATCTGCCTATTTCGGTCATGCTTATTATCATCATTCTATTACTCCTTTTTAACGACTACCGTAAACCGGCCATCGTTATATTATGCATACCGCTGGCTGCCATTGGCATTGTACCCGGATTAATACTCACCGGGCAATCGTTCACGTTCATGGCCATTATCGGGTCTTTCGGGTTAATGGGTATGCTTATAAAAAATTCGATTGTTTTGCTTGATGAAATTGAAAAACAAATCAGCGAAGGTGTGGCTCGCTACACAGCGGTGGTCAATGCTACCATATCAAGGACACGCCCTGTTATTATGGCATCGTTCACCACTATCTTGGGCATGCTGCCACTCATTTTCGACCCCATGTACAGCAGCATGGCCGTTGCCATTATCAGCGGGTTACTGGCTGGTACCATCATCACCCTGATTTTCGTGCCCATATTGTACTCAGCCTTATTCCGTATTTCCAAAAAAGAATTAAGCCCCGAAAAAGCCTTATCAACATCACACAAGAAACAGTAAAAAACAAAATAAAATGAACAGATATATTTTCACAATACTATTAATTTCAATTGTTACGGGAGGTTTTGCCCAACAAACGCTTTCGCTTGAACAATGCCGCGAAATGGCTTTGGAACAAAACGAAAACATTGAAATTGCGCGTCTTCAACTTGAAAAAGCCAAGACAGACAGGGCGGCCATGAAAACACAATATTTCCCGTCGTTATCGGGTAGTGCTACCGGTGCATACCTGTTTAACGACATTGAAATGGAAATGCACATACCAACTGCCAAGCCCAATCCGCTATCGGGCGAGCTTGAGCCCAATTATATGCTCAACCCCTCAACCGGGGAACCCGTAATGGGACCCGACGGGAATCCTGTTTTCAATGTTTATGGATGGCTGCCACTTGAGATAAGCCTGAAAGGAGCTTATATGGCCGGGGTGTCGCTTGAACAACCCATTTACACGGGAGGAAAAATTTCAGCCGGAAACCGCATGGCAAAAATTGGTATTGAAATGACACGTGAGAACCTGAAGCTTGAACGCGAAAAGACCATCCATAACACCGACCAGTCGTACTGGTTGTATGTTACCGTACAAGAAAAAGTAAAGCTTGCCGAAAAATATAAAAAACTGCTCGAAGAATTGCTTGAAACCACACAAGATGCTTACGAAACAGGCATGAGTACACAAAACGATGTGCTTAAAGTGAAAGTAAAACTGAACAAGGCAAAGCTGGAACACCAAAAAACACAAAGCGGGCTCAAACTCACCCGCATGGCGTTATGCCGTGCTGTCGGCCTGCCATTCGAAACGGAAATTATAAGCACCAACAGCCTTAAAAATGTCATCCAGCCGGTAACCCCGGGCAAGGTACAGGGTATAAGTTTCAGACCTGAATACAGCCTGCTCGAAAAACAAATTGAATTGGCCAACGAACAAATAAAACTTGCCCGTGCCGATTTTCTCCCAACTGCCGGCTTACAAGTGGGATACAATTATATAGGTGGGATTGAATATGCCGACCAAAGCTTCGAAGATGGAAATACCAGTATTATGGCTTCGCTCAAAATTCCACTCTTTCACTGGGGCGAAGGCTTCAAAAAAATTAAATCGGCGCAGCACGAGGTGGACATTAAAAAAGCCCAACTCGAAAAAAACAGCCGCCTGCTCGAACTGGAAATCACACAGGCAAGGCTCAACCTCAACGATGCCATTACCCGCGTTGAAATGGCCGAAGAAAGCCTTGAACAAGCCTATGAAAACCTGAGGGTAACCTCCGACAACTACGAATTAGGGATGAAAATACTGCCTGAGCTGCTCGAAGCACAAGCCCAATGGCAGGAAACCTACAGCGAATTGATTGATGCACGCGCCGATTGCAAAATAAAAGAATCGGCTTACCTGAAAGCAACCGGGCAACTGGCTGTGCAAAACGAAAGCGAATAATAATTTATACCTTTGTCTATATACACCGGCAACACAGCAATGCAGAATAAAGAGTTACAATTTGTAAGCAATTTGTCGTCGTACAAATGGAAATCCATCCTGTTCAGGTTAGGGACAGTCAGCCTGTTTGCTTTTCTGTTTATGCTTTTTGCCGATGTAATTGCAGCCGAAGAAGGGCTAATTGTGCCCATACCGCAATACATACGGGTAATTATCCTGTTCAATATTATCACTGAAAGCAACGTACTGCTCGACAATCTTTCGGAACGCTATTTTGCCATCCCCCAGCGCATTAAAACACGTATTCTTTTACACTTTCTTTTAAGTATTGGTATCGGAATTGTTGCCCTTTTGTATTTCAAAGAGCTGATTAACGAAGTAAACGTGTTGCAGCAACCCATTACCTGGCTGATGGTAGCTTTTGGGTTTATTTTCGTATTCATTTTAATCATTGTGTCCATCAGTTTGCGCATTACTTCAAAATGGATTTCGGCGCAGGAGGAAGTAAAAGACCTGAAGCAATTACAGCTGCGAAACGATTACAATGCCTTGCAGGACCAGCTCAATCCGCATTTTTTGTTCAACAACCTGAGTGTATTGAAATCAATGATAAAATACACCCCGGATGCGGCTATCGACTTCACCCAAAACTTTACCGATACATACCGCTATGTATTGCAAAGCGCCGAAAAAGAAACCGTTAGCTTATCTGAAGAACTTGAATTCCTGAGCGCCTACATTGCCCTGCACAAAGAACGGCTGGGCGAAGGTTTGGATGTTGAAACGAATATAAACCCGGAGTACAATCACCGTAAAATACCACCACTTTCGTTGCAGTTGCTCATTGAAAATGCCATCAAGCACAATATTGCAACAAAAGATGAACCACTCATCATCAGCATCGAAACACAAGAGGAACACATTGAAATTAAAAACAACATTCAACCCAAAGAAAACTCCTATTCAACATCGAAGGGGTTGAAAAACCTGGTATCGCGCTATCGGTTCCTGACCGACCGTGAGTTAAGCATTAAACAGGATGAAAAAAATTTCAAAGTAGAATTGCCATTGCTTTAAAATGAACCATTATGCAAGTAGCCATTATTGAAGATGAACTCCACAACCGCCGAATTCTTGAAGAAATGATGCACAACCTGCGTCCGGGGTGGGAAATATGCGGCACTTTTGAGAGCATCAAGCAAAGTGTGGATTTTTTGCAAAACAACCCGCAGCCCGACCTCATACTTTTAGACATACAGCTTAGCGACGGAAGTTGCTTTTCTATTTTCGACCGTGTAAATGTGGAAAGCAGAATTATATTTACTACGGCATACGACAACTACGCCATACAAGCTTTTAAAGTGAACAGCATCGATTACCTGCTGAAGCCCATAAAAGAAAGCGAGCTCGAAAAAGCACTCCAAAAATTTGAACATTATCACCAGGAAGCAACCAAAACGCCGGTTAACTATTCCGAGCTTGTTGAAGCCATAAAAAGCGGCAAAAAAGAATACCGCAAACGATTTTTAATTAACCGGGGCAACAGCTACTTCAAAATCAACACCAGCGATATTGCCTGTTTTGTAAGCGAAAACAAAGTAACCACTGCCATAACTTTCAAAAACGAACAGTATGTAGTTGATTTCACGCTCGACCGGCTGGAAGAAGAACTCGACCCCGAACAATTTTTCCGTGCCGACCGTCAAACCATCATCCACATCGATATCATCTCACGATTCGAAGACTACTTTGGCGGCAAGCTAATGGTAAAACTCAAAAACCCGCTGAACCAAAAAATAACCGTAAGCCGGCTTAAAGCATCGGCATTTAAAGTTTGGGTTGGGAAATAAAAAAGTCATTGGTGGATTGGTCATTCGTATATAAACCACTAATGACTATTTACTAAAATAAAGCAAGAATAATTGCAAAAAAGCACCCTGTTATTCGCAACCGAAAAACTGCAACATCCACACAAAAACAAATCTCCGGAATAAACTTCGTGTTTCTCTCATTTTTCTAATAATCAAGCAATTGAATTTTAAACAAAAAATACTAAATTGTGCATTAATTAACCTTAAAAACAAACACAATGGATAAAAATGCACAATGTCAGGGCACTTCAGGTGCCGTTTACGGGTTAGGTTTTATTGGTGCCGCCATATACTTCATTTCGGCAGCAACCGGTTTTTGGATGGGCGTGTTGGGATTTCTGAAAGCCCTGGTTTGGCCCGTATTCTTAATTTACGAGGTGCTAAAATATGTTGGTGCGTAAATTAAATAGGCATTGGTAAATATTGTCATTGGTAAATAGTCTTTAGTGAAAATATCAACACTAATGACTGATGACTAATGACTTATTCCTACTTCAAGTATGCGAACCATTTGAAGTTTTTGATCTACCATGGTCTTCCCTTTCCTTGTAAATCATATTGCAGGATGATATACTATTCTATAAAAACAAAACAGGAACAAAACCTCAAATAGCTCCAATTAGCTCTGCTACGCTAAGTTTTCAGTTAACTTAAGAAAAGCTAACAGCTTTAAACCCCGACTTTAACGCATCATACAGCAATAACCTGCCCGAAAGTACATCTCCCGCACCGGTAATGATTTTTAAAACTTCGGTGGCTTGCAGCGAACCGATTACCCCCGGTATAGCACTAAAAACTCCAAGTGGTTCTCCGTTCGTTCGTTTATCTTCAGGCTTCTCGGGAAAAAGCTTTTTGTATGAAAAACTTTTATCGTAATGAAACACCGATATTTGTCCGCTAAATTCTTCTATGGAGCCATAAACCAGCGGTTTTTCCAGTTTCTCACAAACGTCGTCGAGCAAATATCGTGAAGTAAAATTGTCGGTGCAATCAACCACCAGATCGAATTTTCTAACTATTTCTGAGGCATTTTTCTCATCCAACCGTTCGTTGTAAGTCTGAATATTGCAATACGGGTTAAGCTTCAGAAGTTTTTCGCAGGCGATTTCAGCTTTAGGTAGGTCGATATCTTCAGTTGAATAAAGAACTTGTCGCTGAAGATTGGTTTCGCTCACGGTATCGTTATCAACAATGCCAATGGTGCCAACTCCGGCAGCCGTCAAATATTGCAATACAGGTGCACCTAATCCCCCTGCACCTACAACCAGAACTTTTGCCTGCCTTATTTTTGCCTGCCCTGTGGTGCCTATTTGTGGCAACATGGTCTGCCGGGCATAGCGGTTGAGTTCGTTCTTGTTCATTTTTCAGCCAAGATGAGATATATTATGCCGAGATTGGATCTATTCTAATTTCTCCACCAATTGCACGCAAAACTTTCATAATTGTTTCAAACTGAGGTTTTGATCCTTCCGATAAAGATTTATATAAACTTGGTCTGCTTAAACCTGTTTCCTCTGCTATTTTTTTCATTCCTATTGACTTTGCAATATGTCCAATTGCTGTAATTACATCGGAATTATCTCCTTCTTCCAAAATAGCATTAAGATATTCTGCGATCATTTCTTTACTGTCGAGGTATTCTGCTATATCTAATTTTGAAGTTTTCATATCTCTATTTTTTTATCGTTTTCAAAATATTCTTTGCCTTTTCAATGTCCTTATATTGGCTAGATTTATCTCCACCAACCAGCAAAATAATTATTTTTCCATTTGTTTCAATAAAATAAACTCTATACCCTTTGGCGTAATTTATCTTTAGCTCACGAATTCCATCCCCTACTGGTTTGCAATCTCCAAAATGCCCGTCGCTCTCAATTTTTTGAATTCTGAACAATATTTTTGCTTTAACTCTTAAATCTTTCAATTTCCTGAGCCATTTGTCAAATCCTACTGTTTTCTCAATAAAGTACATTTTATGTATTCATTTGGATACAAATTTATGTGTTCTGAAGTTGTTATGAAAGGATGTGATTGAAAAAGTTTAAATATTTACCGGCATCAACTACAAGCACACGTGCTGTTTTTACCTTTTTCGGCCCTTTAGTATGATATGATGGGGAAATTTCAATATATCAATAATTCATTACCCCTCATAAAAAACTCTCCCAGAGCCACAACCTGTAACCTGTAACCCCTGTGAAATAATTCCCTCCGGGATTTCACGGGGTAAACCTGAAACCTGAAACCTGAATTGGAGTGCAGCGGAATCGAAGATCGGTGAAACCAAATCGGCGTAACCAAACCTGAAACTTGAAATCTGAAACTTTCCATTTTCCCAACCTTCCATTTTTCCAGCTTTAGCCTTGCAAAACAGCATCCCAGTCTTTCCAAACCGGTTCATAGCCATTTGCAATAATTTTGCTTCGAATTTCTTCCACGCTTCGTGCATCGCCAACCTCGAACTGTTCCAGTTCTTTGTTCTCAACGGCATAGCCCCCCGGTTCGGTCTTGCTTCCGGCACTCATGGATGTTACGCCCAGGTGCATCATATTGTCACGGTATGCTGGCAGTTCGCGGGTTGAAAGTGATATTTCCACTTCTTCGTTAAAAATGCGGTAGGCAAAAATAAGCTGAGCCAGTTCTTTGTCCGAAATGGGGTTTTCGGGGTTAAAATTGCCGGCATGGGGGCGTAACCTCGGAAATGCTATTGAATATCGTGTGCGCCAATAGTTTTGTTCGAGGTAAGAGAGGTGCAAGGCTGTAAAAAACGAATCGGTGCGCCAGTCTTCGAGCCCCAGCAAGCAGCCAAGCCCGGTTTTGTAAATTCCTGCCTGTCCTAAGCGGTCGGGGGTTTCAAGCCGGTAGCGGTAATCCGATTTTGGCCCGCGGGGGTGATATTTTTTATAGTTCGCCTCGTTATAGGTTTCCTGGTACACATAAACCGCGTTTAAGCCATGTTTGATAAGCCTTTCGTATTCGTGTTGTTGCAGAGGCTGCACCTCAATCGATAGCTGGCTGAATTTGTCTTTTAGCAAATCCATTACTTTCACCAAGTATTCGCCGCCCGACTTTTTGGGGTGCTCGCCCGTAACCAGTAAAAGGTGCTCGTAGCCCATGGCACAAATGGCGTTGGCTTCGTTTTCCACCTCTTCAAGGGTCAGGGTTTTGCGGGTGATTTTATTGGCATGGTTAAAACCGCAATATACACAACTGTTTACGCACTCGTTTGAAAGGTATAGTGGCAAATAAAGTTGCATAGTTTTCCCAAAGCGCTTTAGTGTGAGCTGACGGCTGAGGGATGCCATTTGTTCGAGGTATGGGGCTGCTGCCGGTGATATCAGAGCCATAAAATCGTTTAAATTGCGTGATTTTTTTGATAGTGCCCGTTCAACGTCAGCTTTTGTGCAACGGTATATTTTCTCCCGGGTTTCATCCCAGTTGTATTGTTGTATGGTATCGTAAAATGTGGTCATCTCGTTTGTTTTAAACTTCAAGAAATGCGGTTAACGGACTGCTGGCTGAGGCATGCATCGATTGTTCACCCAGTTTGGCTTCGTAAGCCATCCGCCCGGCTTCCACAGCCATTTTGAATGCCCTGGCCATCGCAACCGGGTTTTCGGCAACGGCTATTGCAGTGTTCACCAATACGGCATCGGCACCCATTTCGAGTGCTTCGGCAGCGTGCGATGGTGCACCTATGCCGGCATCAACAACAACCGGAACGCGGCTTTGCTCGATGATGATGCGGATAAAATCGCGGGTTTGCAGTCCCATGTTGGTGCCAATGGGTGCCCCAAGTGGCATAACAGCTGCACAACCCGCGTCTTCGAGTTTTTTGGCCAATACGGGGTCGGCCTGAATGTATGGCAACACAACAAAGCCATCTTTCACCAGTTCTTGTGCTGCTTTAAGGGTTTCTTCGCCATCGGGGAGCAGGTATTTCGGGTCGGGGTGGATTTCGAGCTTTAGCCAGTTGGTGCCAAGGGCTTCGCGGGCAAGTTGTGCCGCAAAAACAGCTTCTTTAGCGGTACGCACCCCCGAGGTGTTGGGCAAAAGGTTAATGTGGGGCTGCCTGATGTGGGTGAGCATGTCATCGTAGGGGTTGTCCATTTCTACACGCCGCAATGCAACGGTTACCAACTCAGAGCCTGATGCCAGGATGGCTTCCTGCATGAGTTCCGACGATTGAAATTTACCGGTGCCGGTAAATAAACGGGATGTAAATTTTTTATTTGCTATTTTTAAAGTTTCCATATTGATGAATTTTTAAGCTTTTTCGAATTGGTTAGCTGTTATTTTTTTGACGATTTTACGGCTTGCTTCAACCGGATTTTCAGCTTTTGCAATGGCCGAAGATACAGCAACGCCAAACATGCCTGTATCTAATAAATCCTTAACATCAGCAATACCCACCGAACCAATGGCCACCTTTGGGATGTTGATTTTTGCTTCGCGGCATTGCTTAACAAGTTTGGCATAACCTTCGAGACCGATAACCGGACTCAGGTTTTTTTTGGTGTCAGTGAACCTGAAAGGGCCTACTCCGAGATAATCAACCGGCTGTTTACTTAGTTTTTCAATGTCGCCGAATGTGTTGGCTGTTGCTCCAATGATAAACCTGTCGCCCAGCATTGCCCGTGCTTTGAGTGGGGAGAGGTCGTTTTTCCCCAGGTGAACACCATCGGCTTTCACGGCCTTTGCAATGTTTACGCGGTCGTTGATAATAAGTTTTGCCCCGGCATTGCGAGTGATTTTAAGAACTTTTTCTGCCGTTTCGAGAATTGTATCCTCTTCAAAATCCTTCATTCTCAGTTGAACCCAGTGGCATCCGCCTTCAATTGCCTTTTCAATCTGCTCAATATGCATTTGTGTGGTTTCGCCTTGCGTAATGAATTGTAAATGTGCTATTTGTTTTTGCATGTTGTTTAAATATTATGGTATGCCAGCAATCCGTGGTTACTGAGCATCGCCTTTTCAACATATTTTTTCCCCTTTATGCAAGCTTCTTTTAGCTCACTCCCTTTTGCAATATTGGCGGCAATGGCCGAGGAAAGGATGCAGCCAGTTCCGTGTTTTTCATATCCGGTAAAAGGTTCTCCTGGAATTGTAAATATTTCTTTTTGAGAAATAAGCAGGTCGGTGCCCTTTTGCCCGGCATGTCCGCCTTTTAGTAAGACCGAAAGCGTGGGGTTTCCGTGGCAGAATATTTTGATGTCTTTCGGGTTTTTGCTGCCAAAGAGTTGCATGGCTTCTTGCATGTTGGGGGTTACTAATGTTACATATTTCAGCAAATCATTTAACCCTTCTGTTTTTTGGTGGAATTCAAAGCCGGTGGTTGATTTTAAAACCGGGTCCCAAATAATTATAATTTCAGGGTTTTGTAGTTTGAACCATTTAGCAATATAAAGCAGAAGGCTAAACGATTCAATTAAGCCAACCTTTACAACTTGAGGCTGATATTTTATGTAAAGTTTTTCAACCTGTTGCATAATTAAATCATGGGGCAACCAATTGACCGATACAAATTCACTTTCGGTTTGTACGGTATTGGCGGTGCATACCGAAAGCCCCACCGTTTTGTGCTGTTCAAACGTTTTACAGTCGGCAGTGAGGCCGGCCCCGCCACTTGGGTCATGCCCTGCTATGGTCATTACATAAGGTCGCATATTTCCATCTGTTTTTTATACCTTTTGAAGTTTGAAACCACCTTTTCTAACGTTGATGTTTCATCCCATAATCCACCTAAAACAGCTACCCCATCGAAGCCCAACTGTTTAGCTTTCGCGATTTTATCGGGTAATATCCCACCCAATGCGATAATCTTCGTCATGTTTTCATGGCTTAGTTTTTTCACCAGATCATCAAAATTAAAAGCAGCCTTATAGCCTTTTTTCGATATACTGTTAAAAACCGGACTTAGAAAAACATAGTTGCAATATTTTGCCACTTTACCAATTTCATTAAACGAATGGCAGCTACAACTTTTTGCTAAACCATTGAGCGGTACCGGCAGTAAGTGCTTTGTTTGCCCACTAAAATGAATGCCTCTTATATTGTATCGTTCAGCTAATTGTAAATAATCGTTTATCATTACACGGTTATAAAATCGTTTGTCAATTTTTTCCAGCAACAATTCAATTTTGTTGATATTTGCCCCGGGTTTGCGCAGGTGTAAACATGGCAAGCCTTCACTAAAAAGCGTGTTTATGATTTCACTTTCGTTTTTCAATTCTTCGGGATGGGTTATTGCTATAAGGTGCATGTTGCGCATAATTATTATTATTTTATGACAGCCAGTTAAAATTGGGCTAAAGCCCGAGTTAAGGGAGCTATAAATTGCGCCGGGCTTAAGCCCGGGATAATTGAATTACCTCTTTGATTTGGGGCTTTAGCCCAATTTTCTAGTATGTTTAATATCACGATGGCACATAAATCTCGCCACCATTTTCAACAAATTCACGTTTCTTTTCTTCCATTTTCTCTGCCATTTCTTTCAGTTCGTGGGTGTTTTTCATCGAGCAAAAATGCTCGCCGCACATCGAACAAAAATGCGACACTTTGCTGCCTTCGTCGGGCAGGGTTTGGTCGTGAAATGCCATGGCTGTATCGGTATCAAGTGCCAGGCAAAACTGGTCTTTCCAGCGGAACTCGAAGCGGGCTTTGCTCATGGCATCGTCGCGAATTTGAGCCCCGGGGAAGCCTTTTGCCAGGTCGGCAGCATGGGCAGCTAATTTGTAGGTTATTACTGCTTGTTTCACATCGTCTTTATCGGGTAGGCCAAGGTGCTCTTTTTGGGTTACGTAGCAAAGCATGGCCACGCCCTCGGCACCAATCATGGCCGCCCCGATAGCCGATGTAATGTGGTCGTAACCGGGCGCGATGTCGGTTGTAAGCGGCCCCAGCACATAAAAAGGGGCGTTGTCGCAGTATTGCTGCTGAAGTTCAACATTCTCGCGAATTTTGTGCATGGGCACATGCCCGGGGCCTTCAATAAGCACTTGCACGAAATGTTTACGGGCAATTTGGGTAAGCTCGCCAAGCACTTTCAGCTCGGCAAACTGGGCTTTGTCGTTGGCATCGTGTATCGAGCCGGGGCGAAGGCCGTCGCCCAGCGAAATGCCCACATCATATGCGGCCAGTATTTCGCATATTTCATCAAAACGGGTGTACAAAAAGTTTTCCTGATGATTAAACATGCACCATTTAGCCATGATGGAACCCCCGCGCGAAACAATGCCGGTAAGGCGTTTAATCGTACGCGGAATATGGCGCCACAATAACCCGGCATGTATGGTGAAGTAATCAACACCCTGTTCGGCCTGTTCGATTAACGTATCTTTAAAAACTTCCCATGTAAGGTCTTCAATTTTTCCGTTTACTTTTTCGAGTGCCTGGTATAACGGGACCGTGCCAACCGGGACCGGCGAGTTACGGATAATCCATTCGCGGGTTTCGTGAATATGGTTGCCTGTCGAAAGATCCATAATGGTATCAGCCCCCCAGCGGAAAGCCCACACGGCTTTTTCTACTTCCTCTTCGATGCCCGAAGAGAGGGCAGAGTTGCCGATGTTGGCATTAATCTTTACTTTGAACTTACTGCCGATAATCATGGGTTCAGCCTCGGGGTGGTTGATGTTGGCTGGTATCATGGCCCGGCCGGCAGCAATTTCATCGCGTACAAATTCAGGCGTGATATATGATTCGGGAATATTTTTTCCATTTATCTCTTTGAGCTTATCGATACGTTGGTTCTCGCGGATAGCGACATATTCCATATCGGGTGTAACCATCCCTTTTGTGGCATAGTAAAATTGTGTGATGTTAGCCCCCTTTAGTGCTTTTAGTGGTTTACGGGTTTCCGGAAATCGGATATCAGCTGTTTCCGGATTTTGGGTACGCTCACGACCGTATTCCGACGAAAGTTCTTGAAGTTCGATTACGTCGCCACGTTTTTTAATCCATTCGCCTCGTAATGCCGATAAGCCTTTCCCTATATCTATGGTATAATTCGGATCGGTGTATGGCCCAGAGGTATCGTAAACTGTAACAGGCGCATTTTTTTCTATATTTTCCTGCGTTTTAGTATCGCTAAGTTTTATTTCGCGCATGGCAACCTTTATGGGGTGAAGCTTACCGGGCACATAAACCTTTGTTGAGTTTGGGAATGCTCCCTGGCTTATTAAATCGTGGTTGAGGTTTTGGGTTTTCATATTTCACTGTTGGATTAATGGATTGATGGAAAACTGGGTTGATGGGGTAATGGGATGGGAAATTGGAATATTGGAGAATTGGGTTGTTTCCAAAGCACATATGGCTTGATGCACATACTGCACCACACTCCCAATAACCAATGACTAATTCCCAATGACTGGCATTTACCCACCTTGTGTGGCTTTGATAATAAGGATTTTATCGCCGTTTTTAAGGCCTTGCTTTTCCCAGCTTGTACGGGGCACAACGGTGTTGTTTAATGCCACAGCTATTCCGCCCCGGGTTTCGACTTCGAGATGATTGAATAATTGAGTGAGGTTGCAGTTGTCCTCAACGTTTTGCTTTTGATCGTTAACAAAAACTTCCATTGCTTTTGATTTTTAGGTTGAACAAAAGCAGGAGGTTGTAATAAAAGATTTAAAAAAGGTAGAAAATTATCTGCCTCCCTTCGCCGGCATTATCCGGATCAGGTTCAATGGGTGTAATCTCAGCCCGTAATTTAGGGCACCCCCTGCATAATTTATGGAAGCAAAATAAACGAAATAATTTTTATCAAACAAATAAATCTAAAACTCTATTCCTCATCCGGCTCCTGTAATTCAGATAGTGTTTCGGAAAGCCGAATCAGTTGCCGACCATATAAACGTTTAAAAAACAGGTTAAAGAGCAGGTAGTATATAGCCAGCAATACGGAGAGACCTATGAGGAAAAAAAGTATCATAACAGCCCACCCGAAGAAGCCAGCGTTTGCCATACTGAAGCCCGATTGTTCAACATTCTGGTTTAGTTCCATAAAAAAACCGGTAGTAAAACTCGCAACAACAACAACAAGCAGTATAATCAATATCATGTAAAACATTTTTCGATACCATTTTATGAGCTTTATTTGTTGCGTAATGGTTTGTTTTAAATCCGCATTTCGGTTATACCGATGTTCTAACTTATTAAATTTTGCCCAAAATGTAAATAACGATCCCAGTATTAGTAAATAGATTATGGTGTCAACAATAGCTCCCCAGAAAAAAACTTGCTCTGAATTTTGTTCACCAACCATGTTATCGAGCAATGTACTGGTTTGAAGGCTCACAACGATATCGATGCATATAAACGTAAGAATGATTCCAAGGCCGATGTAAATATTTCGTCTAATTTTTCCGGTAATATCTTTGGTTCGTTTGCCAAGCAGCATATTCAGCTGCTCAGATGAATATTTCTGTTCGTTACTTTCTAACGAAACTTTATTCCAAGCCGATTTTAATTTATCCAGTTCCATTCTTATTCCCCCAACAATTTTTTCAGTTTCGCTTTAATGCGGTTCATTTTAACCCGCACATAGTTTTGCGTAATCCCTACAATATCAGCTATTTCTTCGTATTTTTTGTCTTCGAGATAAAGCAAAACAATCGACCTTTCGATACCCGTTAGTTTTTCGATGGCTTTGTGCAATAGTTTCAGATTTTCTTCATACGATGCATCGTATCCAACATCTGGTATTTGCAAACTGTAATGTTCTACTTTCTCTCTATCTGGCCTTCTTTTATCCTTTTTGAAATGAGTTATTGCGGTGTTCAGCGAAACCCGGTACATCCAGGTCGATATTTTCGATTCGGATCTGAATGTAGGAAATGCCCGCCATAATTGGGCTGTAATTTCCTGGAATAAATCCTCCCGGTCTTCCTGTGTGTCGCAATAAATACCGCAAACCTTGTGAATAATCCCCTGATTTTCAGTAACGATATTTAAGAAGGCATCTTTATCCATTAATGAGACTTTTGGGTTTAAAATTAATTACAGTTTTACTGCATTTTTAATTGATTAATTTCGGTTTGGGTTAAAAATCGCCATCTGCCACGTGGCAGGTTCTTTTTAGTAAGTCCGGCAAAGTAAACCCTGTCGAGTTTCTTCACTTCGTAGCCAAAGTGAGCAAAAATTCGTCGCACAATACGGTTTCGTCCCGAGTGAATTTCAATGCCTACCTCGCGTTTGTCTTCTTCGTTTGCAAAATTTATGCTGTCGGCAGCGATAAGGCCATCTTCAAGTTCAATGCCATGAGCAATTTCGAGCAAATGGTTCTTGCTTAATGGTTTATCGAGAAATACATGATAAATTTTTTTCTTTTGGTGGCTGGGATGGGTAAGTTTCTTCGATAAATCGCCGTCGTTGGTAAATAAAAGAACTCCCGAAGTTTCTTTGTCGAGTCGGCCAACGGGGTAAATTCGTTCCGAACAAGCCTTATCAACCAAATCCATTACGGTTTTTCGCTCCTGCGGATCATCAGTTGTGGTTACAAAACCCTTGGGCTTATTAAGCAACAAATATACTTTGCGTTGCGGATTGAGACTTTGTCCGTTAAATCGCACATCGTCGCTTAACGAAACTTTAACTCCAAGCTCTGATACAACTTTTCCGTTCACACGTACACAGCCCGATTCGATGTATTTATCGGCTTCGCGCCGCGAGCATACACCTGCATTAGCCAAATACCGGTTTAATCTTACAGGCTCAAATGGATTTATCCCTGTTTTTTTGCGGGGAGGTTTGCTGCCTGCCTGACTTTTACCAGAGGTTGTTTTACGCTGGTTTTGGGGTTTGTTTTCGCTGGTTTGATTTTTTGAAAACGGTTTCCGGTTTCGTCGTCCCTGGTTATTCGGGCTATTTTTTCTTCTCATGAAATAATTTTTTTGCAAATTTCGCAAATTTTACCGAACACACCTATTTTTCTTTCCAGTGTTTGTATATTTGATTGCAGTTGAATTTAAATGCTTCTGATTTGAGAAAAATTGTACGATATGGCTTTCTTCTTTTAACAATAATATCTGCCTTGTTGCTGGTGGCATCGTATATTGTATCCTCTTTTAGTCCCGAGCGCTTATGGCTGCCGGTTTTTTTAGGTCTTGCTTATCCATATTTATTGTGGCTTAATGTTGCTTTTATCGGGTTTTGGTTGTTTTTTAGGTGGAAATATGCCATCATACCGATTCTGTCTATTGCTGTTGGCATTAACACGCATGGCAAATATTTGCAGTTCAGACCGCTTGCTGAACTTTCGAACCAGCAGGGCCTTAAGGTGTTATCATTCAATGTTCATCACTTTTATTCTTACCTCGAAAATGCCGATTCGAGCCTAAATGTTATTGAGTTTATTGCTTTGCAAAATGCCGACATCATTTGTTTACAGGAAACCAAACTTCAACGCACCGGAGAATTGAATCCGATAAAACTGAAGGAACAATTTCCGGGAATAAACCACTGCCAGTTAGCGCATCAGAGCAAATGGAACGGCCCGGTTACTTTTTCGAAATATCCTATTCTGAATATGGGTGAAATGCGCTTCGAAGGCAGTGGCAACATGGTTATGTTTACCGACATTCTAATCAAATCGGACACCATTCGGGTTTATAATTGTCATTTGCAGTCGTTTGGAATTAAAACCGAGGAGTATTCGGTTATCGATTCGCTGGGCTTCGAAGATTATAAAATTGAAGAAATGAAATTGCTTGGCCGTAAAATGCGCGATGCGTATATAAAAAGAGCCAGCCAGGTTGACGAGTTATCGGCTCACATTCGCCAGTGTCCGTACCCGGTAATAGTTTGTGGCGATTTTAACGATACTCCGCTTTCATATACCTATAAAGAAGTAAGTGTCGGCCTTGTCGATGCTTTTGTCGAGTCGGGCAACGGGGTTTCAAATACCTATCGGGGCGATTTACCTTCGTATCGCATCGACTATATTTTTTACTCGCGCTATTTCGAAGGATTCAATTATCAGCGACATAAAGTAGAATACTCCGACCATATGCCAATATCTGCGACACTTCGCTTAAGAGGAAATAATATCGATCTTTAAAATCAATAGTTCGTTAATATTTTTTTAGTTGCTGACAATGAGTCGTTTGTGTTGTATCAATTCGACTGCCTAAATTGTTGATTTTTAATTTATTACAAACAAAGTCTAATGTCTCATATGTCGCAAAGCGGCTGGGGTACTAAAATCTAACGTACTATTATAAAATCGAAACTATTTCTTTATAATTAAAACAACCGCATGCGCCTCCATGCCTTCTTCTCGACCGGTAAAGCCAAGTTTTTCGGTAGTTGTAGCTTTAACAGAAACCTGCCCGGCATTTAGTTGCAGTATTTCAGCCAGGGTATTTCGCATGGTATCGATATAAGGCCTCAACTTTGGGCGTTGAGCACAAATGGTCGAGTCGATGTTGTTTATCTCAAAACCGTGTTTTTTTATCAACGCATTGCATTCGGCCAGTAGCTTTTTGCTGTCGATGTTTTTATAAGCCGCATCGGTGTCGGGAAAGTGTTTGCCAATATCGCCCAGGGCAAGAGCCCCGAGCATGGCATCGCAAATAGCATGAATAAGCACGTCGCCATCGGAGTGGGCAACTGTGCCTTTTTCATGTTCTATTTGAATGCCGCCCAGCCAAAGCGATTCCCCTGTGGCCAGGGCATGCACATCATAACCATGTCCTATTCGTATATCCATGCTTATCGTCTTCGTCCCTGGCGTCTGAAATTATCGATATCGTAACCGAGGGTGAAACGCAGTGTGTTGCCAAGTGCGTTATTGGTATTTCCGAGCGATGGAATAATGTATGAAAAATCAAATACAAAAACATTCATTCTCAGTCCGGCTCCCAGGGTCAGGTATTTCCGATCACCTTTGTCTTTTGCTTCGTGGGCATAGCCGGCACGTAGTGCAAATTGCTCGTTGTACCAGTATTCAACACCAAGGCATATATGAATTTCCTGAATTTCCTCTTTAAAACCAAGAGGAGCATCACCAAACGAACGGAAAATACCTTCAATAGGACCTACTTTTTGTAAATAAGGATCCGTTTCGTCGTATTTTGGCATTCCTTCTTCCAACAGAGAAGGCACAAGCAGTTTATTCAGATCGAGAGCAAACGACACTTTGTTGTATTGGTCGATCTCGGTTGTGTATGCTCCCCCAATTTTTAGGTTCGTAGGAATAAAATCCTTTCTGATTCCCCCGTCGTATGTAATTTTTGAACCAATATTCGATATGTTCAACCCAAAAGCAATGTTCGAATTTTTCCTATTGATAAAATAATCCTTATTGTAATAAAACGAAACATCGGAAGCAAAAGCATGGCCTGCATCCAAGTCAGAATTTGCTGCTTCAATTGTAGAACCAACATTTTGGTATATATCTGACATAATATAACGCAAAACCACCGAGCCCGACCAGTTATCGGTTAATTTTAGAGCATAGCCCATATCAAAGGCAAATTCGTTTGGATTACTTCCACCAGCAGGATCTCCGGAACGGTCGAAAAAATCGAATTCACCCAGGTTGAAGTAACGCAAACTGGCCGAAAGGGTTTGTAAATCGTCCAACTTATGATATCCGAACAAATGCACAATACTCATATCGTTAATTCCCAGATTCTTAAGCCACGGAGTGTACGAAAGAGCAATGCCCGAAGTGCTTTCGGTAAAAGCATATTTTGCCGGGTTTTTAGCCTGCGAGGCAATGTCGGGTGCAGTTGCTGCCCCGGTTTCGCCCATGGCTCCCGAGCGTGAGTCGGTTGTGATATTCAAAAACGGAACAGCCGATTGAACTACGCCTGCACTACCGGTGGTTTCATCTTGTGCATTTATGTGTGAAATAAATAATAAAAGTACGCTTAAAGTTGCTAATATCCTCTTCATCATTTTAATTTATGCTGTTAAAAAATATAAATGGTCTCAAAAATAGAATAACGGAACGAATTTTTGCTTATTGTGCATCAATAATTAATTATCATTTTTCCAGTTCCGTTGGCTTTTTGCCCTTCGCTGTTTTGCAATAAAATTCGATAAACCAGTATGGCTCTTCGGGGTATGTGGGTTGTACTTTGCGAAATGTCCCATTCAATCGTGTTCTCAACGGTATTGTTTGAGCTTATTTTCTGCATGCTCTGATGGACTTGTTGTCCTGCAAGATTGAATATATCCAATTGAGCATCAAAAACATGCCCCGGCAAATTGTGCTCTATGTAAAAATTCGTGTCGAATTGTACCGGATTGGGATAATTCGACACATGAGTAATTTTAAATTCATCATCTACTATAAAATGTATTTCGGCTGTTGATGATTGGTTTTGAACATCCCAAATTTTAACCGACAGTTTGTGTTCTCCCGGCTCAAGGCCGTTTAAGGGATAAACAATGGTGCCCTTTTGATATGAATTGGTGTCGGCTTCGTAATAATCGTTCAGCACAATCTGGCTTGTAAAATCATCGTTTAGCACTGCCGTCGCGTCATGTCCAATGCCGGTTCCTACGGTGTTAATTCCGCTTTCGTCGTAAATACGAGCAATAAGCAAAGCATTAGATGCAATTTTGTCGTAGTTTTTAAAGTTTTCATTATTGATATACAGCTGCACATCGGGTGGTGTATTGTCGATAACGGGGTTGCTTCCCGAACCTCCAATTACAATCTTATCGCACGAACCATGTCCGTCAACCTGTTCGTTATAGGTGTAATAGTAAATATTTCCGTTGCCAATACTGTAACTAATATCTTTGGGTACAACGAATGAGAATTCAAATGTGCCGTTTTTCACTGTTGCTTTGCCTTTGTATATGATATTATTCTGAATTTCGTACTCATAAGGATTTCCCCCATCATTCGCCAATGTTTTTGTTTTTAAGTTTTTATCGTAAACAGTAACATCAACCGTTCCGTTGTAGTTTGTATATACTTCGTTGTTATGGTTGCTTACTTCGCCTTCGATACGTACTTTATCCATTGCACCAACTTGCACGGGTTCGTCAACAGCCTGTCCGTTAATCGATTTGGTGTTTACTTTGTACGTAGGAAAAGCCAGTCGCAATGCCGGGTCGCCTAATAAAGCAAAACTTCGTCGGTTTCCATTGTCATTGGTAGCGTTTTTGGCCAGTTTCATTATATCGCCCATGCGCAGATTTTTTCCTTCTTCGTCTTTTTTAAAAGCATTGGCGTAAAAGTTTGAGCTCAATGTAAAGTTTCGATGTGAATAAACTATTCGTGTGGTTGAGAATAAAGCCACCCCACCTCCTGCGGGATGAAAAAGAATTTCTTCGCCGGCTGATTTTTTGACATCGTCGAATCGGCTGAATTCGCAGGTTGCCGTAACAAATACTGGCAATTTATCCTGGTTACTCCACGAAGATATATCACTAAGAGTGAGAACTCGCTCAGCAGCAGCCGCTATTGTACTTGCATGCCCTACGTAATTAAGTATCAGTGCACCATCGTTCACTTGCTGATTAATTCGCTTGTTAACCTCGGGATATGCATCGCCATCGGATGATGAAACCTGTTTAAATGAATCGAAGTAAATTTTGTCGATATAAAAGCCGGTAAAGTTGTTTTCAACAATTGAAACCAATTGTTCGGTTTGGCTCATGTGAATATTATTGTCTTCATCGTCGCTCCAAAATGAAATAATGTTACGCCAGTTGCCAAAGGTTTCGGGCGAAGCATATTTAATAATTTTATCTACCACCAGGTTTGCTTCGTTGATGTTTTCGCAGGGAATACGACCAATTCCGATATCAATTTTACCCAATAAGGCTCCCTCTTCTTCGTCGAGTAAAGCATAAAAATCGTCGGAAGTAATCGACGATCCATCGCTGGAAACACCAGACTGGTAAGTAGGTATGTAGTTTGAATTGGTCGATTGATCGATTCCTTTATTATCGAAAGATCCATCACCCATTAGTAAAACATATTTAAGCTCATTCCCGTTGGCTTCAGCTTTACGATAAAAATAACGAATCATATTTCGAATACCGGATGCATCTTTGGCTCCCGACGAAAATTCGTTGAATATTTTCGGTGTTTCGAGTACCAAAACCTTTAAGCCGTCATTTTGATAATGAAAATCAGCCAGCCTTTCAGACGCGCTAACAAAATCGGGATGGCTTACAATAATCATATCGTAATCTGGCTCGCCGTGAATATTCTGATTTTCGACATTTTCAATAAATGAAACATCGGGCAATACATTGCTTTTTGGGTCAAAAATGACGTAGTTTTTGATATCGCCTCCTTCGTCGGTAAACCGGAGCGCATTCAAATCTGCAACATACTCTATTTCACAAGCATCAAGGGGGTCGGTAACATCGAGCAGTATGAGATTATTGTTGTCTGAATTCACCACAAATTCAACCCAATCATACTTACGGGCATCACTATTTCGAAACGAAAGCTGTTCGCTGTTAAATTTCAGTTTCAAGTTTCGGTTTATGGTTAAATAGTCGATCCATGCTTTTCCGCTGGCCTCATTCGAAAAGTAATCCAGTCTGAAATCCATCGAAGAAGAAGCAGTTATCGTTTTCGAAAATATGACAGGCACTGCATTTTCCTGACTTTTTGCAGGAAATTGCATCGTACCTGGAAGTCTTTGATCGTTCAATGAAATTTGAAATTCAGATGTTACATCGGAAGCGGCTGTAGCCGAAAGCATCATTGTGGCAATGTTGTCGGCAATGTCATCAAACGAAAAGTTAATATTTAGGCCATAAGGGCTAAGCACATCGTCGCCAAACCATATTCTTCCTGATTTGTAAATATTGGACAGCTCTTTTTCGTAAAGCTTATATCCATTATAGGTTAAAAGCGTGGTATCGGCCAGTTGACTATAAATTTCCTTTACCAATGGAGCATCTGATTTTTGATTATCAGATGTGATAAAAAAGTAGGTATAATCGGAATACAAATTTCGGGTATGTTCAAAAAGAGATGTATTTTCATTGTATGTCCATTTCACAATGCCGGTTGAATAGAAAAATATACAATCGTTGTTATTATGATCTTTCCCATGTACTACCTGAATCTTGGTTAAATCGTCGGGATAAGGGATATTGTTATGTTCGGGCAAGAGGTATCCGCCATTGGTAAATACCGCAACATTTGATGGATTTGAAATACCCCAAGAATTTAGGTTTTGATAAGTAACTTTATGAATGCCCTCTTTTGTAGTTGCCACTTTTATCCACTTTCCGGTGGCAAGAACCGAGTTTTGTGAAAGATTTGCAGCTGATATATTAATTGTATATCCTAAAATAAGAGCTATAATTAATGAAAATTGCTTCATTCGTCAATTTTTTCTTTTAAATAATTGCATTTGCCCATCTGAGAGCCAACGATTTAATATATGCCATTTTTTTTTAGATTATAACGTGCTTTTTTTATATAATTGCACAATTACTTTTTAAAACGGAAAGGCAAAGAGAATAGTATAAAATCAATATTTTTATATTTCATAAAATAAGCTTCGCAAATCTCCGTTTAATGCATTACATAAAGAAACAAACCTAGGCATAAAAGAGTTTGTTGTCTGTTTTGATTTAAAATTTTATGCAATAATAAAGAAACATTCTTAATGCAATAACTATTTAATCATTTTAGTTATATTTGTTGCAAAACTGATAATTTTTTGGAAAATGAGACAATTATCAATCTGTATTATAGTGCTGACACTAATTGTTACAGGCTGTAAAAGCACTGAAAACAGTGGCAGAAACCGGGCCAAACAATCATCGCGCACCATTGGCTGGAATGTTAGTGATATGGAAGTATTCGGATTTGAAGATCCGGAGTACATCGAACAACAAACCGGTCCTGGTCTTCGATTTGTTCAGGGTGGAACATTCATCATGGGACGAATCGACGAAGATATAATGGGCGATTGGGACAATCAACCGCGCAGAGTAACTGTAGCTTCGTTTTATATGGACGAAACAGAGATATCGAACTACGATTATCGTCAGTATCTTTCATGGTTAGCACATGTTTATCCTGATTCGGATAAAGCCAGATTAGCCACCCCCGACACACTTGTATGGAGAAGCCCACTGGCCTACAACGAACCCTATGTAAATAACTATTTCAGGCATCCATCGTACAGCAACTATCCGGTAGTAGGTGTAAGCTGGGAACAAGCTACGGAATATTGCAAATGGCGTACCGACCGGGTAAACGAAGACCTGTTGATTAAAAATGGATACCTAACCCTCGATTCAGCACAGCAAAACGAAAATGTATTTACTACAACCGGCTATTTATCGGGACAATACGAAGGAATTACCGGAGAAGACAGCAAAAAAATTCGTTGGGAAAACGGATTGTTGCTTCCAAATTACCGACTTCCAACCGAAGCGGAGTGGGAATACGCTGCTTTAGGACTTATTGGCGAATCGGATGGTGAATTACTTACCGAGCGCAGAATGTACCCATGGGATGGCCCATACATTCGTAAAGAAACCAAAGAAGCCAAAGGACAAATGAAAGCCAACTACGTTCGTGGACGTGGAGACTACATGGGTATGGCAGGTGCCTTAAACGATGCTGCCGACATTACCGCTGACATATTTTCCTACTCGCCAAACGATTATGGTTTATACAACATGGCTGGTAACGTTAACGAATGGGTAGCCGATGTATATAGGCCCTTATCTCCAATCGACATCGAAGAGTTTCAACCCTACAGAGGTAATATTATTACCGAATACGAACGAGACAACGATGGCAAAATACTATTTGATGAATTTGGACAACCAAGAGTTGATACTGTTGCCGACTATCGAAACTATATTGATGGTGATTATCGCTCGAACCAGATATTAGGCAACGACTGGGCTGGTCAAAAACCCGAAACCGAAGCTCAAAGCACAACTACAACCAGTAATATGTATGTTAAAAGTGATGAACCAGGTTTAATCAGCTCACGAATTGACGACCGCGCAAGAGTATTTAAAGGCGGTTCGTGGCGCGATAGAGCTTATTGGTTAAACCCCGGCTCGCGTCGTTTTCTTGATCAGGGCGAAGCATCTGCCGATATTGGCTTCCGCTGCGCAATGACAAGACTTGGACCTCCCAATGTTGCAACAAATTAATTAGTAAAACTATAATATTTAATCCCACTGCGAAGTGGGATTTTTTTTACCATGATGTGTGATATTGAAAAATTGTATCGTTTATTACAACAGGAGAAACATGTTTTTACCGATAGCAGAGCAGCAGGTAATGGAGGTATCTTCTTTGCTTTACGTGGCGATAATTTCGATGGAAATAAATTTGCACTTAAAGCAATTGCAGACGGTGCAGCCTATGCCGTAGTTGATGATAAAAACCTTCCCGAAAACAACCGCTTGTTGCTTGTAGAGAATACTTTGCATACATTACAAAAGTTAGCTAATCATCATCGGCGGCAACTGAATATTCCAATTATAGCCATAACCGGAACTAATGGAAAAACAACCACAAAAGAACTGGTTCAGGCTGTTTTATCAAAAAAATACCGGGTATATGCTACTATAGGAAATTATAACAATCACATTGGTGTTCCGTTAACGATGCTTTCGGTAACAAAAGAACACGAAATGGCCATTGTGGAAATGGGCGCCAATCATCCTGGCGAAATAGCCGATTTATGCAGTATTGCGGAACCTAACTATGGTTTGATATCTAATGTAGGCAAAGCACATCTCGAAGGTTTTGGATCGTTTAACGGCGTAAAAAAAACCAAGGCAGAACTTTATCAGTTTATTGCTACCAACGGGCAAGGCATCTTCATCAATATTGACAATCATCATCTTGTCGAAATGGCAATAAACAACCCGTTTAAATACACATATGGACAAACGCCATCAACTGCAGAGCTTAAAGGCGAGGTTGTAGGCAATGGATTAAAAGTTACGGTCAAGGCTCTTTTTCCAAAAGGGTGGTTGTATTTAAAATCGAACCTGACCGGGACGTATAATTTTGAAAATATTATGGCAGCTGCCCGTATCGGGCTATTTTTCGACGTTGATCCTCTGTTGATTGCAGAAGCTATTGAAAGTTATAAACCCAACAATAACCGGTCGCAATTAATGAGTAAGTCGGGAGCCGATTGGCTGGTCGATTGTTATAACGCCAACCCTACCAGTATGGAAGCTTCAGTGAAAAATTTCATCGCCTTACCCAAAAAAAATAAGGTGATGATTTTAGGTGATATGCTCGAATTAGGAGGTAGTTCGCTCATTGAACATCAAAAAATAATCGATATGGTAGCACAATCAAACGATATTGATGAAATTTATGTGGTAGGAGAATTTTTTTCCAAAACCAATGCTCCCTCAACTATTCAAAAATTTATTTCGATTGATGCATTGTTGCAGAAATTAAGTGGACACAACTGGTCAGGAGCATTTGTTTTTTTAAAGGGATCGAGAGGAATTAAACTTGAAAAAATACTTGAAAAGCTGTAAAAAAAGCCCGGTCTGAAAAATCTAACCGGGCTTCTATTATACTAAAATGTTTGTTTAATTGTCTTTCGATACGCCTAAAACTTCTTTGAAGGCCTGCTCAAAGGTTTCTTTTGGAAGAGCCCCCATAGCCATTTGTGGTTTCCCGTCTTTCGGAACAAACAACAACGATGGAATACTTTGAATTCCAAACATAGAGGCCAGTTCGCGCTGATCTTCAGTATTCACTTTGTAAATATTCAACTTTTCGCCGTACTCCGATTGCAATTCTTCCAAAATGGGGGCTACCATTTTGCATGGCTGACACCAGTCGGCATAAAAGTCAATTACACAAGGAGCTTCACCTTCGAATTTCCAGTCTTTATTTTTTTCAAAATTGAATACCTTTTCTTTAAATGTGTCGAGGGTCAAATGTTCTAACATAATTATCAAATTTTAGTTGTTAATATTTTCTTTTACCTAAACAATGAACTCTTGTTAATGTTTTACGCTGCAAACATACTGCGAACGATTGTTTTTTTGTGTTACTTTTGTCACACATTCATTTAGGCATACAGGAATTAAGAAATGAAGGATAATTATTCAGAATATATAAGTTCAGATATTTTCAAAGCCATAACAACTCAAACAAGCAGGTTGAATACCGAGTCGTACGTTATTGGTGGGTATGTGAGAGATTTACTGCTAAATCGTGCATCGAAAGATATCGATATTGTTACTACAGGCGATGGAATAGAACTGGCAAAACATGTAGCAAATGTTTTAAAGCCCCGGTTGAAAGTTAATTATTTTCGAAATTTTGGCACGGCTCAATTTAAGTATAAAGGTGTTGATTTGGAATTTGTAGGAGCCCGAAAAGAATCGTACAACCGTGATTCGCGAAAGCCAGTAGTTGAAAAAGGCAGTCTCGAAGACGATCAGAACCGACGTGATTTTACTATAAATGCAATGGCCTTAAGCCTAAATAAAGCAAATTTTGGACATATAATAGACCCATTTAACGGCAGAGCCGACTTGCAAAACAAAATCATTCGTACTCCACTCGACCCCGACATAACTTTCGACGACGATCCGCTGCGAATGATGCGAGGTATCCGCTTTGCGACTCAACTGGGTTTTAAAATAGAAGATGAAACCTTAAAGGCAATCAGCCGAAACTGTGAACGAATTAGTATCATTTCGAACGAACGAATTGTTGACGAGCTAAATAAAATAATGATGAGCCCAAAACCTTCGGTTGGATTCAAATTACTTGACAGCACAGGGCTTCTACCGCTTATAATACCGGAGGTTTCAGCTCTTAAAGGGGTTGATGTTGTAAATGGTATTGCACACAAAGACAACTTTCATCATACGCTAAAAGTGCTCGACCGCATTGTACCTCACACCAATAATTTATGGTTGCGCTGGGCGGCTTTGTTACACGATGTTGCCAAGCCTCAAACCAAAAAATTTATCGATGGGCAGGGTTGGACTTTTCACGGACACAATTATATTGGTTCAAAAATAATTCCTCGTTTGTTTCGGCGCTTGAAGTTGCCCTTAAACGAAAAAATGAAATTTGTTCAGAAAATGGTTAATCTGCACATGCGCCCGATTGTGCTTAGCGAAGAAGAAGTAAGCGATTCGGCAGTGAGGCGATTGCTGTTCGAAGCAGGCGACGATATTGACGAACTGATGACGTTATGCGAGGCTGATATAACTTCAAAAAACGAAGTTAAAGTGAAGCAATATTTGTCGAATTTTAAGCTGGTACGACAAAAATTGAAAGAGATTGAGGAAAAAGATGCGGTTCGTAATTTTCAGCCACCGGTAAAGGGAGAAGAAATAATGGAGCTTTTTGGATTAAAGCCCTGCCGCGAAGTTGGAGTATTGAAAAATGCCATTAAAGAAGCTATACTTGATGGTGAAATACATAACAATTACGACGAAGCTTACCAGTTTTTACTTAGCAAAGCAAGCGAGATGGGACTTACGCCTAAATAATCATTGGCTTATTTTCCGGATGGCGTTAAGTTCAAATCCAGTAGAATGGGCAAATGATCGCTAAAACCATTGTTATATTTATATCCAATGTATGTTCTGAAAGGTTTTTCGCCCAGGTAATTTTTGTCTTTCTCAAGTAAAAAATCGGGTTTAAATATTTCGAACGATTCTTCCGAGATAATACCCGTATGCAAAAGCCTGCCTCCGACAATAAATTGATCAATCATTTCCCACTTACCATGATACTTATTCGTGCCTTCGCCTTGTTCGGTTCTGGGGTACGCCAGATTATACAATGCTTTTGTATCGACGTTGTCAGTTGGTTTTCTTGCCATAAGGTGTTTCGTAAGACTCTCGTCAATAGGCGAATCGTTGAAGTCGCCCATTATAATTACATTGAACTTGCTTTGTGTAAAAAGACTATCGACAACTTGCTTAAGCTTTTGAGCAGCAAGTGCTCTCAAGGGCTTGGTTTCAACAACGCCTCCAAATTTCGATGGCCAGTGGTTTACAAATAAATGAAACGTATCGGTTTCAATTACACCCTCAACATGCAAAATATCGCGAGTTGCAAACCCTTTGTCATCAGGGTTTTTCACAGCATAAGCTTGATAATTAAGAGGCACGAAAAGCCCAGAGTGGTAAAGTAGGGCAACGTCAATGCCCCGGTGGTCGGGCGATTCTTTGTGGATAATTTTATAGCCCAGTTTGCCTAACGGGGTTGCCGATAAAAGCATTTCCAATACATGTAAGTTTTCAATTTCGCAAAGCCCAATTGCGGCTGGCATCGTTCCTTCGCCGGCAGCCAGTATAGTCTGATAAATTCGTTTTAGTTTTGCCTGAAGCTTCCGATTATTCCAAAATCGTTCACCTTTGGGCAAGAATTCTTCATCAAGAGTAAGACTATCGTTTTCGGTGTCAAAAAGATTTTCAACATTATAAAAAATAATTCGTGCAGGCTTTTGATCGCTTGAAAAGACCTGGAATGGTAATATTAAAACGCCTACAACAATAAGGAGTAGAATCAGGAGGCTATTCGCTTTCTTTGGCTTTCTTTTCAATTCGTTCATAGGCACCAAGGTCGGGGAGTTCGTCGGATAAACGAGAAATATTGTTTAAATCGTACGGGATTTTTTCGGCATATTTAAGTAATCCGGCATCTTTTGCAGGCGAAAGGGTATCAAGCTGATAATCGTATTTGCTAAAATCAACAAAGCTCGGGTCAATATTGATAATGCTTGATTTGAAATTCTCTTGTTGAGCATTAAACAGGGTGTCTGATATTTTCACCAAACTATTAGTAAATTGATAGTTGAACTGGTATCCTTCGTTGTTGCCAAATTCAATTTCACTTTTGGAGTTTCCCCATATAATTGAGTTGTTCCAGTCGGCTTTTAGAAGATCGCCATTAAACCAAATGGTGTCACTTTCCTGTGCAAATGCGAGCAAATTAGTCATGATAACCGATGGAGTTTGCCGGTTTGAATAGCTTCCCCAATAATTGGCAATGGTACAATGTGTAAAGTCATAACTTCCTCCGGCAAGTAATACACAATAGTAGCCACAATCGGAAATAACGGTATTACTTGCTTCGATGTTGGCATTTACTGCAAACAATCCGGCATAGCCCATATGTTCGATTTTCGTGTTGTGCAGCCGAATACTCGTAACACCCTCAACATCAATTTCTCCAACCTGAAGGCCTGTGCGTGCATTGATGATTTCTACGTTATCAAAAACATGAGGTAATTCATTTGGGAATAGCTTAATACCTCCCCACTGATCGGGGATATCGTTGTATAAAGCTTCGAGCCTGTCGCCCGAGAAGCGAATTGGCATATCCGGAGTACCAAGAGCCTGAATGTTTCCAATTACAGCCAATACGGCATCTTTATGAAAGTAAATCTGGGTTCCGGGTTGTATGGTTAAAACCTGGCTACTGTCAACAACTGCATAATCGAAAATTAGATATGGTTTATCGTTGGTCCAGGTGGTTGTTTCAATAATTTCGGAATTAATAGGATGAAAATCTTGTCCCCAGGCCATCAGTTTAACATCCTGAATGTTGCTATTGGTAACAAAAACAATTGAATCGGCAACAACCATAGGCTGATTGGATCCGTTTGGGTCAATAGTGAGTTCTACAAAAATGTACATGCTATCGTTGGCTGCTATTTCAATTCCACTGGCTTCGTTAGCCATTTCGCCGTCAATGTTTAATCGGTACGACGATTCGTCGAGCCCTCCAAGCTGAATCGACGATATGAGAATTGGCTTATTATGTGTATTGACAACCCGTATAGATTTGGTTGTAGAACCAATAGTGGTGAAAATTGTATCGAACATCAGGGTGTCGGTTGAGAACGACAATTTTGCATCGTCTGATGAGATGTAATTGTCATCTTCGCAAGCTACAAAAAGTACACTTAGCAAAATAAATAATGATAATATGACAGAGATGTTGATTCTCAATTTATTTCAGATTTGGTTGTGGATTTAATTCGTTCCTTGTTCGCAATATTCATTCCAAATTTAATAAATCAAAACGAACACATCAAAGCTTCTTTTAATATTTTTTAACATTTCTCTCATTTTTTGAAAATATTGTTAAAAAAAGAATCGTCAACAGGCTATTTACGATGATTAATTCAAAACCAAACTCGTAGTTGTTCAAATACTTACAAGCCAATAACGTTATAACATAAGTTATTATTGGCGAAAGCAAGCAAATAGGGAGAATAAATTTTTGCCGGGGCGTTCGGTTTATGAAAAATGAGAACATAAAAACACCCAAAATTGGGCCGTATGTATAACCGGCAGCCTTAAAAATAGCAACCACAACGCTTTGGTTGTTTAGTTTATGAAAAAGATATATGATGGCAAATAACAGAAGAGTTACCCCCAGATGGACAATTTTGCGGGTATGTTTATGGTGTGTTTTCTTGTCTATTTTTAGAAAGTCGATTGAAAAAGCTGTCGTTATAGCAGTAGTGGCTGAGTCGGCACTCGAAAATGCAGCAGCCGATATACCCAGCGTAAATAATACAATAACAACAGGCTCGAGATAATTTAAAGCAACAAGTGGGAAAAATTGGTCGGTATTTGCCGGAACTGCAATATTTTTCGATTCAGCAAAATGGTAAAGCATAGCTCCCAAAACCAGAAAAACAAAAACAGTTACTACAAATAATAAGCTAAAAACAAGCATGTTGTTTTGCGCCTTACGATAGTTTTTACACGTAAGATTTTTCTGGATGATGTCTTGATCGAAACCATTAAGTGCAATAGTTATGAAAATTCCGGAGATAAATTGTTTAAAAAAATTGTTGGGCGAATGCAACTCAAAATTAAAAACTTGAGTATAACTGTTGTCGGTTAAGATTCCGGACAAATCGGACATCTTTATATTCATTTGCCGCGAAAGTGAAATTATTGTGGCTACAACCGCAGCAAGCAAAACTACAGTTTGCAGCGCATCGGACCACACCACTGTTTTTATACCCGACTTTACGGTGTAAAGCCAAATAAAAAGCAAACAAACAAGTACCGTTATGCCGAATGATATACCCAAAGGCTGAGCTATAGCCATATATATAACCAGTGCAGCAAGGTAAAGTCGGAATGCAGCGCCAATAAGTTTCGAAAGAATAAAAAAGCCCGAGCTGGATAAGTAACCATGTTGCCCCATCTTTTCAGAAAGAACCGTATAAATTGAAATGACATTTTGCCTGTAGTAATAAGGAAGTAAAAGCAAGGCAATAATGAGATAGCCCACAAAATTTCCGAGTACAAATTGCAAATAGTGAAATGAACTTTGTCCAACTTCGCCCGGAACGGATATAAAAGTAACCCCCGATAAGGTAGCTCCCACCATGCCAAAAGCCACCACAAGCCAGGGTGATTTCTTATCGCCTGTAAAAAATGTCTGGTTGCTGTTTTTACGACCTGTAAAAAATGAAATTATAAGCAGTACGATAAAGTAAGCAATGAAAATAACGAGTAGGGTTGATGCTTGCATGTTATTCAAATTCAGGGTACAATAAATATTTTTTTCGAATTGATTTAAAGTGTTCGATGTCAGACTGCCAGCTTTGTATTAGTTGTTCTTCTGTCCAGCCATCGTTAATTTGCTGGTAAAGTGTTTCGCTGCCCGAAAGCATTTCAAACCACCTTTTGCTTTTCCAAAAAAGGGTATCTCCCATCTGGTTATGAAGTTGCAGAAAGTATTTCAAGGTGAAAACAGGTGCCGGATTTTGGTTTCTTAAATCGATGCCATCACATTGTTCACCTTCATAAATTGGATTAACACTTACGCCAGGTATTGTTTCAGGAGTAAAACGAATATCTCCTTCATCGAAACCAGGAAAACCAATAACCTGAAACGGGAAATCAGTACCTCGGCCAATGCTTACATTTGTAGCTTCAAAAAAGCAAAGCGAAGGATATAAACGAATAGACTGATAATTGGGAAGATTAGGTGATGGCTTTACAGGAGGAATATAGGTTGTTGAATGCGTATAATTTTTCACAGGTATAACGGTTAGCATACATTGTTGTTCGTTTTCGAGCCAGCTTTCGCCGTTTATCATTAAGGCAAGTTCGCCAATAGTGCACCCGTGTACAACGGGTATGGTATGCATACCCACAAACGATTTCAATTTAGGATTCAATACAGGCCCGGCAATATAATCGCCATTCGGGTTGGGTCGGTCAAGTATTAAAAGTTCAATATTATTTGCAGCACAAGCCTCCATGAGCAAATGCATACTACTGATATAGGTGTAAAACCGGCATCCTACATCTTGCATATCGAATACAACAATATCGATATTTTCAAGATCGTAATTCGAAGGTTTTTTTTTCTCGCCGTACAGCGATACAATAGGCAATCCGGTTTGCAGATCAACCGAACTGTTTACTTCTTCGCCATTGGCAGCATCGCCTCTGAACCCGTGTTCTATGGCAAATATTTTTTTTACATGCACCTGTTTCGAAACAAGAAAATCGAGCAGATGTACACTGTCAATCAGTGAGGTATGGTTAGCCATAAGTGCTACATTTTTATCAATTAGCAGGCTGAGGTATGTATCAGATTGTTCGGCTGCACATATTGGTGACTGAGATTTGCTTATGGCTGGGCAACTTGTAAGCAAAGCAAGCAATACAAAACTTATTAAAATGATGACAGGAACTTGTTTCATTGCCTTGTTTATATTGGTTTTTTTATAAATTTACGTGAATTCCCGAATCGTACAAAAATCGAAAAATATATGCGCAACGCACAATTATTTATAGTTTTATTTTTTTTAGTTGTTTTTCCAATTCAGGTTTTTTCGCAGAGGCCTGTTTTTTTTGATGCCGGAACACATTGGGCCGATTCGATTATGGCTACAATGAGTCTTGATGAGAAAATTGGCCAGCTTATAATGGTTACGTCCTACCCTTCGCAGGGCGAAGCAAACGAAAATGTAATTCTGAAATATATACACGATTATCATATCGGGGGAGTGCTTTTTTTGAAAAACACACCAACCCAATTGGCACAAAGTATTCAGCGATACCAGGCAAAAGCAGCCATTCCTCTTTTTATGGCACTCGATGCCGAAAACGGGCTTTCGTTCCGACTCGATTCGGTGATTCAGTATCCATATGCGATGGGATTGGGAGCACTTAAAAATGACAGTTTACTATATCGCATGGGGCGCGAAGTAGGCCAACAATGCAAGGCTTTAGGTATTAATCTAAATTTTGCTCCGGTTGCCGATGTGAACTCAAATCCGAATAATCCGATAATCAACTATCGTTCATTTGGCGAAAACCCAGAAAAAGTAGCTCAAAAAGTATGGGCAATGGCTCAGGGCATGCAAGACGAAGGACTCATTGTAACCGCGAAGCATTTTCCTGGTCATGGCAATACCTTGTACGATTCGCATTTAACCATGCCGGCCGTAAACCGTAATTATGCTCAACTCGACTCAATTGATTTTGTGCCTTTTCGACATGCTGTTGAGCATGGAATTAATGGAATCATGAGTGCTCATATTAGTTTGCCCCAAGTCGACAAATCGGGTTTACCGGGTACATTATCGCCCAGAGTAATGACCGATTTTCTTCGCGATTCATTAAAATTTGAAGGACTGGTTTTTTCCGACGGGATGAACATGAAGGGTATAACCAACTATTTCGACGAAGGAAAAGCTGCAGTAAAAGCTTTGCAAGCCGGTGTTGATGTAATCGAATTTGTATTGAATCCAGCAGCTATTTCGAAAAACATTAAGTTGGCTATTCAAAATGGAGACCTGTCGGTTGACGAAATAAACCACAAATGCCGAAAAGTGTTAATGTCAAAAAAATGGGCTGGTCTTTATTCTGCTCAATCTTTTAAAAGTCAAAAACTGAGTAATGAAATAAACAAAGGGGCATATCGTCTTACCTCAAGACTTTTGCATGAAAAATCGTTGACGGTTCTTAAAAACGAACACAAGCGCATTCCACTTCAAAGGCTTGATACATTGCGAATAGCATCGATTTCGGTAGGCAGCAAAGAAGAAACTGCGTTTCAGATTATGCTCTCAAATTACACCAATATTGATAATTTTCACCTGGGGAACGATGCTTCGATGGCCGACCTGAACACACTGTTAGGTAAACTGAAAGCATACAACCTGCTCGTAGTGGGTGTTTTCGGAACAAATCTTTCGGCCGGGAATCATTTTGGAGTTCGAGATATACATATTGAAGCAGTGAATAAAATTGCGACTTATAAGCAAAGTATCCTGGCTTATTTTGCCAATCCATATTCCATTCAATATTATCGGGGAATTGATAACGCCAAAGCCATTGTTTTGGGATACGGTTCGCACGAATATTACCAGGAATATGCGGCACAGCTTATTTTTGGAGCTATAGGTGCCGATGGTAAACTTCCTGTAAGTATTGCCGGCAAGTACGCCCAAGGGCATGGCTTAGAGGTATCGGCATCAGGACGATTAAAATATACGATACCCGAGGAAGCCGGTTTCGATTCAGATTCGCTGATGAAAACCATTAATCGATTTGCACACGATGGGATTCGGGATACAATTTTCCCGGGATGCCAGGTTCTGATTGCAAAACAAGGAAAAGTAATTTTTCATAAACCTTATGGCTATTTCACATACGACAGTATTGTTCCGTTAGCAAAAGAGCATGTTTACGATTGGGCTTCACTGACGAAAATAACCGGGCCTTTACCATTAATAATGAAAGCGGTTGAAGATTCTCTAATCAATCTTGATGCACCTTTTAGCTTGTATTGGCCCGATTTTCAAAATACGGACAAGGCCTTTTTTACTTTTCGTGAAGTGCTTGCCCACCAAGCACGTTTACGTTCTTGGATAGCTTTTTATCTGGATGTCAACCTAAAAGATCCCACAGATCGTCGAAAAATTATTCGGACTAATCCTACCAGAGACTTTTCTGTACGCATGTCGAATTCACTGTTCGTCAACAATTTATACAGGAATCAAATGTTAAGCATGATAAGAGACAGTAAATTGTTACGAACTAATGATTACGTATATTCGGGGCTTGCCTTTTATTTGATGCCTGATTTACTGGAACATTTAACAAAAATAAATTATGAACACAATTTGAAGTATAACTTTTTAACACCTTTGGGAGCAACAAGTGTTGGTTATAAACCATATCAAACATTTAATATTAATAATATTGTGCCAACTGAGCTTGATTTACTTTTTCGAAAAGAATTAGTACAGGGTTTTGTTCACGATGAGGGCGCTGCTTTAATGGGTGGTGTATCGGGGCATGCAGGTTTATTTGGCAACACAAACGACTTGGCCAAGATTATGCAATTTTACCTACAAAAAGGCAGTTTTGGCGATTTTAATTATTTAAAACCAACAACAGTAGAAGAATTTACGCGTATTCAGTACCCTAAAAATGAAAATCGCAGAGGCTTAGGATTTGATAAGCCATACATTGATAATGCTTCAAAAAAATTGACTGATGCGTATCCAGCTATATCAGTGAGCGAAAAAAGCTTTGGACATAGTGGTTTTACCGGAACATTTGCCTGGGCAGACCCTGAAAATGAGCTAATTTTCATATTTATGTCAAATCGTGTTTATCCAAGCCGAAACAACACCAAACTTTTCACTAAAAATTTCAGACCTGAAATGCAACAAGCGATTTATAATTGTCAAAATTCATTTCGATACACAATTTATTAAATAATGTTAAAAAGCCATATAAAACAGATTGCTGGTTTTTAAAGTCAAATTATTGCTAATCCCTTCAAGGCAATGCTTTACTGTGAAAAATACTTATGCTATTCGTGAAAAATTGCTAAAAAAGAATTTTTCATGCTTTAAAATACTTCCGAATTACAAATAATCTTTTAAATTTAGGGTTCACGATTGTAAAGTAAACGTTATTTTCTAACCAATAAAAATTCATGCCATGACAAAAAAAATAACATTCAATGAACTTCGAAAGATTAAAGACAGCCTACCTGACGGTGCAATGAAAAAACTAGCCGATGAATTTGGTGTTGAAGTTGAAACCGTCAGGAATTACTTCGGAGGAGCAAACTATGAAAATGGCAAATCAGTTGGTATTCATACCGAACCCGGCCCTGATGGGGGAATTGTTTTACTTGATGACACCTCAATTTTAGATAGAGCACAAGAACTGATTGCACAATAATTTTTCAAGCTATAAAAAATTGAATTATAGGGAGTCATTGCTTTAGACTCCCTTTTTTTATTCGTTTTCTGATAAAAAAATCACTTTCTGTTTGTCGAAATGAAACATTGCTTTATATTTGCATCGCTTTTAAAAAAGCATAGGGGCGATTAGCTCAGCTGGTTCAGAGCACTTGGTTTACACCCAAGGGGTCATAGGTTCGAATCCTATATCGCCCACACACGTTCAATTGATTTATTTTTAACATTAGGGCGATTAGCTCAGCTGGTTCAGAGCATCCCG
>JAFGGY010000042.1 GCA_016930365.1 Prolixibacteraceae bacterium | reverse complement strand
TCTTTCAATCAAATGAATTACAGGAAGGTTCAGTATGTGCAAAAATTGCACATACTGCTTCAGATGGTAAAACCTACAATACACAGTTTTACAACCTCGATGCTATTATATCAGTTGGTTATCGGGTTAACAGCCAACAGGCCACGCATTTTCGCATTTGGGCTACCGAAAGGCTTAAAGAATACATTATTAAAGGCTTTACCATGGACGATGAGCGGCTGAAAAACCCGCAAAATCTATTCGGAAAAGACTATTTCGATGAACAACTAGCCCGCATTCGAGATATTCGCAGCAGCGAAAGGCGTTTTTACCAGAAAATTACCGACATATATTCGCAGTGCAGTGCCGATTACAATGTAGATGCCCAAATAACCAAAGATTTTTTTGCTACAGTACAAAACAAGCTGCATTGGGCCATTACGGGGCAAACTGCTGCCGAAATCATCGCCTCGCGAGTCGATAGTTCAAAGCAAAACATGGGACTTACTAACTGGAAAAATGCACCGCAGGGCAAAATTCGGAGAAACGATGTTGGCATTGCCAAAAACTATTTGAACGAGAAAGAATTAGACGGATTAAACCGCATAGTTAGCATGTACCTCGACTATGCTGAAGTTCAAGCTCAAAAGCGAATAGTAATGACCATGAAAGACTGGGTAGAGAAACTCGATGCATTTCTAAAATTCAATGAGCATGAAGTATTAAAACACCAGGGCAAGATTTCGCACGAAATTGCCCAAAAGTTGGCCGAAAAAGAATTGGAAAAATATCAGGTTATTAGGGACAGGTTGTTTGAATCAGACTTCGACAGGGAAATAAAAAAACTAAAGTCTCTAAACCCGAAAAAAGAATGAGCATCTATTCAAACAATGATTTATTAATGCTTTCAGGCATCCAGCACATTGCTTTTTGCGAAAGGCAATGGGCGTTGATCCATATTGAGCAGCAATGGCATGAGAATGTGTTAACTGTAGAAGGAAAGCAATTACATAGCCGGGTTGATGATCCTTTAATAAAAACCAAATCTGGTCATTCAACCATGCACAGGTCGGTGCCACTTGTTTCATTTCGGCTCGGGTTAGCCGGTTGTGCCGATGTGGTAGAATTCCTTCAAACCGATTCGAAACAAAACAGCATTTCACTGCCCGGAAAGGATGGCCTTTGGCAGCCTTTGCCGATAGAATACAAGCGGGGAAAACCCAAACCAGATGATCGCGACGAAGTACAATTGTGTGCCCAGGCTATGTGCCTTGAAGAATTGTACGCGATCCGAATTAGCGAAGGCTTTCTTTATTATGGTGAGATCAGGCACAGGCTTGAGATTTGCTTCGATGAAAAATTACGCAGCAGGGTAACCAGCCTGGCAGAGAGAATGCACGAACTATATACCAATGGTGTAAGTCCTCAACCTGTTTATAAGCCACATTGCCGTTCGTGTTCGTTGTTCGATATTTGCTTACCTGTTCGATTATCGCGTCCAGAAAGGGCTACGGACTACCTTAACGATGTTTTAGAAATTTAATAAGGTTGTATTATGCGAAAATTACTAAATACACTTTATGTTACTTCTCCAGACTCCTATCTGGCTAAAGATGGAGAAAATGTTGTAATCCGGGTCAATGATTCCGAACGGTTCCGTATTCCGGTTCACAATATCGAAGGAATTGTATGTTTCGGTTACAGTGGTGCCAGTCCGGCACTTATGGCGCTTTGTGCTGAAAGAAACGTTTCACTTACTTTCCTAACCGAACACGGACATTTTCAGGGTCGTATTTCCGGGCCTGTCAAGGGGAATGTACTACTAAGAAGAAAGCAATATCGCTGGGCCGATGATAACCAGAAATCGCTCGATATTTCAAGAATCATTATTGCCGGTAAAATTGCCAACTCACGGAATGTTGTTCAACGTGCTTTGCGGGATCATGGCAATGAGTCTAACAGAAAGAGCTTAAGTGAAGCATCAGAGATTCTTTCTCTTCGACAAAAGCAAGTATTAAAAGCAGATTCACCTGAAACTCTTAGGGGACTGGAAGGAGATGCTGCAAACACCTATTTTGGGGTTTTTAATTTTTTAATTGTTAGCCAGAAAGATGAATTTAGAATGAATGGTAGAAGCCGCAGGCCGCCCAAAGACAAGGTAAATGCCCTGTTATCGTTTGTTTATACATTATTGGCACACGAGGTGCAATCGGCTCTCGAAAGTGTTGGACTTGACCCCTATGTTGGCTTTTTTCATGTTGACAGGCCCGGAAGGCCAAGCCTGGCACTCGATATGATGGAAGAATTCAGACCATATATTGCCGACCGTCTGGTATTGTCCATAATAAACCGAAAACAGATTGCTTCCTCAGATTTTATTCAGCACGATGATTATAATTTTATTTTAAAGGACAACGCCAGAAAGGAAGTTTTGACAGCATGGCAGAAACGCAAACAAGAAGAAATTCAACATCCGTTTCTTCATGAAACAATTCCGGTTGGTTTGTTGCCCTATTCACAAGCCCTGCTTATGGCTCGTTTTATAAGGGGCGATTTAGACAATTACCCGGTTTTTGTATGGAAATAACAATTAGAAAATTATGATGGTGTTAATAACCTATGATGTGGAAACGATAACCAGTGCCGGAAGGAAAAGACTGAGGAAAGTTGCAAAAGAATGCAAAAACTACGGACAACGTGTACAAAACAGTGTTTTCGAATGCAATATTGATCCAGCTTTGTTTGCTGCATTAAAATACCGACTGGTAAATATAATCGACAAAGAAAAAGACAGCCTGAGGTTCTATTTTCTGGGCAACAACTGGCAAAAGCGGGTGGATCACGAAGGCAGGGAAACTGCATTTGACATTGAAGGTACCTTGATTGTTTAATTTCCGCGAACCCAATGCTATGCAAAAAACAGGCATGTATCGCATGCACTGTGCAACAATGCCTTAAGGATAGCATTGAGGTAAAACAAAAATAATTAAAAAAGGTAAAAAATGTTTCGCGAAAACTATTGCTTAAATTAAAGAATTTCAAATATTTGCACAGCATACGGTCGCGCCCCGCGTGGGCGCGTGGATTGAAACTTTTCCATTAATATATATGGTAACCCGGCGTGTGTCGCGCCCCGCGTGGGCGCGTGGATTGAAACTTTACTTATACGGCAAGAATCCTCGTTAATTTTGTCGCGCCCCGCGTGGGCGCGTGGATTGAAACACGCTTAGAACGTAGCCTAACTGTTTTACAAGAAAGTCGCGCCCCGCGTGGGCGCGTGGATTGAAACATATCTTATCGGGTATTTGTTTAATAAACTTTATGTCGCGCCCCGCGTGGGCGCGTGGATTGAAACATTAAATGAACTTGCCGAAAATGATGGTTTTGATGTCGCGCCCCGCGTGGGCGCGTGGATTGAAACGTACATAGTTCTTTTATTGGAGCGTTTGGCAAAAGTCGCGCCCCGCGTGGGCGCGTGGATTGAAACATCCTCAACCGATTTTATCTTTTCAAAGCATAGGGTCGCGCCCCGCGTGGGCGCGTGGATTGAAACAGCTTCCATGATTAAGCCCCTGGTGTAGTTAAAGTCGCGCCCCGCGTGGGCGCGTGGATTGAAACACCCAAACCACGGGGGCGCGGAACCAACCCAGAAGTCGCGCCCCGCGTGGGCGCGTGGATTGAAACATTATTAGTTTATTATATATGTTTGTTGGAACGTGTCGCGCCCCGCGTGGGCGCGTGGATTGAAACATATAAGCCTTTAGTGTTTTAAGGGCGTTGTGTGTCGCGCCCCGCGTGGGCGCGTGGATTGAAACCCCAAACCACGGGGGCGCGGAACCAACCCAGAAGTCGCGCCCCGCGTGGGCGCGTGGATTGAAACCGATGTATAGTGCATTGATAATATAGACGGCTGGTCGCGCCCCGCGTGGGCGCGTGGATTGAAACTCAACCCTGTACTTAGAGGTAGGCGACTTCAAGTCGCGCCCCGCGTGGGCGCGTGGATTGAAACAATAAAAGCAATCGACGACAGCGTCGAAAACATGGGTCGCGCCCCGCGTGGGCGCGTGGATTGAAACAATGCTATTAGATCGGCTCCAATGTTTACGGTGGTCGCGCCCCGCGTGGGCGCGTGGATTGAAACTCGCTTATTTTAGGTTTTTTTTCAATCTTTGGCTGTCGCGCCCCGCGTGGGCGCGTGGATTGAAACAATCAATGATTATCATAAATCTGAAGGGCTTTCAGTCGCGCCCCGCGTGGGCGCGTGGATTGAAACATAAATCTTTGTATTTTCATAAATTATTACTCGTGTCGCGCCCCGCGTGGGCGCGTGGATTGAAACGCACTATATAACTCCCTCGCATACAATCAAGCTAGTCGCGCCCCGCGTGGGCGCGTGGATTGAAACGACACCACCTATATGTATGCCTACTTTGGCAACGTCGCGCCCCGCGTGGGCGCGTGGATTGAAACTTCATGGAGTTAAATGTCCGGCGGTGTTGACTGAGTCGCGCCCCGCGTGGGCGCGTGGATTGAAACATATTTTCTTTTGCTGTTGCCTTAAAGTCCGGGTTTAACGATCTTTGACACAGTTTTACCGCCGACTTTACCCATTAACTTACGGTTGTGATTTGCTTTCATTCTTTGGTTTAACGATCTTTGACACAGTCGATTGGGAGCAGAATATGGTTAATGAATTGTTGTGATTTGCTTTCATTCTTTGGTTTAACGATCTTTGACACAGTTGTTTTTGACGTGGCGGCCACTTCTTTTAAGTTGTGATTTGCTTTCATTCTTTGGTTTAACGATCTTTGACACAGTACCTGCCAGCAATTTAAGTGTAAATGCTTAGTTGTGATTTGCTTTCATTCTTTGGTTTAACGATCTTTGACACAGTATTCGGCGCGAACGTTCGTTCGATGGCGTGGTTGTGATTTGCTTTCATTCTTTGGTTTAACGATCTTTGACACAGTTCGATGTCGAGAATGCGGTCGCGGAAATCCAGTTGTGATTTGCTTTCATTCTTTGGTTTAACGATCTTTGACACAGTTACGCCACGCTGGTACAATCGAACCTCGAAGTTGTGATTTGCTTTCATTCTTTGGTTTAACGATCTTTGACACAGTTAGAATAAACGAAAGAAACATAGGCAGCCAGTTGTGATTTGCTTTCATTCTTTGGTTTAACGATCTTTGACACAGTGTATCGTTTACAGCCACAAACACTGCCTCTGTTGTGATTTGCTTTCATTCTTTGGTTTAACGATCTTTGACACAGTTGAAAGCGTTGCAGTTAGTGATGCTGCCGAGTTGTGATTTGCTTTCATTCTTTGGTTTAACGATCTTTGACACAGTTACATTTACGTTTTGTGTCGCTTGCGTCAAGTTGTGATTTGCTTTCATTCTTTGGTTTAACGATCTTTGACACAGTTATATGATTATATTTGTATTGTGTTTGAAAGTTGTGATTTGCTTTCATTCTTTGGTTTAACGATCTTTGACACAGTAGCTTACCAATCCAAGCCTATGACAGTCGAGTTGTGATTTGCTTTCATTCTTTGGTTTAACGATCTTTGACACAGTGGAGACGACAAAGACTATTCAGGAATGATAGTTGTGATTTGCTTTCATTCTTTGGTTTAACGATCTTTGACACAGTAGCAGGTTGATGTTCCTGTACAGATTAACCGTTGTGATTTGCTTTCATTCTTTGGTTTAACGATCTTTGACACAGTATTGCTGCAAAGATTTTATTGAAAACCAATTCTTTAAATCGAAAATCAGAACTAAAAAACTGTGTTAAAAAACCGCTTTCGGAGTTTTCCGGGGCGGTTTTTTCTTTTTGGGTGCAAAGATCTGTTTTAAAAAAGCTCGAGCTGTTGCGGTGTTTCCGGTCGTTGGGCAATTGCCGCCCCCCGGAATAGTTCCATCATGCCGAATTGTTTATCGGTAAGGGTAAAAATAATAACCTCGCCCTTGGGTGGCAGAAAATTTTTTACCCGTTTAATATGCACATCGGCATTTTCGCTGCTGTTGCAATGACGTATGTAAATGCTATACTGTAACATGGTAAACCCGTCTTTTTGTAACCTTTTACGGAACAGGGCATAGTCGTGCCTGTCTTTTTTTGTATCGGTAGGCAAATCGAAAAATACAAATACCCACATTATCCTGTATTGGTTTAATCGTTCTAATTTCGAAGAACTCATTTATCAATAACTGTTTTACTCATTTTGCGCATATCCCGAGATGTTAAAGTTCACGTTAATTCAGGATAAATAATTTTTCTGGCCACTCCCTCGAAACATTGCATCAGTGAAGCTGTTGTGCGCTGGGCACCGACCATCAGGGGGCTGTTTTGTTTATCGATGAAAATATCGATTGCCGGAATTACCAGAATTTTCTTTTTTATGGCAGGGGTTAGTTCTTCAATAGTATCTTCTTCGGCAATTATTTCAGTTACAATTCTGTCAACATAAGGCCTGTAGGGTTCCATAATGTCGTCGGCAAGGCAATATGGGTTGTACTTGTTTTTATGGTGAATGCCCAAAAAAGTAGCCATGCCGCTGCCCACCAGCGATCGGGCAATAACCGCCCTTAAAATGGCATAACCATAGTTTAACAGGTTATTGGGCGGATCGCCATGCCGATGCCGGCGGAACCTGTCGGAATATATAAACAGTTTTTCCCAGTAATAAGCCGCAGCCCTGGCTTCGTAATTGTCGGGATCGCCGCTTTTAACCTGCGATGCCCAGTAGCGCATATTTTCGGTGTCGACCCCAAAACTACTGAGCAACCCTGCCTGGTTTTGTATTTTGGCAATTACGGTTTGTTGCCACAGGTTTTTTCGCAAGGGCTCGCTGGCTTCGATCTGGTTTTTAACTTTTTCGGTAAAAGCGTGATGATCGGCCATGGGCAAAAGCAACCCTTCGGGCATGTGCTGGAAACTTGTGGTAAGCACAGCAGCGCTGTTGTCCATAAGCGCTATTAAAACAGCATTGCTAATGGTAATTTGCTGGTTATCGAGAATAAGCATTCCAATATCTTCGATAGGGATTGTTTTTCTTTCTGCGCCGTTGTCTGGCTCAAATACCAGTTGGTTGTCTTTTTTCGATAGGTAACAGGGATTGCTGAAACAGAGCGTTCTTTTTATCATAGCAGCTTATTTTATAATAAGTTACTATTTTTTCTTTTCTAATACAATTTGGCTATGATACCTAATAAAAAACTGGTTTTATTCTTCAAAAAAGTTTATCAGGTAATCCTGCTTGCTATCGTGGCAATAGAGAAAATTATCGAAACCATCGAATGTTTCCAACACTTTTTTGCAATTCAGAAATGAATTTGTTTCATTTGTGAAATCGTGAAAGGATGAAAATTTCCAGTTTCTGAAATCGCTTTCGATTTTATGGTGTACCGGGTTAAGGTGTATGTAAACAACGGTTCTGCGAAATTGCTCGTTGTTTGCAATGAGCACACGCTTAAACCGGTTTTTAAAAAGGCTTCCGGAACGATTGTTTTGTTTGTTGTATGCCTGGGCATAGCAGTTGAAAAGGTGCGAAAACTTTCGCGAGAGGTCAAAACCTTCGGTTTCTGGTTCTACGAGGGGCTTTCCTGCAAGACCTGCGAGGGTTTTGAAACCCTCGCAGGTCTTGTCCGGATCGCAGGTCTTTTCAAGGCTAAGAGGCATGACCAGAAAGTGAAAATGCGTTGGCATAAGGCACCAGGCCAGAGTGTCGGCAAAAGGGGAAATATATTTCCGGTATTTCTCCATAAAATACCGGTAGTTCTCTCTGTTTTTAAACAAAAACTCGCCACCTACCGATTTGTTAAACACATGGTAGTATTGGCCGGGGATAAGGGGTTGGTGTGGTGTGGACATTAATAATAATTATTTAAGAACTAATACTCCCCAACTGAAATTATTTGCCCAATGTGATTGATTCGGACTTTAATAATTTTTTCAAGGTTTTTTGTGCTTTGAATTACTTTATAAGTTATTCCTTTCAACTCATTGGAAATATTGACAGTTGTTTCTAAATGATATCTAAACCAAAATCCCGAAAGTAATGAACCAAATTTCTGCACCCTAAACAAATTCGGGCTTATCAAATTATAATTCTCGGGGTTCAGTAAGTCAATTTCGTTTGGGTTAAAACCAGTCTGTTCGTTTGGGAAAACAAAATACTCGTTTTGTTTCATACTAAATAAAAACTGCCAGCCTTTATCTTTGTTAAAATCTTTGTCTATTGCTGGCAAACCCTGTGTAGCCCTGGCAGTTGCTTCAAAAAACGAAATTACATTTTCCTGCAGGTTCCCATTTTCATCTCTGTAAACAGCCACATGGTGGTTGTTGCCAGTATTTACAAAATCTACAGGTTGTTTTTTTCCGTTTTCATCAAACAGCAGGTTACCGTTTTTATCTTTTTTATCGTGCAATGCCTGAGCGTTGCTAACTCCTGTTATTGTAACACGTTTTATGGCAATTCTTTTTTCCTTGTTAAGCCAAATCGGATTTTCATCGAGATTGGAAAATGCTTTTTTACTATCGCCGTTAAACTCTAATAACCTAGCCTCTAAAACTGCTTTAACTTTTGCATCGATAACTTTATCTATTTTTAAATCGGGCGATATTTCTTTTCTAATAGAATAAATCGTTTCTATACCGACAATCTTTACTTTTTCGGGTACTTTCTGTGTTTGGAGTTTATCAATCCAAAGCGGGTTTTTATCCAGACTGTTTTTACCGGTAAACGCTTTTTTTGGATCGTTGTCGAATTCACGGAGCCGAGCCAGTAAGGCATCCCTATAGCTTTTTTTAGCAACTTTTAAAATTTGTTCCTCGGTGAAAGCGGCTCCAACTTTTAGCTCTTGAGTGGTGTATTGTTTTATACTTCCATAAACAGTCTCCAGATGAAGCTGACCCCTAGGTGTAAGCTGAGTCTTTTTAATTTCGCCATTTTGCGTTTTACTACAATTAATATTCTTTGTAACAACTTTGTTTTTGGCTTTTATTGAAATTAGCGTATTTTCTAAATGTTTTTTTGCTTCAGCCCTGAATTCAGGCAAAGGAATGGGCGGTTTAAATTTAATTTTTCCGTTTGTGTCGCGATATAATTCTTTTTGCTCTATTCCGTAAATGCTCCCCGATTTATCACTACGGGCATTAAGGTTATTCAGGTATTGAATATGGCTTAACTTTGTAAACGCGATTGTGAGGGCGTCCATAGCATGATGCCGGTGATCGTTACGCTTTGTCCAGTCCTTAATCCTTCGGATTTTGTGCCCTTCACGGTTTTCAATAATTTCTGTCAGGCCAAGTTTATCATATTTTTCCCAATTCAATTCCTGCATTACGTCTATTAATTGCCAATCTTCTCTAAGACGGTCAGTAATTGAACCTGTTGTAGATATTACATCCTTAACCAATTCCTCAAGTATTGATTTGGCCTTTTTTGCAATGTATTGCGTATCGCGCAAGTCTCTTTGGATAAATCCCTCGGGAATGTCAGCGCCTTTCATTTTAAGTTTGTTATATTTGGCCCTTGATATTTTTTGTGAAGAAAACAGGTCATCCAATGTATCTAAATATTCTTCAACTCCTTTCTGGCCATATTTGGACAGTACAAAATCGATTGCCGTTTCATTACCTTTTTCGATATTAATACTTCTCGTTTCGAGTGTTTTATTCGAAAAAGAATCGTCAAATAAGCGGGATTGCGGAATAATATGCTCAATATCGAAATCTTTACTGAACAACTTTTCACGGGGAATGTATGTGTTTGAGTATAAAGTTTTAAAACCACATGGTTCCAGTTCTATGTAAAGCTTGTACCGGATAATATCGTTTCGGCTTATATGGCTAAACCCGAACTCTTTAGCAAGTATTTGTTTTATTTCTTCGTGTTCGGCAGTTGATTTATTTATTGCCTTTGTTAAATCTTCCCGTTCTTTTGAACTTTTTTTAAGGTCACGAGCCAACTCTATGCGTATTTCATCGGGTTTTTCAAAATTCTCGACTACAGAATTAACGACATTTACCATCTGGTTAAGTATTTTTTCCACTACCGGATTTCGCAAACTATTTTTTGGTAAAATTTCCAATTTATCGCGAAGTTCTTTTTTTTCTTTTTCTTCTTTTGTCAACGAACTTTTTGAATGCCTGTAACCTGCATACTCGCATGCAAGGCTGTATTCATTCCCCTCTTTCATAAAAGGCAGTATTTTTCGCATTGCCTTGGAACATAAACTTCCGTAATCTTCAGGTAAAGAAATTGCAGACACAATAGAAGCAGCTTCCTTATCAAAACCGGTAAGTTCCTGTATTTTAACAATAAGTTTTTCGTTACCTGTTTTCGAATTATCGCCTTCAAAAGAATACAACAAATGCCAGAGTTTATAAAAAGGCTGAAATTCAAAGTCTTTTCCTTCGAGTCCTGAGTTGAAAGTTAAAAAATCGGTTTTATATCCCAACCCGTGAAATACACTCTGAACCAATTCAAGTGTTTCGGCTGCATTCATGGATGAAAAATCGTATTCCCCATGACCTGTGTTTTCAACAATTTGTTGATATGCCTGAAAAAAAGCAAATTGAGTTTTGTCGCCCTCGATATTCTTATAATTTAAATCCAACTCTTTATAGTTCTTGAAAAGTATTTTTAAAGCTTGATCTTTAGATTGTTTTTCTTTAATGGACAATTCATCAAATAATAATTCTTTTTCTTCCTGATTTAACAATCGGTTTTCGCTTCCCCTTTTTTGTTTAACTTCAATATTGTTAAGTATTTGCCAGATTTTAAATTCCTGAAAAAGTGGCGATGACTTTGGACAAACCCTTAAGCCAATAGTTTTAGTTTTTTTCTTGCCATCTTTCTCAACCACAATCTGCTTATTTTCCAATTCGCAAAAACTGATTAAGCCTTTCTGGCTTTTTAAGCGCCTTTGATAGAAAATAACCACATCGCGGATTTCCGATTTTAACTCTTCTGTTAATTCTTTATGGAACTTTGATTGTGTTTCCCACAGGGTATTAAATTCGTCTAAATAATCCTGCCTGTAAAAAACTTTATTCTTTAAACTGAAATTTGGATCCTTTTCCAGTTGGCTCATCAGGTATTGACCGACTGTTTGTTTGTTGAAGTGTAATTCTTTGCTACGATCGCTGATTGCACCTAAATATCCGCTGGAACTTGTAATTATACCGTTCAAATCGCTAATAACAAAAGCAACTTCTTCTTTTGTAAGCTGCTTGCTTAATGCATCGACACGCCAGATATATGTTTGCTTTTTTTTATCGGCACCCTTGTTCTCGGCGGTATAAATTCCATATCTTCCAAGAAATATTTTTGATGTGTTTAGTTTCCCTTTACCAGATATTTGTGTTTTAAATTCGTCGGTGAGTATATTGGGAAAAAATTGTTTCTGGAAATTCCAAATTCTGTCAAATTCGGCTTGTAAGTCAGAGCGATAGAAGTCGGGTATGTATTTCTTTCCATCTTTTAATAGTTCCAGGACAAACTGCCCTGGTGTTAGATTTTGCTCGTACATTTTCTTTGCAATCTCCATCCCATCAATTAGTTGGCCTTCCTCCGGCGATTTTGCTTTTCTACTGCTTTTATAACCGCGCTTTTTGTTTATCATTAGCAATACCCTTCCAAATTCTTCAAGTGAAATTTTCCCGGTAACTGCTATAGCTCTTAATCTGTATGTCTCAAAAGTGGTTTTGTTGCCTTCTTCTGAAAGTATGGAATCAGAAGTCAATAATTTATTTGATTTAAGAATTTTAATTAACGCATCGCGACGCAATTTGTAGCGCTGTAGATTTCTTCTTGCGCTTCTTTTTAGTGTTCTATCGGCATTTGTGGTAATGCTTTTACCTTTTTCAAAGTTTGTTAATTCATCAACTGTTAATGGGTTTACCCTTACCCCCATTTTTACAATAGATGATTCTTCACTTTCAGTTTCAGCTTCATTTACTAAAGCCCACCCAATAGAATTTGTACCTAAATCGAGCCCTAGAATTTTTTTCATAACAGATTGCGGTTAAAATATTTTTAATTACTTTAGTTTTCAGAATGAAGCAAATCACAATAAGGATTATTCCGTTGTGAAAACATTTGGTAAGCCTCTCAGCCATAAATCGGGAGGCATTTTTTTATCCAAATATTTCGTGAGTACCTTATATATCTTTAAACAACCCGCGAACAAAACAATTAAAGCGGCAGTAATGTCACTTTTTTTTACTTATTCCGATAGTTCCCTAAAGTAAAAAATAAGTTACATAGAAGCAAACAGTAACAAGGTATTTTCGAGGAAAGCTTATATAACCATAGAAAAGAGAACTCCATTGTAAAAGTACATGTTGGATTGAAATATCTTTTGAGGGTATGAAACTAGCCCACTGCAATCCTGCGAGGGTTTTTAACCGCTCGCAGGAGCAAACACACAAAAAGCCAACACACAACCCTTCGAGGGTTGGAAACCGCTCTCAAAAGCAAACACACATAAAGCCAACACACAACCCTTCGAGGGTTGAAAACCGCTCTCAAAAGCAACACACAAAAAGCCAACGCATAATCCTTCGAGGGTTGAAGACCGCTCTCAAAAGCAAACACACAAAAAGCCAACACACAACCCTTCGAGGGTTGGAAACCGCTCTCAAAAGCAAACACACAAAAAGCCAACACACAACCCTTCGAGGGTTGAAAACCGCTCGAAGGATTAGCTTACACACAAAAAAAGCTGCACCCCCGAAGGAATGCAGCTAGTTATATTTTAAAAACGTTTTTATCCTTTTTTTACCACGTTCAGGCTTAATTCGTCCAATGCTGCCTGTGCTACCGGCGCCGGGGAGTCGATCATAATGTCGCGGCCTGAGTTGTTTTTCGGAAAGGCAATAACATCGCGAATCGAGTCCAATCCGGCAAAGAGCGAGGTTAACCTGTCGAAGCCAAAGGCAATGCCCCCGTGGGGTGGGGCGCCAAAACGGAAAGCATTCATCAAAAAGCCAAACTGTGCTTCGGCCTCTTCGTCGGTAAAGCCGAGGGTTTGGAACATTTTTTTCTGCAGTTTCTGATCGTGTATTCGAATTGAACCACCTCCAACTTCAACCCCGTTAATAACCATATCGTAGGCATTTGCCCTTACATCGCCGGGTGTTGTGTCGAGTTTCGAAAAATCTTCGGGCTTGGGCGAAGTAAACGGGTGGTGCATGGCGAAAAAACGTTTAGCCTCCTCGTCCCACTCCAGTAAAGGAAAATCGATAACCCATAGCGGGGCAAAAGTATTTTTGTTTCGAAGATTCAGGCGGCTGCCCATTTCAAGCCTCAGCTCGCCCAATGCTTTTAAAGTCGGTAATTTTCCGCCGGCAAGAATCAGGATCAAATCGCCCGGTTTAGCATTGAATTTTTCGCCCCATTTCTTTAGTTCATCCTCGGTGTAAAATTTATCGATTGTTGATTTTAATGTGCCATCGGTATTAAATTTAACCCAAACCAAACCTTTAGCCCCAACCTGCGGACGTGTAACAAACTCCGTAAGTTCATCGAGCTGTTTGCGGGTATATTCGGAGCAACCATTGGCATTTATGCCTCCAATGTATTCGGCGCTGTCGAAAACTTTAAAGTCTTTGCCTTTAGCAATGCCGGTAAGGTCGCGAATGCGCATCCCAAAGCGTATGTCTGGCTTATCGTTGCCGTAGCGGCCCATAGCTTCGTCGTAAGTCATACGGGGGAAAGGCCCTTCGAATTCCACTTCAAGCACAGAGCGAAAAAGGTGTTTAATTAAACCTTCGAATGTGTTTAAAATATCTTCCTGTTCGATAAAGGCCATTTCGCAGTCGATTTGCGTAAACTCCGGCTGGCGGTCGGCACGCAAATCTTCGTCGCGGAAGCATTTTACAATCTGAAAATACCTGTCGATACCAGCAACCATTAAAAGCTGCTTAAATGTTTGTGGCGATTGGGGCAGGGCATAAAACTGTCCGGCATTCATGCGCGAGGGCACAATAAAATCGCGGGCCCCTTCGGGTGTCGATTTTATCAGCACAGGGGTTTCCACTTCAAGAAATTGTTGCTGGCTCAGGTACTTACGTGTTTCCTGTGCCATTTTGTGCCTTAATATTAAATTATCGCGTACAGGGTTCCGGCGAATATCGAGGTAGCGGTATTTCATTCTTAGCTCATCGCCGCCATCGGTTTCGTTTTCGATGGTAAACGGAGGGGTTTCTGCCGGGTTAAGCACAGTAATTTTATCCACAACAATTTCAATTTCGCCAGTTGGTATTTTGTTGTTTTTGCTATGCCTCTCTGCAACAACCCCTTCGGCCTGAATCACAAATTCACGGCCCAGTTTACGGGCTTCGTCGCACAGGGCTTTATTGGTATCGGTATTAAATGCCAGCTGGGTAATGCCGTACCTGTCGCGAAGATCGATAAAAGTCATTCCGCCCAGGTCGCGCGAACGCTGTACCCAACCGCTTAAAACTACTTTTTTCCCTGCTGCCGAAAGGTTTAATTCTCCACAAGTGTGCGTCCTGTACATTTTTATGCCTATTTTTGGTTCAGGTCACGAAGATATAAAGAAATTTGTGCCCGATAACTGACAGAATTCAATTTTATGGAACCAGTGTTGTTTTCTCATGAATTTTTCATGAAAGAAGCCTTAAAAGAAGCCCGTAAGGCCTTTGAAAAAGACGAAGTGCCCGTAGGGGCGGTAATTGTTGCCAGAAATGTTGTTTTAGCCAGGGCACACAATTTAACCGAAACCCTGAACGATGTTACTGCCCATGCCGAAATGCAGGCTATTACAGCAGCAACAAACGCCATTGGGGGCAAATACCTTACGGGCTGTACACTATATGTTACCCTCGAACCTTGTGTAATGTGTGCCGGTGCGCTTTTCTGGTCGCAGGTTTCGGAAATTGTTTTTGGGGCCTTCGATGAAAAACGCGGCTTTTCGCTTATTAACCAGCCCCTTTTGCACCCAAAAACAACAATTGTTCAAGGAATTCTTGAAAATGAATGCCGGCAGCTGATACAAAGTTTCTTTGCAGCAAAGCGTTAACTTTATTGTATTGTTCAGGCAATAATTAATTTCTCATATCGAAATCTTTGACAATATTGTAGTTTAAACTTATTTTTGGACATTAAACAACTTTCGAACATGATTGTCGATACCGAAAAAAAAGTTTTTCTTACGCATTTGCGCCGCCTGGTTATTTTATTGGTTTTTGGCATTGGAGTATTGCTTGTTATACTTTTAAGCAAAATGCCAAACACCTGGCTCGGCCTGAACAAGTACCAATGGGCACTGGCCATGTGCGCGGTATTTGTTTTGTATGCCATTGCCGAAGGGGTTTTACAACTGAATTATATTTATTTCAGCGATGAAGGCGATAAAATTACCTTGCGCTATTTTTCGCTTGGCTATTTTAACAGCAGAAAAAACCTTATTGAAATGCCCAAAGCAGAATTTGTGTCATACTCTATTGAAAAGAAGATCTGGGGCATGAAAACAAAAATAACACTGCACCGGCATATTCGTAACAAAGAGGCAAAATATCCACCGGTTTGCCTTAGCCTGTTGAGCCAGGAAGAAATCAAAAAAATAACCACCACACTCAATCGTTACAATAAAAGTTAGCCAATAGTTTAGTATGGACGAAAGCGCGGTTTACAAAATAGCCTTATCGTTGTTGCCCCGCATTGGCCCCAGGCTGGCAAGGGCTTTGGTGGCATATACCGGGAGTGCTCAAGCTGTTTTTACCGAAAAAAAGGCCCATCTTGCAAAAGTTCCGGGCATTGGCGAAGGAATACTTTCGAACATCGACTTTAAAAACATATTAAACGAGGCCGAAAAAGAAATTCAATTTATTGCAAAAAACAATATTATTGCCGTTTTCTATTTAGACAAAGAATACCCCTGGAGGCTTAAGGAATGCGACGATTCGCCAATAATATTTTATTACAAAGGAAGTTATGCCTTTAACGCGGCCAAATCGGTAAGCATAGTGGGCACCAGGCGCTCTACCGTTTATGGCGATACCCTGTGCGAGAAGCTCGTTGCCGACCTTGCGGCATTGTTCCCCGATATACTTATTGTGAGCGGGTTTGCATATGGCATCGATATAGCCGCGCACAAGGCTGCCATAAAATCGAAAGTGCCAACGGTGGCCGTTTTCGGGCATGGCCTTGAACAGGTTTATCCATCGCTTCACCGGAAATACATTCACCAGGTGCTGGAAAATGGGGCGCTGGTATCGGAATTTACTTCGCAGAAAAAACCCGATCCGGGCAATTTCGTAAGCCGCAACCGTATTATTGCCGGTCTGTCGGATGCCACCATAGTAGTAGAGTCGGGGCAAAAAGGCGGGGCACTTATTACAGCCGATATGGCAAATTCATACAACCGCGATGTTTTTGCCTTTCCCGGCAGGGTTGGCGACCCCGCTTCGAAAGGCTGCCACGAACTAATTAAACAAAACAAGGCTACCCTTACTGAATCGGCCGGCGATATTGTTGCTGCACTTTGCTGGGATGTAAAAAATTCGCCTGCACCTGTCCAGCAAACCCTTTTCGAAAACCTGCCGGAAGACGAAAACATGCTGTTCGAAGCTATACGCAAAGCACAGCATGTTTCGATCGACGAACTTTCGCGCCTGATAAAGCAACCCGTGTCGAAAATTTCGGCCACTTTGCTAAACATGGAATTCAAAGGCATTGTTAAGGCCATGCCCGGGAAAACCTTTAAAATTGCATAACAAATTGTTTACCAGCATAAGAACATAAAAGACCCCAAGGAATGTTTGTTTAATTCAACATCACCTCAAAATATTTAATTAATGAGCTTTACCGATACACATTCGCACCTGTACCTTCCACAATTCGACAACGACCGTAACGAATGTATTGCAAGGGCAATAAAGGCCGGTGTAAATAAAATGGTTCTCCCGAATATCGATTCAGCCTCCATAGGTCCCATGATGCAGATGGCTATAAGCTTCCCGGCAAACTGCTTTCCCCTGGCGGGCCTCCACCCTACCCATGTAAAAAACAATTTTGAAGATGAACTCCAGCAAATTTTTAGCACATTCAGCCAAAACACCTATTACGGAATAGGAGAAACCGGCATCGATTTATACTGGGACAAAACCTATTTCGAACAGCAAAAAGAAGCTTTTAAACAGCAGGTACAGTTTGCCTTAAAAAAAAACCTCCCCATAGTGGTACATGCCCGCGAATCGTTCGGTGAAATACTGGAATGCCTGAAAGATATAAATGCCCCATTCTATAACGGTATATTCCACGCCTTTTCGGGTACTGCCAAACAAGCTATGCAGGTTGTGGAAATGGGCTTTAAGGCCGGTATCGGCGGAGTGGTGACGTTTAAAAACTCGCCCCTGGCCGTTACTGTGAAAGAAATTGATTTAAATCATATTGTACTCGAAACAGATTCTCCGTACCTTGCCCCTATGCCTTACAGGGGCAAACGCAACGAAAGTGCCTATATAGAACTTATAGCCGAAAAAATTGCCGGCATTAAGGGTGTAAAAGTTGAAGAGGTTGCCGATATCACAACAAACAACGCAAGCCATATTTTTAAAATATGAACCACGAAAAGGCTACAATTCTTATTATTTATACAGGCGGTACTATTGGCATGGTACGCGATGAGGCAACTGGCACATTGCGCCCTTTGCCCTTCAACCATATTATGGACGAAATACCGGAGCTGGCAAAGGCCAATTATTTAATATCGTCGCATACTTTTAAAACACCATTCGATTCGGCAAATGTAAATCCCGAAGAATGGATAAAAATGGCATCGGCAATCGAAGAAAATTACGATAAATACGATGGTTTTGTAGTATTGCATGGCACCGACACCATGTCGTATTCGGCATCGGCATTGAGCTTTATGCTCGAAAACCTGTCCAAGCCCGTAATTTTTACCGGTTCGCAATTACCTGTTGGTTCGTTGCGCACCGATGCAAAAGAAAACCTTATATCGGCACTGGAAATTGCTGCTGCCCGCAAAGATGGCTCCCCCATTGTACCCGAAGTTTGCGTGTTTTTTCAAAGCAAACTGTTCAGGGGCAACCGCACGTATAAATTCAATGCCGAAGAATTTAAAGCCTTCCAGTCATACAATTTTCCACCATTGGCAGAAATAGGGGTCCATATTAAGTACAATACCCACCTGATACACGTTCCCGACACAACAAAAAAATTCAGGGCAGAAAAAAACCTGAACACCGATGTTGCCATATTGAAAATTTTCCCCGGCATAAGCAAAAAAGTAGTGGAAGCCGTATTTAACATCGACGGGCTACGCGGGGTAGTTTTAGAGACTTACGGGGCCGGAAATGCCCCAAACTACAGCTGGTTTATCGAAGCTATTAAAAATGCCCGAAAAAAAGGCATTGTTGTACTAAATGTTACCCAGTGTGCCGAGGGAAGTGTAGAAATGGGCGTATATGAAACCAGCATTGAGTTAGAGAATGCCGGGGTAATAAGCGGCAGGGACCTTACAACCGAAGCTGCTGTAACAAAAATGATGTACCTTTTTGGCAAGAAATTCGAAACCTACGAAGTTATGGCGGAATTAAATAAGCCAATACGGGGAGAAATAACCATTTGAACCCTTGCAATTAAAATATTTTTAGTAATTTTCGCACCAAATTTTTTTACAGCTTGTAAATAAAAAAAAGGAGAGTTGGCCGAGTGGTCGAAGGCGCACGCCTGGAAAGTGTGTAAGCTCCAAAAGGGCTTCCAGGGTTCGAATCCCTGACTCTCC
>JAFGGY010000041.1 GCA_016930365.1 Prolixibacteraceae bacterium | reverse complement strand
CCCGATGGGTTGTTGGGCGAACACAGAAAAACCAGTTTCGTTTTTTTGTTTGCTGCATTGAGCAAGTTTTGGCTATCGAGCTCAAAGTTTTCGCTAAGCAGCACTTTTTTCACTTCCACATCGTTTATGCCTGCCGAAACCGTGTACATGCCGTACGATGGCTCAATGGCCAACACATTGTCAACTCCCGGGTTACAAAAAGCCCGCAAGAGCAAGTCGATGGGTTCGTCGCTGCCGTTGCCCAAAAATATTTGCCTGGTTTGTGTTCCTTTTATTTCGGCAATACGCTTTTTAACCTCCATTTGATATGGGTCGGGGTAACGATTGTAGCCCGTATCGTATGGGTTTTCATTGGCATCGAGATATACCGAAGCACTGCCGCTAAACTCGTCGCGGGCAGAGGAGTAGGGTTTGAGGTTGCGTATGTTGGGGCGAAGAAGAGAACTCACCTCCCAACCCCCTGAAGGGGGGGCTTGACTACCCCCTAACCCCCTAAAGGGGGGATTTTGGGTGTTTTTGTTATTGTAATTGTTGTTCATATTTCTCAATTTATAATGTACAATTTTTCAAATTTGGTAGTTTCTTTAGTCCCCTTTAGGGGGTTGGGGGGTCATCCTCAACGTTGCTGCATTCTTATGGGCAAATAAACTTTCCGCTTCGGCCATTTGTTCGATAACCGGGCCAAGGTTTTGTATGCCTTCTTGCGTGATTTCCTGAAAGGTGATTTTGCGGATAAAGCTGTCGAGGTTTACACCGCTGTAACTTTTTGCCCAGCCGTTGGTTGGCAGGGTGTGATTGGTGCCCGAGGCATAATCGCCGGCACTTTCGGGCGTATAACTTCCAAGGAAAATTGAGCCTGCATTGATGATTTTTTCGGCTACTTCGGTATAGTTTCTCATTTGAATGATAAGGTGCTCAGCCGCATACAAGTTCATCATGTCAATCATTTCCTGTTCGGTTTTTACTAAAAAGATGCGGCTGTTTTCAAGTGCTTTCAGTGCATAATCTATTCGGGGCAACACTTTAAGTTGCTTTTCCAATTCAACTTGAACTTCGTCAATAAGTTTTTCTGACGTTGTTACCAAAATTACCTGGCTATCGGCGCCGTGTTCAGCTTGTGAAAGCAGGTCGGAGGCAACAAAAGCAGCGTTGGCGGTTTCGTCAGCCATAACAGCCGCTTCACTTGGACCTGCAGGCATATCGATAGACACGTCGCTCATGCTTACCAACTGCTTGGCGGCTGTTACATATTGGTTGCCGGGGCCAAAAATTTTGTACACCTTGGGTACACTTTCGGTTCCGTAGGCCATGGCACCAATGGCTTGTATTCCACCAATTTTGAATATTTTGGTAATGCCCGACAGTTGGGCTGCAAACAGTACTTCGTTGGGTAAATTGCCATCTTTTTGTGGAGGTGTGCAAAGCACAATCTCGCGGCAACCGGCAATACTTGCAGGAATGGCCAGCATGAGAATGGTTGAGAAAAGCGGTGCAGTACCACCGGGGATGTATAGGCCAACTTTTTCGATGCCCACGCTTTTTTGCCAGCATTTTACGCCCGGAGTGGTTTCAATCACTTTGCTTTCGAAACGCTGTGCTTCGTGAAATTTGCGAATGTTGGCCGCTGCATGTTCAATGGCTTTTTTAAGCTCCGGATTTAGCTGCGCTGCTCCGGCGTTAATTTCGTCGTTCGAAACCAGCAAGCTGTCGAGTTCAACCTTATCAAACTGTGCGGTATATTTACGAACAGCCGCATCGCCATTGGCTTTCACATCGTCGAGCACAGCTTTCACTTTTTCGTTTAGCGAAGCTGTTTCGAACGATGGGCGCTGTAATAGTGATGGCCAATCTGTTCTTGAAGGGTACTTTAACCCCCCCCAACCCCCTAAAGGGGGGGCTTGACTACCCCCTAACCCCCTAAAGGGGGGATTTTTTGAGTCTGCGTTATTGTTATTTTCGTTCATCTTTTGTACTTATATTAAATGTGCAAATCCCTAGATTTGGTACATCCTTCCCCTCCTTCTGGGGGCGGGGGGTATTACAATATCATTTTTTCAATAGGTAAAACTAGAATTCCTTCGGCTCCGAGTTTACGTAATTCGGAGATGTTTTCCCAGAAATATTTTTCCTCGATTACCGTGTGTACCGAGCTCCATCCGCTTTGAGCTAATGGCATTACGGTTGGGCTTTTCATACCCGGCAGCATACTTATTATTTGGTCGAGATTTTCGTTGGGCGCGTTGAGCAGAATGTACTTTTTCCCTTTTGATTGCTCAACCGACTCGATACGAAATAAGAGTTCGTTAAGAATGGCTTGTTTTTCGGGCGAAAGTGAAGGGTTTTTAATCAAAACGGCCTCACTGGGGGTAACGACCTCTACTTCTTTTAACCCGTTCGAAACCAGGGTGCCCCCCGAACTTACAATGTCGAAAATACCATCGGCCAGGCCAATACCGGGTGCAATTTCGACCGAACCGTTGATAACATGAATGTCGGCATTTACCTTTTTTTCGCTGAAGAATTTTTTGAGGATAACGGGGTACGAAGTCGCAATGGTTTTGCCTTCGAACCATTGTGGCCCGTTGTATTCTTCGGCTTTAGGTATAGCAATTGACAAACGACATTTGCTAAATCCGAGGCGTTTAATCAGCTCTACTTTTTTATCCTTTTCGAGCATTTCGTTTTCGCCCACAATACCGATGTCGGCTACTCCATCGGCCACGGTTTCGGGTATATCGTCGTCGCGCAGGTAAAGAATTTCGATGGGGAAATTCTTCGATGGCGACAGCAATTGCCTTTTCCCACTGGTTAATTTGATATCACACTCGTTGATTAGCTCAATCGATTCTTCGCTTAAGCGTCCTTTGGTTTGCACCGCAATACGTAGAATATTTTCCATTTCTTCAAAAATAAAAAAGGCTCACCATGTATGGCAAGCCTTGTTTGTTATCAAGTATCTTAATTTATATCAGACATAACAAATGCAGCCTACCTGTTTTGCAGGAGATGATGATGGCCGCTGTGATGTCTGAAAATGCTATTCATAGTAAAATTGTTTTCTTGGATGCAATTATAGTTATAATTTGAAAGTTGACAAACACTTTTATTGTTATTTTTTAGTTAAGTGCGTTTTGTTAATGGATTGTTAGCCAACAGGCAGACGATTGCTATGCGCCGGGCCGGACGGAGTTGGAAAGCTTGCCGACGACGAAGCCGATGTTGAGCTGCCCGGCAGGAGCGACCAGGGGGAGCTACCTGTAAGGGCATTGCGAAACACGGCTACGGCCAGGCAACTTGAAAACGAAGGCCGAATTGCCCGCCAACGAATTATTCTTTACGAAGCAGAAGCTCGTATAATTTGCGCAAATCGATTAAGCGAACTACGAAGGCTCCGACGACCGACACGACCAGTAAGGCTGTGTATCCGAGAAGCGGGGTGGCAATTCGTTTTGACAAGTGCGCGGCCACTACCACGATTGCGACAAAGGCAAGGACGCGGAAAATGTAGGCCCAGCGTGGTTTAAAGTGGAATATTTTTGCGGCTATGAGTACCTGTGCCAGGGCCGTTACGGTTTGCGTAACAAGGCTCACAAAAGCAGCACCAAGTGCCTGATAGCGAGGAATCACTATTAAATTGAGGGTGATGTTGAGTACCATGCCAACAGCCGCCATGATGTTGAGTTGCCGGATGCTGCCATTGGCAGTTAGCAGGGTTCCGAAAATGTAGGTGGTGGCAATGGGAATGAATCCGAACATGAGCACAGAGAAAATGGGCGCCGACTCGGCTACGTAGTTGTATTGCATCCACTGCATGATTTCGGTGTTGTAAAAAAACGACGACGTTGCAATGGTTATAGAAATAAAAATGATGAGCGAGAATGAAAAAACAACCATCTCGTTGATGTTTTCCCGCATTTTAATCATGCGAGAAAAAATGGGAAGTAACATGCCGGCAAAAAGAACTCCAAACATCGAAACTGCCTCGAGTAATCGAAAACCATGTGCATAAAGCCCCACCTGCAAATCGCCAACTCCCTGGGGTAAAAGGCGTTCGATTAGTACGGTATCGAAACGGTTGTAAAACGACATGAGCAGTATGAGGATGGCATAGGGATACGTTTTTTTGAGAAAAACAAGAGAAAAATGCAGGTTGAAGCGTAAGGTTATTTTCCCTGATTTTTTTAGTACCAGCAATAACACAATAATGGCTGCCAATATATACGAAATGGTTTGTACATACACAAACCATTCGATTTTGAACACACCATTGGTTACATTGGTAAAAAGCAACATGCCGCAAAAAACAATCATAAAAATACGATCGAGTACCGAAACCAGGCTATCGGTTGTAAAAAGATGAAGTGCCTGCAAGTTGGAACGCAAATAGAGTATAAGCTGCAACAAAAACTGGTTGATGATGAGAAAGGCTAAAATATGAAACTGAACCTTGTCGTAGCCAACGATAAAGCCCCAGCCAAGGCACACAGCGGCATAAACAAAAGCCAATAAAATTTTGATCCCTAATATATTACCCAGATGTTTGGGCAGCAACTGATTATAACGCGAAATGTTACGGTTGTTATAGTTGGTGATACCCATATCGAGCAAAATGTTCAACGTAGCCGCCAACATAAACAAGGAATAGTACATGCCGTACACTTCAACACCGGTAACATTCTGAACCGTTCGGTCGATTCCAAACAGCCAGAAAGATTTAACCAGCAAATTAACAGCAAGCAATAAAACCAGGTTTGTAAAAAATTTCCTCTTCAAAATGTTTGTTTTTGAATCTTAGTGGTAAAGGAACAACGATTGTAAATAATTTGCAACCTTTAGTCCTGCAAAGATAACAGCATTTTTTTCAAATAATAAACATAAAAATGCCAAATGGCTTTGAGAAAGTTTTTTCCTTTTACAACAAATGTAAAGAACACAACAAATAGTTCGCATGAACTTGAAAACGTCTTACTGATATCTTCATCAATTTGCCCTGAGAGCCATGTTGAATTCGACACATACATACCGGAAAAGATATTATGCCAGAAACAAAAAGATACCAAAACAAAAGGGTTGCTGCAATTGTATTGCAGCAACCCTTTCTATTTTCTCATGTGTATTGATTAGAAGTAAAACAAGCCTCTACTGTTGGAACGCGTTTTGTAAGCTCCCCTTCGAACTACTTTAATAATTGAACGCCGGTTAATAGCGTGTTCGTCGTCGCTACACTCTATACCATCGTCGCAATGGTTAAGCAATTGAGTTTCGCCAAAACCGGTATATTCGATAATATCGGCATCGATTCCGTTCTTGTTCAAATAATTAAATGCCGATTGTGCTCTACGTTTCGACAATCGCAAGTTGTACTCGTCGCTTCCCTTACTATCGGTATGCGATTCAACAATAATTTCGAGATCTTCGTACTGCCCCATCAGTTCGATAATTTTATCCATGGTTCGAGCTGCTTCGGGAATAATTGCATCGCTATCGAAACCGTAATTGATATGCTCAATTTGAATTATCTGCAACTCTTGTCCGTCGATTCGCTCAAGGCTAAGCGGCTCCAATCTGCCCTCTTCCATTACTTCGAAATCCATTTCGATAAAAACCTCTACCGGAATATCCTCGTTAGGCAGTCTGTTGTAGGTCGAGACTTCCTTTTCAGCCGGAATATAATCTTCTTTACTAATCACCAGTTTATAGTTTCGCTGTTTAAATGCAGAAAAGATAAACTGTCCATCTTCTTTTGAAATAGCCACATCAACGGTATCCATATTTTCGTCGAGTAATGCAATTTGTGCACCCGATATTTCAAAAGTGTTAATTTTATCACGCACTGTACCACTAATCTGAACCGGTATCCACAATATTTCGATGTAGTAAATATCATCGTGACCAAGCCCACCGGGACGATCGGACGAGAAATAACCACTCATGCCGGTTTCGTCAAGTATGAGACCGAAATCGTCGTTTGAACTATTAACCGGATAACCCATAGGCTCAACAGTAGAATAAACCCCCCGGTCGGGTAGTGCCATAAAGATATCAAGGCCACCCAGTCCTCCGGGACGTCCGTTTGATGTAAAATACAATACTCCATCAGAACCGATAAAAGGGAAAATCTCGTCTCCTTCGGTGTTTATTTCTTCGAGGTTAAATGGTTCGCTCCATTCACCATTAATTTTTCGACACCACCAAATATCGTTTTTACCTTTACCACCCGGACGGTCGGACGAAAAGTACAAAATATCACCGTCGGCACTTATGGCAGGATGACGATAATTTTCGCGTTCGTTATTGAATTTGAAACCACCTTTTTCAACCCACTCTCCATCTTCAAAATCGGCATAATAAATCTGAAGGTTGTTTTCTTCGGCTTCGCGGGCAACGTTTTTGGTTGTACGGTTGGAGTTAAAATACATTCGGTCGATGTTTTCGTCGAAAGTAGCCGGCCCATCGTGGAAACTTGTTTGCAAGTTTTTTGCAAAAATATCCGACTCGGAATAGTTGCCATACTCATCAACTTCGACATAATACATATCAAGGAATGGAAGGTTATCCCAGTTGTATTTCAAGTCGCGACTTTTGTCGGGGTCGCCGGTAGAAACAAATACGATGTTATTTTTGTAGAATGTTGGCCCCCAATCGGCACCTTTTGTGTTAAACGGAACTGTTTTCAACACATACCGGTCGGAATCCTGCAGCAGAAAGTTCACATAATCGAGCAATGATAGTTCCGTTTGAACCCGGCCATCTTCGGGTCGTAAATCACTAAATTCTTTTAGGTATTTCTCCGATTGGTCGTACTTGCCATTGCTTTTAAGTGCCATAGCATAATTAAATAAATCTTCGGGTTGTTCTTCGCCCATGTCGATTAATAATTTCAACCAAAGTTCCACCTGCTCGGTTTCGCCCTTGTTTCGATAGCTATCAGCCAGTTTTCGGATTACATAAACGTTTTCAGGATCTTTTTCATGAACATGCGAGTATAATTCGATTGCTTCGTTCCAGGCAAAATCATGAAAAGCCTTATCGGCCATACGAATGGTTAGGTTTGTTAATTGGCCGTTTACAGCCCCTGCCAGAAAAATGACAGTCAAGGTTAACCAAATATGTTTTCTATATTCCTTCCACATAATACAAAAATATTAAAAATATCGAGGTGAACGTACTCTCCCACGACCAAAACTAAAGTCAAACTGAAGAAAAACTTCATGTGTACCTCCTACATTGTTTACACGCAGTTCGGAAGTTGTTAAATCAAAGGCATACCCAATTTTTAACTGTGCAGTAGCCTGTATTTGTGCCATTACTCCAAACATATCGCCCGTTCGATAGGTGCCACCCAGCCAAAATTTTTCGATAAAGACGAACTGAGCAGTTAAATCGACCGATAAAGGCGAATTTGGAGTTAATCGTGCCATAAAATAAGGCTTAAATTTAAAAATTCTATTGATATCAAACACATATCCACCCATAAAAAATGCATGCAACTGTTCGCGACCTACTGTTCCAATTTCAACATCGCGTTCGGTAATGCGGTTAGCAATGAGTTTTGGCACCGATAAGCCAAGGTAAAAATCGGGGCTCGAAAAATAAACCCCCACCCCGGCATTTGGCAAAAAGTTTCGGGTTACATCCGACATAAAAGCAGGGTCGGAAGGATCGCCAATACCCAGATCGATCGTGCTTAATGCAGCCTGGTAAAACGACACGCCTCCTTTTAAGCCCAACGACAAAAATCGGTCGTTCGGGTACAAAATTGTATATGAATAATCGCCATAAACCGACGTATTTGAAACCGGACCAAAGTTGTCGATTACAATTGAACCACCCACCCCGGTTTTTCCGTCTAAAATTGGCGAATGCACATATATGGTTTGTGTGCGAGGCCGGCCTTTCCATCCAACCCACTGCTCGCGGGCAATT
>JAFGGY010000040.1 GCA_016930365.1 Prolixibacteraceae bacterium | reverse complement strand
GGGTTTAAACACTAAAATTATTATTACCGGCGATACCACCCAGATTGACCTCCCCCGAAAATCGGACTCAGGACTTATACAAGCCATGCAAATATTGCGAAATATTGACGATATTGCCATTGTTGAACTAAATCAGAACGACATTGTTAGACATAAACTGGTACGGCAAATTGTAAACGCATACGACCGGTATTACTCCGATAAGGAAGAAAAACGAAATCAATCCGAAAACAGCAACAATCAAAACAATAAACAATGAGTAATGCAATTGTAAAAACCGACTTTAACTTTCCCGGACAAAAAAGTGTATATCACGGTAAAGTTCGCGAAGTTTACGACATTAACGACGAATACCTTGTGATGATCGTCTCCGACCGTATTTCGGCATTCGACGTGGTTTTACCCAAGGGAATTCCGTACAAAGGCCAGGTACTGAATCAGATTGCAGCCAAGTTTTTGGATGCCACTTCAGACATTGTACCCAACTGGAAAATTGCCACACCAGACCCTATGGTAACCGTTGGGCACAAATGCGAACCGTTTAAAGTTGAAATGGTTATACGCGGCTACCTTACCGGTCATGCATGGCGCGAATACCGCGACGGCAAACGCAGCCTTTGTGGCAACGCCATGCCCGACGGCATGATTGAAAATCAAAAATTCGATAAGCCACTCATTACACCAACCACCAAGGCCGACGTGGGTCACGACGAAGACATTTCGCGAGAAGAAATACTGGCCCAGGGGCTTGTGTCGAAAGAAGATTACGACTTGCTCGAGAAATACACCTTCGAGCTTTTTCAGCGTGGCACCGAAATGGCTGCCGAAAAAGGACTTATCTTGGTGGATACCAAGTATGAATTTGGTAAAAAAGACGGCAAAATTTTCCTTATCGACGAAATACACACGCCCGACTCGTCGCGATATTTTTATGCCGAAGGCTACGAACAGCGCCAGGCAAAAGGCGAAAGCCAAAAGCAACTTTCGAAAGAATTTGTGCGCCAATGGTTAATCGAAAACGGTTTCCAGGGAAAAGATGGACAACAAGTTCCGGAAATGAGCGAAGCGTTTATTGCCAGTGTTAGCGAACGTTACATCGAACTGTACGAAAAAATTACCGGCGACCAGTTTATAAAAGCCGATATCGAAAATGTGGCAGCCCACATCGAAAAGAACGTTACCGATTATATTAACTCGATGAAATAAGGACAAAACGTTGATTATTCACCATAACATTGATTGCTTTAAGGCCTCTAAAACGGCAATAACCATTGGCACTTTCGATGGTGTTCACCTGGGGCATCTGAAAGTAATCGGGCAACTGAACAGCATAGCACGAGCCATTGGAGGCGAGAGCGTGCTGTTCAGTTTTTATCCTCACCCCCGAATAACCCTTTCGGACGGCAAAATAGACTTACGACTGATTACCACCCTCGACGAAAAGGCCCAACGGCTCGAACAAGCCGGCATCGACCACCTGGTTGTGTACCCCTTTACCCGCGAGTTTGCATCGTTAACCTACGTTCGGTTTATTGAACAAATACTTATTGGCAGGCTTGGGCTTCGCACTCTAATTGTTGGTCACGACCATAAACTAGGCAAAAATCGCGAGGGTAGTTTCGAAAACATTGTGAAGCTGTCGGAGAAGCTTAATTTTGATGTTGTGCAAACCGAAACCTTTAACGTAGGCGGCGTTGATATTAGCTCGTCGAAAATACGGGAGGCCTTGCAACAGGGCGATGTAAGCACTGCCAACAACTACCTGGGTTACGCTTTTTCGCTGCATGGTGTGGTAACGCAGGGCAACCAGGTTGGCCGACGCATAGGTTATCCCACGGCCAACATTGAAGCATCGGACCCATACAAGCTGATACCGGCCGAGGGCGTATATGCCATTACCATCGACATTAAAGGGAAAAGCTACCCGGCTATGCTGAATATTGGCTACCGCCCAACGGTTGAGCGAAATGCCGATAACCGTACCATTGAGGCACATATTTTTAATTTCGATGCAGATATTTACCAGGAAGAGGTAAGCCTATCTTTTTACAAACGCATACGCGAAGAACGCCGGTTTGAATCGCTCGAAAAGCTGAAAGAGCAACTTACGTACGATAAAGAAAACGTTACCCGGATATTAAAAAGCTTGTAATACCAGGCAACGCTTCGGATACGCAGCCCGCCGGGCCGGACGGAGGCGGATAGCCGGCCGAAGCCAAAGCCCATGTTGAGCGCGACACAAAGAGCGACCGGGGGGGAGCTACTTTGGGGCGTCGGCGAAACAGGGCTTTGGCAAGCGACGCTAGTAGCCGCAGGCCGAAATGCCCGCCAAAAAACACTAAAAAACAGTAGCCTGATTGAGACGAAATTAGCATGGAACTGCAATTGGGGTTCTACGTAAAGTTTCGTATTATTGCAGGGCAAAAATTATTGTGCCCGAAATGAGCTTTCGATATACAATAATCTGTTTGAAACAGAGTTTTAACCCAAGAGATAAGTTTTTGGACCTTGAAAAAGAATATTCGCATTACATACTTGCTTACCGCCGTGCTTACGGTGTTTTTTGTATCGTGTTCGACTCAGAAAAACACGACTATGACGCGTGGTTTTCATAACCTTACAGCGCATTACAACGTTTATTTTAACGGCAACGAGGCCATGAAGTACGGACTTCTGAAAATTGAAGAGGAGTACGAAGAAGATTATACGCGCATTTTACCCATTTTTAAAGAGAGCCTGCCGGGCACCGAATCGGTTGTGAGCAGCGATATGAACACCGCCGTTGATAAGGCAACCAAACTGATACGGCTGCACTCGATTACGGTTCCACCCGAATCGAACCGCAAGCAACGAAACGCTCGCAAACGTAAGCCTGTAAAGGCCGAATACAACAACTGGGTTGACGATGCTTTTGTTATGATGGGACGTGCCTACCTGTACAAAAAGGAGTATCTGATGGCTGCCAGTACGTTTACACAAATGATTCGGAAATACAAAGACGAGCCCGAGAAATACGATGCTTATGTGTGGCTTATACGTACATACAACGAATCGGAACGCTATACCGAAGCGCGCGAACTGCTTGAATCGATGCAGGGTACCGAGCAATTTCCCGAACGATTATCGGGCGAACTGGCTATACTTGCCGCCGATCTGAATATGCGCCAAAAACAATACGATGAAGCCATTCAATACCTCAACATTGGATTACAACAGATTAAGGGCAACAAGCGAAAAGCACGCTACAACTACATTTTGGGTCAATTGTACCAGGAGCAGGGCAACAACGAAAAAGCCCTTGAAGCCTATCAGCGGGTTATACGCAGGCGCCCCGACTACGAAATGATGTTTAACGCTCGCATAAACAGCGCCGGCGCTTTTTCGGGAGAGGGTGATGTGGCCGGGTTGCGCAAAGAATTGCTAAAAATGAGCAAGAAAAAGCGTAACGAGCCTTACCTCGACCAGATTTATTATGCTCTGGGTAATATTATGTACAACGAGGGGCGCATTGACGATGCCATGGAGATGTACAAGAAATCGGCTACGCTGGCTATTGATAATAATTTTCAACGCGCCGAAAGCTGTCTTACCCTTGCCAATATTTATTTCGATCGCAAAGATTACATCCCTGCCGGCCAGTACTACGATAGTGCGATGGTTGTAATTGATGAGAATTATCCGAATTACGACGCGATTGCAGGTCAGTACAAAAGTTTAAACTTGTTGGTTGAGAATTTATTAACTGTTGAAACACAAGACTCGCTGCAACATTTGGCCTCGCTGAGCGAAGCAGAGCTCGATGCCAGGATAAACCAATGGATAGAAGAAGAACAACGCCGCATTGAGGCCGAAGAAGCCGCTATGGCTTCCGGTGATTATGGCAGCACATACGGCAGCAGTATAAATCGTGGACGACAACTGGGCAACCGTGGTGGTGGCTGGTATTTTTATAATCCATCGACTGTATCGTACGGGAAACAGGAATTTCAACGTAGGTGGGGTGCCCGTAAAAACGAAGATCATTGGCGCAGAAGCGACAAATCGGAAAGCATGTTTAACGAATTAGCTGAAGGTGAAACAGGCGAGGGACTTGAAGAACTAGTAGAAGCCGAAGAGGCGCGTATTGACGACCCCACCACCCGCGAGTACTACATGCAGGATATTCCGAACACCGATTCGCTGATGACCGTGTCGCACCATAAAATACGCGATGCTCTTTTTAATGCCGGTAATATTTTTAGAGACGATTTTAACGATTACGAACGTTCGATAGCCAGTTTTATAGATTTAAACAAGCGATATCCGGGCAATATATACGAATTACCGGCCTATTTTTACTTGTGGGATTTGTATGAAAAACTACCCGATGCCGACAGTGCTGCTTACTACAAAAATTTGGTTATAAATAATTACCCCGAATCGAACTATGCAAAATATTTAATTAATCCCAACTTTTTTATTGAAGAAGAAGCCCGCAAAGACAGCATAAACCGCCTTTACAGCGATGCGTTTATGAACTATGCCCGCCGTGATTTTAGCACGGCTACCCACTACAGCAATATGGTGCTGAGTATGCAGCCCGATGCCGATCTGAAATCGAAGGCGCGGTTTATTAATGTGGTTGCTGGATCGCGTAACTACAAAAATACGCAGTTTGCCGATTCGCTGAATCGTTACATTAAGCAGTTTCCCTCTGCAGAACCTACCCCGCTGGCAAAACAAATTTTAACTCTTGTTGAAGAACAGAAACTTGAGAACTACGACGAACTGGTTGAAGCCGGCTACCTTAACGATGTGATTAAAAACCTTGAGATTATTGCTGCCGAACAAGAAGACTCCGACGCGGCTTTGGCGCAAAAGTGGGATACCGAAACCGAACTACTCCATTACTTTGTAATTGCCTTTCCGAACTCGGAAAAAATTGATGTTAACCGGCTAAAATTCGATATAGCCAACTACAACATCGACCATTACACTACGCTCGATTTCGACATTGAAACCGAGAAACTAAACAACGAAATCCAATTGGTGGTGGTTCGGAACTTTTTTGATAAAGAATCGGCTTTAATCTACTTTTTATCGATAATACGAAAGCCCGAAGTGTTTAAAACACTGGCCGGACAGAAGTTCTACAACTTTGTGGTATCGAACAACAACTACCGCGAAATGCTGAACGACCGATCGTACGACGAATACCTGAAGTTTTTCGTAAATAACTATAGCATCCATACCACCGGCGAATTTCCGGAGGATGCACTGGAGTCGCCCGAAGAATTGATGGCCAAATTGCGCGAAGACGAAACCGAGACATTAAAGGAACAAGGCCAGTATGTAGAAGTGGAAGTTGATGAGTCGTTGTACGAAGCTCCTGAAAAAGCAAGTGGAGTTTTCGAGTTAAACTATGCCGAAAACCATACGTTTATGCTTCTTGTTAAGCAATCACGTTTTGGCACCGGTTACTTAATGCGCGATTTTGTGCGTTACAATTCGAGCGAGCATCGCGATAAACGCCTGCGGGTAGTGCCAACCAATATAACGGATCATACGCTGCTTCTGGTATCGCCGTTTAACGATGCTTACGATGCCCTGTTGTACAAGAACGAAGCCGACGATAACGAAGCGCTTTTTGAGTCGTTGAAAGACACCGAATACGAAACCTATGTAATTGGCGATGATAACCTGAAAAAATTACGCGAAACTAATAACGTAGAAGCCTGGGAAACCTATTACCGCCAATTCTATGTGTATAGCAAGGTGCCCGGACCCGAACCGGAAGCGAAACCGGGAAAAGCGCAGGAGAAAAGTGATTCGGACATTTCGTCGGAAAACACCAGCCAGGAATCGGACAAAACCAGTGAGGCGCTACGTGTTGATGATGTTACCGATAGTTTGATTCAGGAGGAAGTTCAGGATACATTGGAGACGGAACAAGCTGTTGAAGAGACTGCTGTGCCTGCGGAAACCATTGAAGAGACTGACAGGACTGAAGCCATAACTGGAACAGGAACAGCAGACCAACAAATTGATGAAACTCAGGAATCTGCAAGTGAAAGCCAGGCAACAACTGACGACAATTATACATTTAATCCTGATATTGAACACCATGTGGTTTATGTGCTTCCGAAAAACGGGTCGAACCAGAATTTAATTATCGCATACCTGCAACGCATGAACACCATGCAGTTTAAAGGTAAGGACATTGAACTAAAAACCGACGATTTTGACGATTTCAGAGTGTTGTTGGTTGTTTCGGGTTTTGCCAATAAAGAAGAAGCTCAAAACTATTTGAATACTGCCGGCACGGATAGCCGTGTGAAAATGGCCTTGCGCAATGCTAATCCTAAAAGTTATGCCATCAGTATTGATAACTTTTCAATTTTCAAGCAGAAGAAAGATTTAAATGCATACGATGCATTTAACAAGGAACACTACTAAAAATTTATTGCCATGAGAAAATTAGTTGTGTTGTCGGGTGCAGGAATTAGCGAAGAAAGTGGCATACGTACCTTTCGAGATATGGGTGGCTTTTGGGAAGAATACGATGTAGAAGAAGTTTGCACGCCCCAGGCATGGGAGAAAAACCCGGAACTGGTGATGCGCTTTTATAACGATCGTCGCCGGCAGCTTTATGCTTGTACCCCGAATAAAGGTCACCTTGGGCTGGCCGAACTTGAAAAGCATTTCGATGTAGAAATTATTACGCAAAATATTGACGACCTGCACGAACAGGCCGGAAGTTCGAAGGTGCTACACCTGCACGGAGAACTGAAAAAAGCGCGCAGCTCGGTTGATCCGTCGTTAATTTACGATATGGAAGGCTGGGAATTGAAATTTGGGCAGAAATGCGAAAAAGGCAGCCAGTTGCGCCCACATGTGGTGTGGTTTGGCGAGCCGGTGCCGGCCATCGAAAATGCCATGCACATTGTAGAACAGGCAAATGTTTTTGTAATTGTTGGTACGTCGATGAATGTATATCCTGCTGCCGGGTTGCTTAATTATGTAAAACCAGGCGTGCCTGTATTTTGCATTGACCCTAACCCGGTGCATCTTTATTCGAACATTACTTTTATAAAAGAAAAAGCCGGAATTGGGGTAGAAAAACTTATATCGCTGCTGAAAG
>JAFGGY010000039.1 GCA_016930365.1 Prolixibacteraceae bacterium | reverse complement strand
CAATATTTATAAAATTAAAATATTTGGAAATGTCTTAAAAATTAACAACAGCTTGTTTATTCTATTATATAATAGTTCATTACATTTCCTTAAATCACAGACAATGAGATGTTTGTGTTTTAATAAATAATTATATAGATTACATGATATTAATTAGTTATAAACAAAGTCTCATATCTCAAGTCTAAAATCTCACGATCTATTGTAATTAATTCAACCCTCTGTTTTCTAAGAGTGGTTCAATCGATGGTTCTTGCCCTCTAAAGGTTTTGTACATGGTCATGGCATCGCCTGTGCCGCCTTTCGAAAGAATATTATCGCGGTACGAGCTTGCGATTTCGGTATTGAAAATATCGCCCGATTCAACAAAATAGTGAAAAGCGTCGGCATCAAGTACTTCAGCCCAAATGTAGCTGTAATAACCGGCCGAATAGCCGCTGGCCCAAATGTGGTTGAAGTAGCTCGATTTGTAGCGGGGTATAATTTCGTCGATTAAACCGATGGCATCCATACTTTTCTTTTCGAACTCTTCAATATTGATGTTCTCAACATCTTTTTGTGTGTGGTAATCCATGTCAAGTATCGAAGCAGCAAGGTATTCAACCGTAGCAAATCCCTGGTTGAATTGCGACGATGCCAAAATTTTATCGATAAGCTCTTGTGGAATAACTTCGCCAGTTTCGTAATGTTTGGCAAATAGTTTCAACATTTCGGGCTGCGAGCACCAGTTTTCCATAATTTGCGAAGGCAGTTCCACAAAGTCGCGGGGTACCGAAGTTCCCGATAAACTGTGGTATTTGCAGTCTGAGAGAAGTCCGTGCAGCCCGTGTCCAAATTCGTGGAAGAGGGTAGTTACTTCGTCGAAACTCAGCAAGGCCGGTTTGCCACCTGTGGGTTTCGAAAAGTTCATTACGTTGGTAATAACCGGGTGAACAAATTGTCCGTCGCGGGTTTGAGATTGTTTGCGATAGCTGCTCATCCATGCACCACCACGTTTGCTTGCCCGCGGATGGTAATCGGCATAAAACACACCAATAAGCGAACCATCTGAGTTGCTTACCTCAAAGGCTTTTGCATCGGGATGGGGTAGTGGCACATTGTTAATTTCTTCGAAGTGAATGCCCCATAATTTGTTGGCCAAGGTGAAAGCCCCTTCGCGAACATTGTTCAGTTCAAAGTACGGGCGTATTTCTGAATCATCGAGGTCGTATTTTTCTTTCCTTATTTTTTCAGCATAGTACCACCAGTCCCAGCTTTCGAGTTTGAAATTATTGCCTTCAGCTTCAATCATTTTTTGCATTTCGGCTGCTTCGTTTTTAGCCATTTCGAGTGCCGGTGTCCATAATTGGTTCAATAAGTCGTAAACATTGGCGGGCGTTTTAGCCATCCTGTCCGATAAGGCAAAGTCGGCATGGGTATCGTAGCCCATAATGTTGGCACGCCGGGTACGCAGTTTCAATATATTCTGAATAATTTTTTTGTTGTCGTACTCGTTGTCGTTGTTGCCGCGCATGTACATTGCTTTGTATAATTTTTCGCGTAAATCACGATTTTCGGCATATTGAAGGAAGGGAATCCAACTGGGGCTGTGTAAGGTAAAAACCCATTTGCTTTCTTCGTTCGATGCTTCGGCAGCAGCACTGATAACCGATTCGGGCAAGCCGGCCAAATCGTCCTGGTTGTCGATTACCAGCTTGTAGTTGTTGGTTTCGGCAAGCAGGTTTTCGCCAAACTGGAGCGATAGCAACGATAATTCTTCGTTAATTTTTTTCAGTTCTTCTTTTTGCTCGTCTGCTAAATTAGCACCGCTGCGAACAAAATCTTTATGTGTTTCTTCCAGCAGTTTCAGGCTTTCGTTGTTGAGGTTTAGCTGGTTTTTTTGCTCATAAACCGATTGAACTTTAGCGAAAAGATTCGCATTCAGCATAATCTCGTCCGAATGTTTCGACAAGCGTGGATAAACATCTTTGGCTATGGCTTGTAATTCGTCGTTTGTATTGGCGCTCATCTGGTTTCCGAAAACGTCAGAAACTTTTTGCAAGAGATTTTCCGAGTATTCGAGCGCTAAAATGGTATTTTCGAAGGTCGGTACTTCGGTGTTTGAAACGATAGCTTCAATTTCGGCGTTGTGTTCGTCTATGGCCTGGTTAAATGCCGGCACATAATGTTCGATTTTAATTAGATCGAAGGGGGGAACTCCGTAGGGAGTCTCATAGTCAGCGAGAAACGGGTTTTCGTTTTCGGTGGTGCCCGTGTTACAGGCTGCGAATAGTAAAATCATTGTAGCGAATAATAATGTTTTGGTTTTCATTCTATTGTGTATTTATGGGTTTGTAAATCTCGGCATCTAAATTACGAAAAAAGAGTCTTATTTTTTTGATATTTATCATACTGCTTTTTTGGTATTCATTATAAGTATTTTAGGGAGGCTTTTTTTGAGGGTAAAGGGATGTTTTGAGGCATTAATTTATAATAGTTTGATTGCTGTTCGATTAAATCTGTTACTTTTACGTGTTTCAAAATTATAAATACCCCAATGTTTAATTAAAACATGTAGTGCCACATATGGTTGGAACAAAGAAAGGAAAAGATTGGTTCAAAGATATTTTTGACGAATACTATGAGTATGTCAGGAATTATCTTTTTTATTTGTCCGGCGATATCGAAATAGCAGAAGATATTGTTCAGGACGTTTTTCTGAAAGTATGGGAGGTTCGCGAAACGGTGAAAGATGAAACCGTAAAATCCCTTCTTTTCAGGATAGCACGGAATTTATTTTATAATACGCATAAGCGCAAGGTGCTCGATTTGCGCTTTGCCAGCAGCTACGAACATCACAACGAGAACGAATCTCCCGAATACCTGCTCGAAATGAAAGAATTTGATTCGAAATTGCAAAAAGCAATATCGGATTTGCCCGAACACTGTCGAACCATTTTTTTGATGAGCCGTATCGATGAAATGAAATATCACGAAATAGCACAAAGTCTTAAGATAAGTGTAAAAGCTGTTGAAAAACAGGTGAGTAAAGCATTAAAACTGTTGCGCGAACATATCGATTATAAAGTTTAAATGCCTGTATGGAACAAAAACTAATCGAAAATATTGAAGCGTTTACCGCAGGTTATTCCGTTGTGGCGCGTCGTTCGGGAAACGATGCCTGGGAATTGCTTAACCAAAAAATGGAAGAAGCCGAAACCCGGCACACCAAAAGGTTTAGCAAGCGTAGCCTGTTGGTTGGCTCCATTGCAGCCGTATTTGTTTTTGGTTTCATTCTCTACACCGGCATGTTCAATACCGGCAAGTACTCGCCCGAAATTGCCTCCGAAATTGCTTCGGTTAAAGAATATTACCTGCCCGACAGCAGCCTGGTTGTTCTTAATTCCAATTCAACTATAAAGTATCACTACAATAATTTTACCGGCGAGCGAAGCGTGGTGCTTCGAGGCGAAGCTATTTTTTATGTTCGTGATGGACGAAAATTTACGGTAGAATTCGACGGGGGTAAAGTGAAAGTGTTAGGTACTTCGTTTGCAATTTGTGCCTATACAGGCAAATTTTTGCAATTCGACTGTATGAGCGGCAGGGTTGAGCTCGACCTCGATGTGCAGAGGAAGAAAGTTCGTTTGTCGAATAACGAAGGTGTTTATGTATGTGGCGATGTTATTTCGCCGCTGCATGCCGTTCATGCCGACTCGGTTAACGAAAGGCTGAATGGAATTTATCATTGGGATAAAATCCGGCTCGATAATTTGCTTTCGTTTGTTGGAAACCGTTTTGGTTACCAGGTCGATTTTAAGAAAATTGATACGAAACGAAACTTCTCCGGAAAAGTTGAGTTGAATAGTCTTTATACCGGGCTCGATGTTATTGCCTTTGCTATGGGGCTCGAATACACGGTCTCGGAAACTGAAAAAACGATAACATTCAATGCCAATCCTTAATCATTTTTTTCGGTTTATTGGAGGGCTTGTGCTTTTGTTTTTCGTATCGGTAAGCAGTTTGGCACAAAGTAAGGTAAGCGTTGAGGTTGAAAACAAACCTTTAAGCTCGGTGCTTTCTGAAGTGTCGCAAAAATCGGGTATTCGTTTTGCTTTCGACGATGATTTACTTTCCAAAATAGATGTTTCTTTTCAACTAAATGAGGTGCCGCTTAGCGATTTTTTGTCGTTGATAAGTAAACAATACGGATTGGATTATCGCGAAATAGCCGGCACCTATGTTTTTTATATCGATGATAGCGAAAAGATTGAGGTGGCCATTGAGCAAACCCGGATTGCAAAAACAACGCCCGGCAAAGAGCTTGCAAAACCCGACACAACTGATATAAAACCACAAAGGCTACCCGAAATAATGATTGGCGGAGTGGTTCAAAATAAATATACCGAAGAAAAAATAAACCTGTGCAAAGTGTTTGTCGGGACAGGAAGCTTTGCGGTAACAAACGAAATGGGTTTTTTTGCGCATACTTTTCATGCACAGGGAAAATATAAATTCAGAATTGAACATGTAGGTTATCGTCCGGTCGATACATTAATCTACATTAAAAAAGATACGCTGCTCGAATTTGAACTTATCCCCAACCGCAAAATCGAACTAATGAGCAGCCGTTTAATACCGGCTCGTTTCATTGTAGAGTTTTCCGAAGTGCCCGAAATGATTTTGTATAACCCGAGAAATACCATAGAAGTGCCGGGGCTCGAACAAAACGATATTGTTAATGCCTTAACCATTATTCCGGGTATTAATTATTTAAAAGGAACCGATGCCGGTTTGTCGATTCGGGGAGGGGCACCATCGGATAACCTGGTGTTAATTGATGGCATTCCAATTATCGAAACCAGCCATTTGATGGAGAACCTGAGTGTGTTAAATTCAAAATATATCCGACAAGCATATGTGTCGCGGGGTGGTTTTGGTGCCGAGTATGGTGGTCGTACTGCCGGCATTGTCGATTTGTCGGGCAAAACAGGCAATAATACGAACCCCGAAGTCGATTTTACAGCTAATATGCTTCATACCAATGTGTATGTGGGTGTTCCGGTTACGCCAAAAAGCTCGTTGTCGGCAGCCTTTAAAAAATCGTTTGTCGATATATGGCCACAATTTTTGATTGATAACTTTGCCCTCGAAAATAAAGCCATTGCTTTAGACGATAATTTACAGACCGATGCCGACGTTTCGCATACCGAGGTGAACTATCACGATGCAAACATGAAGCTGGATATCAGGCCTTCGGAACAAACCGAGCTTTCGTTTAACTTTTTCGATAGCTACGACAGGCAGCACCGTAACTACGAATATCCAGTTGATGAGAATTATTTTCAACATAACCAACGCGAAAGCCGTACAACCGGGTATAGTTTTAATTTGAAAACCCAAACACCACGGGGCTGGATGAATACTTTCAGTATTGGGTATAATTCCATGACCAACTTTTCGGCATCCGAAAACGGGAAAGCACAACAGTGGGCCGACCGGCCTGTGAAATCGTTTATCGATGCCGACGATTACCGGGTAAGGGAGTTGAGAACTATTTGGCGTTCCGAGCTGAAACAGAAATACATCAGCCATAAGTTTGGTGGTGGCTTTAACTACAACGACCTCGAATATCGGTACGAAGATTATGAAACGAAGGTTATTGGCGCTTTAACATTCAACGATTCAATATCGGGCGACGATAACATAAGCATGATGAATACCTACTATCAGGCACAGATGAAGCCATTTAGCTGGTTTTCGTTTCGGGTTGGCGCCAGGGCAACGTACAGTCTTCAAAACGAAAAGTTGAATATTCAGCCTCGTTATGGAGTCGAAATTGTTCCATACGAGCATTTCAAATTGCATTATTCAGCCGGTCGGTATATGCAGCACATGTATTTAACATACCGTGTCGATTCGTATCGGAATATATCGCCAATATGGTTTATACCCGGCAACAACGAGCAAATTCTTGATGCCAGTCACCAGGTAGTGGGCATAAAAGCCGATTATCCGAATTTAATTTTGAATGCCGAAGGGTATTTGAAAAAAAATCAATCGAAATCGTATTTCTGGGGCGATAATCAGATTGACAACGGGCTCGATGTTGTTAAATACGAAAGAATATTTGGTGAGGATTATAATCGGGGTATCGATTTATTTGTGCAATATCGAACCGGCATTTTTAAGCACCTGGCATCTTACTCCTTGTCCGAATCGTACGAAAAGATTAATGGACTGAATGAGGAAGCATTTTTTCCGTCGTTCGATCATCAGTTACATCGTTTGCGATTTACCGAAATTGTAAGCTTTAGTGGCTGGACGGCCTCGTTTAACTGGCATTATGCATCGGGTTTGCCATACCTCAAAGCATCGTCGGAAAGAAATTTGTTGAATATTGGGAAGTTTAACGATTTTATGCAGTTTGATTTTGCCCTCGAAAAGCAAATCGATTTCCAATATTTCTATGCCGATATTGGTATTACGATTTTAAATGTGCTGAATCAGAAAAACACCATAGCCGAAAAAAATATTCGGATTCGCGAAGAGCCAGACCTGATTTATTATCGAACCCGCACATTATCAACGTCTTTTTCGCCATTGATTTATATAAATTTAAGGTATGAATGATGCCGTATTTGGCTTTGTGTTAAAAAAAACGAAAAAAGAGGTAGGGGGAACGATTAATTGCTTGTAGTATAGTCGTGTAATAATCATAGAAAAAATGTTCAGACATTCAGATTTAAATAACAATAACGGGACCAACGACGATTTGCAAAACAAAATCGATCGATCAATTCGGTATTTTAATGTCCCGAATATGCTAAATAAACAGGATGTTCTGGATCATTTATTGCGAAAAATTACAGAGCAAGAAGAACCGGCTGTTCATCAAACCAAAGTACGGAAAATATACTATGCGGTAAGCTCAGCAGCTGCCGTGGGTTTAATTCTTTTTGCTCTGTACTTCTTTTTCGCATTCGAAACATACACCGGTGGAACACAACAAGCGTCAAACGTATTTTACTTACCCGATAATTCACGTGTAATACTTACCAAAGGTACGAGTATTCGATTTTCAAAAATTGCTTTTAACCGAGAGGTGAAACTTAAAGGAGAGGCTTATTTTGAAATCAGTTCGGGTGAGGGGTTTATGATCGATTCGCGCGAAGGGAGTGTGGAAGTGCTTGGAACACGTTTTAGAGTAAACGACCAGGAAAATACATTGCTGGTGCAGTGTTACCATGGGCTTGTCGGAGTTCATTATGCAAACGATAATGTTCAAATTAGTGAAGGAATGTTGCTTAAGGGCGAAAACAACCAGGTGCAGGTTACTGAGGGAAATGGTAACGGATATCCGGAATATGCACACTTTAAATACAGCTGTAAAAATCTAAAACTGAACGATATTTGGCCCGAAATTGAACAGTATTTCGGTGTTACAATTCAAACTGAAATAAACGATTTTGAAAAATCGTTTACCGGCTCAATTAGTACCGGAAACATTAACAATGTTTTAGACATTATTTGTACTTCGATGAAGCTCGATTATTCTATTAGCGAAGATAAACAGGTGTTTATCACTTCCCGAAATTAATATTCGTATATTTTCAATATTTATGATGAACCCTTTTCAAGGGTTTTTTCATTTGTGCTATTTCTGTTCCAGATAAAGTTGTGGTAGATGTTGCTCGTTTCGTAATAAATTTTGTATATGATTTTGAAAATTCCAAAATTACACCGATTTTTAGCTAAATTTTAGAACAAGTATTAAATACATATTTTCATAATAAGCCAGCCATTATGATTTTCGGACAGAAAATGAAAAATACCGATACCATTGAACTGCAAAGAGAGCAGCTTTGGAGCGATTATCAAACGTATAATAAAGTGGAAGGTTCCGATAAGCTAAATCGATATCTGACTTTAAAAGAGCGGGTTGAATCGGTTCCCTTTACACAGAAAAAAAAGGAAATTGAAACGCTTAAGTTTAAAAAATCACCCGAAGAAAAAGTTCTGAAACAGTATGGAAAGTTTCAAAAAAACAAAAAGATCGAACGGTATTTCTTCTTTATCGATTCTTCCGATTATAAACGTTTTTTCGAGATTGAAGAGCAAAAAATAATTCTGGAGTTGGAAAAACTGGAACATTATGTGAAAAAAGGTTCTTACAAACAGGAGAAGCATAGGTTTGAAAAAGCGACGAAAGATGGTAATTCATCCGAACAATGGCAGGACACCGAAGCCTATGCCAAAAATGAACAGTACGAAAACCTGAAACGCTCGCCCGATGTGCTTTTTTACAAGCGCACCATAAAATCGGCTATGTATAAAAATTACCTCAAAGTTAAAGATTCGTCGTTGCTAAACCGATACGAAGATTTAAACGAAGAGGTAAACTCCGAACCGTTTAAAGAGCGGGTAGAATACCTAAAGGATGAGAAACGCTACGAAAAAACCGAAGATTATCAGCTGTTAAAAGAATTCCAGGATCTCGATGCCGATCCCGAAATTCAACTTTATATGCGCTACAACGATACCGATGATTTTTCATTTTTCAGAGAGTGGACCATGTCGTACGAAGAGCAATTTGATACCATAGACCAATCGATTTGGGATTACATACCACCTATAGCACAGAAAGGCCCCGGTAAAAATTTCTCTATTAAAAATCAGTTGCATTATGCCAATAAACTCGATAATTTCGATACCGAAAATAGTTTGCTGACTCTCGAAACTAAAAAAGAAGATTGCGAAGGTTTGTATTGGGATGAGAAATTTGGATTCGTTGCTCGCAAATTTCATTATGTGTCAGGAATTCTGCAATCGTCGAAAGGGTTTGAGCAACAGTACGGTAAATTCCAGGTTAAGCTTAAAGCCTCGAAGGTTAAAGGCGTCGTTTCAAGTGTTTCGCTGGTTAACGAAAGCGAAGATATCTGTATCCGAATATTTTCGGGAAATGGAAACGTGAACAAAGGCGGATTAGTAATTGCAGACAAACAAAGCCGTAAACTTGATTGTGTGAAGCTGAAATATGATAAGCGGGGCTATATAATTGTATCGCTAAGCTGGACGCCCGACCGGCTCGAATGGACGGTTAACGAACGATTAATGGGTGTCATTACGCATCAAATTCCTCATGTTCCATTGCAATTGCGTATCGAAAGCGAAGTGATTAAGGATACCAGCAACTTACCGCACAGGCTCGATATCGACTGGATTAAGTGTTACCGCAAAAATTAAATGTGATTATCGATATCGACAACTTGTAGGGTGTTAAGAATTTAACGTTCTAATTGTGCATATTCCACTCTTCCAGGTTTTTTTTTATGAAATCAACTATTTGTTGATGTTCTTCTTTACCGCTTCCATTAATTGTTAACGGTTCTCCAAATTTGATATGGACGGGCTCTTTACGTTTTATATTTCCCAGGTCTTTAATGATTTTCCCATTGGCCCATAAATCGGTCTTTATGGCCATAGGAACAACACGTACTTTCGATTTTTGAGCCAATTTTACACCCAGAGAATTAAATTTAGCCGGATCGAAATCGTTGGTGCGTGTACTTTGTGGAAAAATTATGATGGAAATGCCTTCCGAAATCTTTTGTTTGCCTTCGGTAAGTACTTTCAGTAAATCTTGTCTCGAATCGTTTCGTCCAACCTCAATTGGGGTTCGAGCACGCATAACCGGGCCAAAAAGTATGTTGGAGGTGAGTGTGTTCTTTACTACAAAAGTAACCTCTTTAACTGGAGCAACAAGACAGGGAAACACCATTGTTTCGAGGGTACTCATGTGGTTGCTCACAAATATCACCGCTTCGTCCTTTACCTCGTCAACGTGTTCAAAACCTTCGATGTGAAATTTTGCGCCACAATTTTCAAGATGTTCAAATATCTCGAACGAACTTAAAGCCCAACGTGCAGTGTCGTATTGATTATTTAACGCATATTTTCTGTTTTTGAACAAAAATTGCATAAATTTCAGGTTGAAATAAAAGCTGGTACCCAGCGAAAGTGTATCCCAAATAATCCGTTTACGGTTCGTAGGGGTGTGATATTCATTAAGCGGAAAATATTTATTTAGCATAGTATCTTATTTTTGTGCAAATTTATCACAAATTTCGAAAGAAGATTCATTAAATAAACAAAACAAAAGGATAATGAAGAACGTAAAGATTATTGCAGCAGCAGTTGTTTTGATGGTATTGATTCATGCTTGTTCAACTGTACCTATTATTGGTCGTAAGCAACTGAATTTATTGCCCGAATCGCAAATGGTATCGATGAGTTTAACCAACTATAAAGCGTTTTTAGATACGAACGAAGTAGTTACATCGGGTACCCAATATGCCATGGTGAAAAATTCGGGTGAGCGAATATCGAAAGCAGTGGAGAAATTTTTAAACGAAAATGGTTTGGGCGACCGCATTTCGTCGTTTGACTGGGAATTTAACCTGGTTAAAGACGATACGCCAAATGCCTGGTGTATGCCAGGAGGTAAGGTGGTGTTTTACGATGGAATATTGCCCTTGTGTCAAAACGAAGATGGGGTAGCTGTGGTTATGGGGCACGAAATTGCACATGCTGTTGCCAAACATGGTAACGAGCGTACCAGTCAGGGCTTAATTACACAAATGGGCGGAATGGCATTCGACATTGCACTTAGCCAGAAGCCCGAACAAACACGAAACATTTTTTTGTCGGCTTTCGGCGTTGGCTCACAGGTGTTTGTTGCTTTGCCTTATTCGCGTAAACACGAGTACGAAGCCGACGAGCTGGGTTTAATTTTTATGACCATGGCCGGTTATAATCCGGAAGAAGCTGTAGCTTTTTGGGAACGCATGTCGAAAATGGGGGGCGCAAATGTTCCTGAGTTTTTGAGTACGCACCCGGTGGACAAAAAGCGGGTTGCCGCCCTGAAAAAATTATTGCCTAAAATGGAAAAGTATAAACCTTAAGAAGGGGATATGTTTTAGGGAATAAGAAGAAAATCTTTTGTTAATGAAAAAATTTCTATATTTGAAACCATCCTAAATTTTTACTAAGCTAACAATTATGAGTTTGGACAATAAACAAAAGCGCGAAAGTAGAGACATTGAAAGCAGCAGGTTTCGGGAAGAAATACATTCGATTCCCGTAAGAGCAGGAAAGCGTACCTACTTTTTTGATGTAAAAGCAACTCGTAAAAATGAACTGTACTTAACAATTACCGAAAGTAAAAAACGTTTCGATAACAATGGGAATGCGTATTTCGATAAGCATAAGATTTTTTTGTATAAAGAAGATTTTGAGAAGTTTCGCGATGGCTTAAGCGATGTACTTCAGTTTATCGACGATAATCAGCCGATTACTTCTGAACTCGACGAAATGGATGAACCGGAAGCCGTTACGGCCGAATATTCGAACATCGATTTCGACGACCTTTCAAAATAGAATTAAAACCTCGCACAGCGAGGTTTTTTTATTTCTACATGCCACCAACGCACGAATAATTTGCTAACGGCGAAGGAGATGTTTATAGCTATATGCATTTGGTGATGTATTCGTGGGTTGTAAATATATAAAACATACTTAGGTGTAGATATTGTTACTTTATGTTTTTTAACTGGTCAACCACCCAGTTACGTCGTTGTCGCGAGATATTAACTGTCGAACCATCTTTCATTTTTATGTAGCCTCCATCGGTTTTTATGTAGGATTTTACTTCGTTTAAGTTGATTAGGTGAGATTGATGTACCCGTAAAAAGTTATGCTCACTAAGCAACTCATCGAACTCTTTTAGGGTTTTCGATACCAGTATTTTTTCGCCGTTTATCAAATGAATGTGGGTGTAATTTCCTTCGCCTTTGCAGCGCAGAATTGAAGTAACTTCAATAAATTCAATTTTATCGGTTAGCGGAAGTGCAATTTTTATGTTTTTGGGTTCTGAATGCCGGTTTGCCAACAGCGTTTTCATTTGAATGTTTTCTTTTTTTTCAGCAAGCCGTTTTTCTAATTTTTCAACTGCGTGTGTGAGTTCCAGTATGTCAACTGGTTTTAGAATATAATCCAACGCGCAGAATTTTACGGCTTTTATTCCATAGTGGTCATGTGCTGTAACAAAAATCACTTCAAAATCAATTTCATCAATGCTTTCTAAAAGTGAAAAACCACTTCCTCCCGGCATTTCAATGTCAAGAAAAACCAATTCGGGTTTAAAATTCATAATGGCCTTTTTACCTTCGATGGCCGAGCTGCATTGTGCTACAACATTTACCTTCGGACAATATTCAGAAAGAATTTTTGTGAGATTTTCGCGGTTGCTCTTTTCGTCTTCGACTATAATTGTATTTATCCTCATTATCCAGCAGGAATATAAAGTGTTATTTTTGTACCACTTGTTTTTTCGGTGTTTTGGCGGTTCTCGACTACCAGTTTCAGTTTATCCTGAAGTTGTGAATTTAGTAAATTCAATCTTTTTTCTGAAAGTTTTATTGCTATTCCATTTCCTTTAGCAATATTTTCGGTGTCAATTCCAACACCGTTGTCGATAATTTCACAAATCAATGTATCATCTTTTTTAGCGAAGGTTACATCAATGTTCCCTTCTCCTTTTGGGGTAATCCCATGAATTACTGCATTTTCGACAAAAGGCTGAATCAGCATTCCGGGTAGTTCCTCCACTTCGGGATCGATGTTTTCAGCTACTGAAATTGTGTAAGTAAAATCGACGCGCAGTTGTTCAAGTTTTAGGTAGGTTTCAATCAATTCTAATTCGTGCGACATACTTACCAGTTTTTTGTTTGAGTTAGCTAAAACCATACGCATTAAACGTGCAAAACTCGATAGGTACAAGTTGGCATTTTTTACTTTGTTTTGGTTGATGAGGTTTTGAATTGACCCCATGGAGTTAAAAATAAAGTGCGGGTTCATTTGCGATCTGATGGCTGTTAGTTCTAATTCGGAAACTTTTCGACGGGCACTTTCGCGTTTTTTTATTTGTTGGGTTCGAATGCGAATCACGAACAATGAAATAATTCCTGAAGAAATAAGGCTTGCTATAATAACCCATAAAAGCCGGCTGTTGTCGGCTTTATATGTGGGTTGGTTTTGGGCTGAGATATAATTTTTGATATAACTTGGTGTGCTTCCAGGAAAAATCGCTCGGTGAATGATTTTATTTTCGGGAGATAATAGAATTAACAATGGAGTAAAATATGTATCCAATATTCCTGTGTCGTGATAATATTCTTTTGTTGTATATCCAATAAATTTAACGAATGGATTTTTGTTGTTTTTTATGATTTTCTGAAAGGTTGAATCTGTATATTGTTTAGAATATATGATGTATATTTCAACTTCGTTTTCAAAATCGAATTCATCATTTATTTTTTTGATGTTTTCTTCAAATTCATTCACTTGTTGTTGACTAATGCCATTATGTGCATACTTAATTAATTTGTATCTTTCATTTTTCGCTTCATAGCATTCGTCTTTTGTAAAGAATATGTTTAAATCAAGAATTGATTTTCCGGGTTCAATTTTTTTATATTTGTTAAACGCTCTCTTTACTTCTTGAACAAATGGGGGATAATTACAATTGGTGATAAAATCAATATATTTTTCACCAACATATTCTATTCCGTTTAATTCCAAACTCGAAACAAGGAGTTCTTTCAATAAATAGTATTTTGGATATCCCCATAATATAATGTCTTGGATGTCATATAAATCACTAAAACTGCATCCTTTGTCAAATCCTTGGTTCGTTTCAATCGACGAAAGTGAATTATAGTTGTCCTTATGT
>JAFGGY010000038.1 GCA_016930365.1 Prolixibacteraceae bacterium | reverse complement strand
GTATAGCAACACAAATTTACAACCTTGGGACGAGGTTTTGGCCTTGTCCCTAATTTTTAACTCATTTTTTGTCGGTCAGTAGTGATTTGTTATATATTTTTGAATATTATCGAACGTGGGTTTTTTATGTTTGCTAACTAACTAAATGTGCATCAAAACTGCTCAATAAATATCTCAGGAGTCGTTTATGTATAGTAAGAGTATTTTTTATGAAACGACACAAACGCCCTCATAAACCTGATTGCCAAGGTAGTAATAAATTCTCTATTGAACAAAATCATTTCAACGCATCGAATAGTATTTCAACCGGATGCAAGGCTTTTCGCCCGGTACCATGTTCAATTTGCTCGCGGCAACTGGTACCTGGTGCTGCGATTGCAACCTCAGAAGCTGCATTGCGCACAGCCGGAAACAACACCATCTCCCCTATTTTCATCGAAACTTCGTAATGTTCCTTTTCGTATCCAAACGAGCCGGCCATACCACAACAGCCCGAAGGTATTTCCTCTACCGAATAGTTTTTGGGGAACTGGAGCATATCGATAGGAGTACGCGTGGTTGCCAACGCTTTCTGGTGACAATGACCATGCAACTTTATAGCCAGATTTTGTTGTGTAAACGCATCTTTGGATATGTTGCCCTTTTCAACTTCACGCATAAAAAACTCATCGAACATCAACGCGTTCTCAGCAAGTTTTGAAGCATCGAACTTTAATTCATCCGGCACAAGCGCGGGATATTCATCGCGAAAGGTTAAAATAGCCGAAGGTTCAATCCCCACCAGGGGTACTTCACTCGATACAATGTCTTTTAGGCTACGAACGTTCTCAACAGCCAGCTTAGCAGCTTTTCGCACAAAACCTTTCGACAAATAGGTGCGCCCGCTGGCAAGGGTTTGGGGTATAAGCACTTCGTACCCCAGCTTTTCGAGCAACATGATGGCTTTAATGCCAATATGCGAATCGGTTGATTTCACAAATTCATCGGCAAACAGGTACACTTTTCGTTTTTGACCTGAGGATACGACCGTATGATTTTTCTGCCATTTAGCAAAAGACTGCAAAGGCAGGTGCGGCAAAGGCCTGTGGGTAGTAAAACCGGTAATTTTCTGAAACATAAAAGCCGTGGGTTTCCATTGCATAAGTGCTGTTGCAAGTGGTTTTATACCCATGGCAACCGTAATAAGCGACGGAAATGCAGCGATGAGTCGCGAACGCAAGGGTGTGGGGTTGGCATCGTAATGGTTTTGCAGAAATTCGGCTTTGAGCTTTGCAATATCGACCCCCGAGGGGCATTCGCTTTTACAGGCCTTGCACGACAAGCACAAATCGAGCGATTCAAGTATCTCGTGCTTATCGGCCCAGTTCATTTCCGACGGGCGGGTAATGAGTTCGCGCAGCACGTTGGCCCTTCCACGGGTCGAGTGCATTTCGTCGCGCGTTGCCATAAAACTGGGGCACATGGTGCCGCCTACAATTTCCGATTTACGGCAATCGCCCGAACCGTTGCATTTTTCGATGGCGCGTGCCATGCCCTGCGAAATTTTATAATCGAAATAGGTTTTGAACTGAGGAGTTTCAGCTCCCGGCTCAAAACGCAGTGAAGTGTTCATAGGTGGCGTATCGGTAATTTTTCCGGGGTTAAAAATACCTTTCGGATCCCAAACATGTTTTATTTCTTTTAACCAGCCATACACTTTTTCGCCCAACATAAAAGGGATAAACTCTCCCCTCAGTCGTCCGTCGCCATGTTCGCCACTTAACGAACCCCGGTATTTCTTGACCAAATGTGCTGTTTCAATAGCAATAGTTCTAAACAGCACAACATCATTTTCATCCTTCAGGTTTAAAACGGGGCGCAGGTGAAGCTCCCCGGTGGCAATGTGGGCATGATAAACAGCCTGTAATTTCAGCTCATCGAGCTTCTGTTGAAATTCAGCCAGAAAATCGGGCAATTTCTGAACCGGGATGGCCGTATCTTCAACTACTGAAACGGGCTTTGCATCGCCGGGCATGTTTGAAAGCACGCCCAGACCGGCTTTTCGCAGGTTCCATACGCGGGTGATATCGCTGCCCCACACCAACGGAAAATGATAACCATAACCGGCAGCTTTCATGGCTTTTTCAATGCTGGCCGCCCGTTCAATTATTTCGTCGTGTTCGTTGCCCCAAAGTTCGATAATCAAAATAGCAGCCGGTTCGCCTTCAATAAAGAAACGGTTGCGGCGCTGGCTAATATTTTCTTTCGTGAGGTCGAGAATATTTTTGTCCATCAACTCAATGGCCGATGGGTTAAATTCCAATGCAATTAAATTGGCTCTAAAGGCGTGTTCCAGCTTATCCATGTGAATGCACAGCAAAGCTTTTTCGCGTGGCGGCAACTCAACCAGGTTCAACTTCATTTCGGTAACAAAAGCCAGCGTACCTTCCGAGCCGGCAATAAACTTTGCCAAGTTAAACCTTTCGCCGTTGGGGTTATACGGCTGCATACGCGCCAGCATATCGAGCGCATAACCATTGTTACGGCGTGGTACCGAAGGATGCGGATATTGCTGCTCAATTTCCGCCCTGTTTTCGGCATCGCTTAAAATACGGTCAACGGTACGGTAAATATCGCCTTCAAGCCCGACTATCTTTAATTTATGTTGAAATTCTTCTTTGGTAAGTGTTGAAAATTCGGCTTCGGAACCATCTGATAATATGGCATTCACGCTAAGAATATGTTCGCGTACACTGCCATGCTCCAACGAATGTAGCCCGCAACTGTTGTTGCCCAACATGCCGCCCATGGTACATCGGTTGGCCGTTGATGTTTCGGGCCCAAACATCAATCGGTGCTTTTCCAACTCCATATTCAGCTCGGTAAGTACCACACCCGGCTCGACACGCACCCACTTTTCACGCGCATTGATTTCGATAATGCGGTTAAAATGGCGTGAAACATCCACCACAAGCCCCCCACCTACTACCTGTCCGGCCAGCGATGTTCCCGCCCCCCGTGGAATGAGCGAGGTTTCGTTTTCGCGGGCAAAATCAATTAACTTGTGTAAATCATCATTATTCTCAGGAATAGCCACCCCAAGGGGCATTTCGCGATACGCCGAAGCATCGGTGGCATACATTATTTTTGATATATGGTCGAACCGAAGTTCACCGGACAGCTTTTTTTTGAGCTTTGACAGTTCGCTGTTTTTTATCTTTTGAGCCATAACTAATCCAATTCAACAATGGTTATCCCCGAGCCCCCGAATTGCACATGTTCATCTTTAAGCGATTTCACGGCGGGCTCCGATTTCAGGTAATTCCGAATCACATCTTTCAGTATGCCATAACCTTTACCATGCAGAATGCGCACTTTAGAAGCTCCAACCATAATGGCCTCGTCGATAAAGGCCTGTATATTCGACAGCGCCTCGTCGGCACGTTGACCACGCACATCGATATCGGGTTTAAAATCGAGCTTTTTACCTAAAATGCTATTGGTGCGCTGCAGACTGTCGCTTTTAGGCCTCATACGCTCTTCCTGCTTTTGCCGTTTTACCTCGTTGTTGCTTATAAGTTCAATTTTATCAATGGTGGTTGTCGAAACCAGGTTGCCAAGGGCTACTACTACTTTGCTTTTATCGATGTCGATAATCTCGCCCACGCTGCCGGTATCTTTCAGGCGAATTTTGTCGCCCGGAGAAAACTGTGGCCTTATTGGCTGTGTGTTTGTTTTTGAAGAAACCCGTTCCGCAGTATCCTTTTTCTTTTTACCCTTTGTTTTCTGCCTGCGCTCAAGCTGTTCCATTTTTTGGGCTATCTGCTTTTCCTTCTCCGGGTCGATTTGCTCAATTTTTTCTTTCTCGCTTGTCAGTTTTTTGCGAATCTCTTTCGTCCGTTCCTTCTCAGCCTGGCTCTCTCGAATTTCACGAATGGTGTTTTCGATGGTTCGATTGGCATCATCAATTATTTTTTGTGCTTCTTTCTTTGCCTGCGCAATAATTTCCTTACGCATTTGGCGCGTATTCAACAATTCATTTTGATATTCGTCGCTAAGCGTATCGAGCGATTTTTCAACCTTGCGAATACGTAATCGCTTATTTTCCCAGTATTGCTTATCGCGAACAATTTCGCGCAGGTTTTTGTCGTAGTCAACATGCTCTTTCCCAAGCTTATCGGTTGCTTCTTTCAAAATATCTTCCGAAAGGCCTATGTTTCGGGCAATTTCGAACGCGAACGAGCTACCGGGCTTCCCAATCTGAAGTTGAAAGAGTGGTCGCATTTCCTTTGTATTATAAAGCATAGCGCCATTCACAATGCCCTTGTTGGCCGAACCAAAATGTTTCAGATTGGTATAGTGTGTTGTAATAATTCCGTAGGTTCCGAGCTTATTTAACCGGTTGAGCACCGCTTCGGCTATGGCTCCACCAAGCATTGGTTCGGTACCGGTACCAAATTCATCAATCAGCACCAGCGAATTTTTGTTGCAATTTTGGGTGAAAAATTTCATGTGCATCAGGTGCGAAGAATAGGTACTCAGGTCGTTTTCGATGGATTGCTCATCGCCAATATCAATAAAAATCGAGTTAAAAATTCCAACGCGCGAACCTTCGGCAAGCGGAATGAGCAAGCCACACTGCAACATGTATTGAATAATGCCCACTGTTTTGAGGCACACCGATTTACCACCGGCATTGGGCCCCGAAATAAGCAAGATACGGTTGGGCTCGTCCATTCGAATTTTAAGCGGCACCATTTCCTTTTTCTCCTTTGCCAGCGCCTCAACCAACAAGGGATGCCGAGCATGATGCCAGTCGAAAAAAGGTTCGTCGCGCAAGTCGGGTTTCACACACTCGAACTTTTGAGCCAGCTTTGCTTTTGCACGTATAAAATCGATGCGCCCCAGGAAAACATACGAACGTGCAATTTCGTCGATATCCGGACGAATAAGGTCGGCAAAAGTGGTAAGTATTTTTACAATTTCGCGCCGTTCGGCATTATGCAGCTCCCGCAGGCGGTTGTTCATTTCAACAATAGCGCCGGGTTCGATAAAAGCTGTTTTTCCGCTTGATGATTCATCGTGCACAATACCCGAAATTTTCTTCTTATTGGCGGCTGCCACCGGAATAACAGGGCGGCCTTCGCGCATGGCAACGGCTGCATCTTCATCAACTATGCCCTCGACCTGAAGCTGCCTGATTATTTGCTGCATGCGTTTGCTGATGCTGCTTTGCAACGAGAAAATATTGCTGCGTATTTCGCGCAATTCGGGCGAAGCATTGTCTTTTATAACACCCTGGTTATCGAGTATGGCATCGATGGCTTTTATTGTTTGCTGAAAAACCTCCACATCGCTGGTTAGTTCGTTTAGGTTTGGAAATTTCTGTTTTTTTTCGCCATTAAAAAACGACAGGATGCTACGAATGGTTTCGAGTGAGCGACGGAGGTTAAACAACTCGATGGTTTCGGGAAAAGTTCCGGGAACTCTTATTTTATTTAGGGCACCGCGCATATCGTAGTAATGCCCGGTAGGAAAATCGTCGTATTCTTTCAGGATGGTAAGAAATTCATCGACCAGCGAAACGTGGTAAACGATTTTTGAGAAATCGTTCATAAAGACAATCTTTTCGACATTTTCGCGCCCCATTTCGCTAAGGCAAAAATTTGACATTATTTGCCTTATACGTTCGAAGCCAATTTTTTGCTCAAAATTTCCCGGATAAATATGTTGCATGTTCTGTTTTTAGAAAAATCACTGCAAAATAAGCAGTAAAAACTATAAATAGAAACAATGCTTAACTAAATCGTTATCTCTATTTAATCTATGCTCGCTAATTTTTATCAAACTCAGATTATTTAAGTTTTTGCCGTAATCTAAATATGATATATCGGCGTTTTACTCTATACAGATAACGCGTCAATGAAATACCTCACGACAGACATTTCGGCTAAACTATATATGTGATTTTTATAATTTTAGGAATCGTAAGATACGAACGAGAAGTTTTACATTTTTTAGAATAAAAATGAAATAGACTACAAAAATGTAACTTTTGTTAATTGCGGCTAAGATGGGTTTGTAGCAAACTACTTATTTGTGAGTTTTGGGGTAGAGAAAGAAATGTACAGTTTATGAAAGCACCATTTACAAACTGAACTTATATGTATAACTCACTCGTTTTCTTAGCATAGGAGAACAACCAAAATAAATTTCTGTTTTGTATCATTAAACTCGTTTTATACATTAAAAAAACCATTACGCATTAAATTAAAAATCGGCGTAGCCAAACTACTTCAAAACAAGTCGCTTCGCTAACTTTCTTCAACTCACCAGAACGGGGAGAGT
>JAFGGY010000037.1 GCA_016930365.1 Prolixibacteraceae bacterium | reverse complement strand
TCGTCGGCCACAAGCCCTGTCATAATAGGTTTTCTGAAATTTTCAACCAGGTAAACCACGGTAAAAAACAACAAAGCCCACCACCAGTATTCAAAGCCGTATAAAACACCACACAACAATCCGGCTATCAATCCTGCCAGTAAAGTTATAATGGCCAGAGATTTAAGCGACTTTTCTTTAACCAGCCCGGCCATGCTCGAAGCCCTTGAAGTGAGCAAATAAATAACGAAATAGATTATCCCGATGAAAATACCTTCGCGTTGTTTTTCTTCCAACGAAGTCAAAAACGGAAGTACAGTAATTGCGGCAACCATCACGGGCTGAATATAGTCTTTTATGGCTTTTTGAAATGCACTGTGGGCTGCCGTATTGGTAATTAAAGCAAAAACAGCCGGGCGTTTTACCATTTCCCAGAAATCGGTAAAGGTAGCCTTCATATCACTCCATCTGGATTTTTCTTGCCGTTCTCTCGAATAATTCAACTTAGCCGGATACGACATTAATAAAAGCAAGTTGAGCAAATACGGGATAATAGAATACAAAAATATTACTTCGAAATTTCCCTGCTGAAAAACAATAAGCCCACCAATTAAAGAAGAAATTGCCAGCCCGCGCTGCGACCAGGCACGGGTATGCCCGTAATACATGGTTTTATGTTTGCCCCAATCGTTCATTTTCAGGTAATCCATCATCATCCCTTTATGGGTGCCGGTACGGAAAGCATCGCCCACACCAAACAGGGCAAAAGCCAGTAAAAACAGCACAAAACTGTTTGAAAAATAAAACACCGAAAAAGAAATGATATAAAAAACGAACGACCCTGCCAGTGTCCGTTTGCGCCCCCAAGTGTCGGCAAAAATGCCCGAAGGGATTTCAACCAGGTTCAATGCAACTTCTTTCACGGCATACATAATTCCTATTTCGGAATAGCTCATTCCCTTTTCGAGAAGAAAAAGCATCAAAAAAGCATCGAAAAAACGCAAGTTTTTTAAAAAACCGTAAGCGCTAAATTTATAATACTGAAGGTTGCGGAGTGTTTTATCCATTAAAGCTGTTTTTAAACCAAACAAATATAGAAAATACCAAGTGTACTGCGACAAAAAATAAGCATGCAAAACCAGAATTATTTTTCTATCTTACGCATTAAAATCAGCACACCTATGATTCGTAGTACGTTAGATTTTAGATATGAGACATGAGACCTTGTCTTTAACAAATTAAATATCAGCATTTTATATAGCTAAAACCAGTAAAATACAAACAGCTCATTGTCAGCAACTTAAAAAAAATAACGAACTATTGTATGATGAAACAACTATTGAAAGCCCTGGCCTCTCCCATTTTCATGACCTTCCTTTTGGTTTTATTGATTGTTACCATGGCCGCAGCCACTTTTATCGAAAACGACTATGGTTCGATGGTTACCCGATACAAAGTTTACGATACCTGGTGGTTTGAACTGGTGCTGGTTTTACTTGCCATAAACCTTATGGTACGCATATTTATGCTCAAATTATACAAGCCGGCCAGGTTTTCAATATTCCTTTTTCATATAGCATTTGTTTTTATGCTGATTGGTGCCGGCATTACCCGCTATTTTGGACAAGAAGGCACGATGCATATACGCGAAAGTCAGTCGTCAAACCTGGTCAACACGTACGAAAACCAAGTGAAAGTTCGTGTTTACAACCATGAAGGTGACACGGCCAACTACACATTCGACAGCAATATAGAACTCAGGCAGGTTTTAAACGAAACGTTCCGCATTAAGCAACAAAAAGTTGAACTCTGGCTCGAAAAGTATTACCACACGGCTCAACCCGTGGTTTCGGAAAGCAACAATGGCAAAGGAGTAGTAAGTTTCATTGTTTCGGGTAATAATATGCGCGGAATGTGGTACTTATCGGAGGGCGAAAGCAAACTACTCAACCAAATAAGCATAGCCTTTAATGCACCAAGTGCCGATGTGCAAATCATTAGCGAAAACGATTCGCTTTTCCTTATTTCGAAAGAGCCTGTGCAATCGAACCTGATGGGCAAAGAAGCAATTAAAAGTAAAGCCGGCGAACGAATTCACCTCGAAACAAGCAAACTATACCAAACCCACGGCTTCAATCTCGTGTTTCAGAATTACTACCCCAACGCCCGTATTGAAGCGGCTCCGGTTGGCTCCGCAAGCCAAAGTGCTGCCACAAAAGCTATGGTTTTTGGTATTCGCACCGATAATCATCAAAACAGCATTACCTTGTGGGAAGACTCGTGGAATAACACGCCGGTAAAGCAAAGCCTTGGAGATTTAACATTCGACATAAGCTACGGCAAAAAAACAATTGAGCTACCTTTTTCGATTCATCTAAATAATTTTGTAATCGACCGCTACCCGGGTTCGCTGAGCCCCTCGTCGTATTCAAGCCATGTTACCATTCTCGACGAGGAACACGAACCACGCCCGTACCACATCTACATGAATCATATTTTAAAACACAAAGGCTACCGCTTTTTCCAATCGTCGTACGACAACGACGAACAAGGCACTATTTTATCGGTTAACCACGACCCGGTGGGTACTGCCGTAACCTACTTTGCCTATTTTTTGATGGCATTGGGCATGGTTTGGTCGCTAATTAACCGACAAAGTTTTTTCAGAAAGACAATAGTTTTGCTTAAAACACTTGCAACAATAGCACTTATTTTCAGCACAATAGCACCAACGAAGTTATGGGCTCAAGCTGGTCAGTCCACCGAAAGCTACACCATTATAGATAAGCAACATGCCGATAAATTTGGTGAGTTACTCATTCAAAACAGCCGCGGACGTACAGAGCCCATTCACAGCTTTGCTTCGGACCTAATGCGGAAAATTGCCCGGAAAAACAGCTTCAACGGGATAAGCCCGACTCAATTATTCATCGAAATGAATCGCCGCCCCGATTATTGGTCGCAACAAAAAATTATAAGGGTCAGCAATGGTGAACTTAAACAAACACTGGGACTTACCGGCAACTACGCTTCGTACAGTGACTTCTTTAGTCAAAATCGCTATGTGCTGCAGAAACTGGTTCAAATGGCACATGCCAAGCCCCTGGCATCGCAATCGAAATACGACAAAGCCATTATCAAAACCGACGAGAAGATTAATATCTGTTATGGAATATTCACCGGCGAAACTCTGAAAATATTTCCAGCTCCGGGACACAGCGACAGTACCGTGTGGCATCCCTCGGAACAGGCGGCACAACGAACAAGCAGCAAAGAAGATTCGCTCTATTTATCGGCCATTATACCGACCTATTACAGCGAAATACGCAGTGCAAAACAAAGCGGCGACTACACAACAGCCGACCAATACCTCGAAGAAATTATCCGGTTTCAGCAGGAAAATGCAGGCTATGAACTGCCTTCGCGCCGTAAAATTAAAATTGAAATCGGCTACAACAAATACAATCCGTTTAAGCTTCTCTTTCCATACTACCTGGCACTGGGACTGCTTTACCTTATATTGTTGCTGGTTATGATATCAACCGGGCGAAAAATTCATCGTGTCATTCATTTCATCTTCTATTTTGCCATATTAGCCGGTTTCACAGTGCACACCGCGGGGTATATTACAAGGTGGTACCTGGCCGGGCATGCACCCATGAGCAACGGTTACGAAACTATGGTTTTCATTTCGTGGATAACCATACTTGCCGGGTTTATTTTCAATAAAAAATCGACTTTTGCCCTAAGCGCAACAGCTATACTCGGCGGTTTAACCCTGATGGTTGCCAACCTGAGTTTTATGGATCCGCAAATTACCAACCTGGTACCGGTATTGCAATCGTACTGGCTCACCATACATGTATCGGTCATTACTGCCGGATATGGATTTTTAGGGCTGGGCGCCGTTCTTGGACTAATCAACCTGGTATTAACCTTATTACAAACACTAAAAAATCGTGAAAACATACTCAACACGTATCGCGAACTGACCATTATAAACCACAAAACACTTATTGCGGGTTTATATTTACTAACTATTGGCACCTTTTTAGGCGCTGTTTGGGCTAACGAATCGTGGGGACGCTACTGGGGATGGGATCCAAAAGAAACCTGGGCGCTGATTTCGATTATTGTTTACACCCTTGTTACGCACGCCCGAATGATTCCCGGCATGCGCGGACACTTTGTATTTAACGCGCTATCGTTGTGGGGGTTCAGCTCTATAATCATGACCTACTTTGGGGTAAACTACTACCTGAGCGGACTACACTCGTACGCAGGCGGCGACCTGGTACCGGTACCATCGTTTGTGTATTATACCATTGCTGTATTAATTGCAATAACCGTTTGGGCAGCAATAAAAAAAGACTCGCTAATCAAAACTGTTCATTAATATTTTAAGCCATTAACAACGAGCAGCTTGTGCTATGATGATTCTTTTTGTTTAAACTGCTGTCTTTTAGTGCGTTACGAGTAAATGTCTATTGTCTTATGTCTTTTATCTAATGTACTATTGAAATTATTCAGCCATCCGGTACTCAATAATTCTATCGGCAGGGTGAAAAGGAGCTAAATCGTCGAGTTTTAAGAATTGAATTGCAGCATCAACGAGGTGAGACTCGGGAACATTTAATGGTAAATTTTGCTTTTCGAGGAAGTACTTACCGGCATCGGTCATGGCTTTTAGTGGCACCAGCCCTATCAGCTCAGACCCGCTGACCTTTACACCATACTCTTGGGCACTACTTACTACTGCCTCAAAAACATGATGCATTGAAGTAAGCTCAAAGTCAACCAGGTTAAATGACACCTGCGCAATGCCATAATCGTCGATAAACCAACCGATGGCTTTCACTTTTTTGAACTTACCGGGCACAAAATCGCCAATGGGCATACCATTTTTACGTTTTCGACATCCTTTTTCACGCAATTCACAAGCAATTTTCTGCGCAACCGACACCGAATCGGTTTCAAGATTTACATTATACGCAATAAGAAACGGGCGTGCACCTACTATCGTTGCACCGGTACGAGCCACCGAGTCGGTAAAAACTCCGGGACCAAAATCGGGTTTCCACTTCGAAGTTGCTATTTTTTGAGCTAGGCCTTCATATTCGCCCGAACGGCAATTGGCCAGGTTTTGACGATGAACTGAAAACGCTGCATGCTCGTAACAATAAACCGGTATTTGAAGTTCGCTCCCGATTCGTTCGCCCAGGCTGCGGGCATATTGGGCTACTTCGTCAATCGAAATATGGGCAAGAGGAACAAGGGGCAGCACATCGCACGCCCCAATTCGGGGATGAGTGCCTTTCTGACTGCGCATGTCGATGAGTTGTGCTGCTTTTTTCACTGCTCTAAAAGCCGCTTCGCATACCGCGGCTGGGGAACCAGCAAAAGTAAATACCGTACGATTGGCCGCTTTTCCAATATCGACATTAAGCAATTTGACACCTACAACCGATTCAACCTCACTGGCAATTTGCTCAATTACATGTCGGTTTTGCCCCTCACTAAAGTTGGGTACACATTCAATTAGTTGGTTTTTTTCTTCAGACTTACTCATTAATAGAATAAAGAATTATATCAGAAATAAATCTAAAATCTTTAAGGTTATATGTGAAAAGCTTGAGATTAAAAGCAATGGCAGTTGCAGCAATCAATGCATCTGGAATAAGTAAACCATGACTAAGATTATATTTTTCCATTAATTCAACCGCAAGTTTAGAACTCGTATCATTATTATGAATGATATGATATGATATGACTGAATCTTTTTTTTGGTTCATCATAATAATTCGTACCTGGTTAAATGTAAAGTATGAATCTTTAATTTGAAGAATTCAAAATCTCTATATCC
>JAFGGY010000036.1 GCA_016930365.1 Prolixibacteraceae bacterium | reverse complement strand
CAAATCGAAAGATTACGTATTTGATTTTGTTACTCCATACCCCGATTTTGATGTGGATATGCTCAATGAATATGCCCAATCGAAGGGCATAAGGCTGATGATGCACCACGAAACATCGAGTTCGGTGCGAAACTACGAGCGCCACATGGATGCCGCCTACCAATTTATGGTTGATAAAGGTTACAACTCGGTTAAAAGTGGATATGTAGGCGATATGATTCCGCGTGGCGAGCACCATTACGGGCAATGGTGTGTGAATCATTACCAGTATGCTTTAGAAAAAGCGGCTGAGTTCAAAATTATGGTGAATGCACACGAAGCGGTACGCCCAACCGGTATTTGCCGTACTTACCCCAACCTCATTGGAAACGAGTCGGCGCGGGGTACCGAGTACGAAGCTTTTGGGGGCAACAAACCTTTTCACACAACTGTACTTCCATTTACCCGTCAAATTGGAGGGCCGATGGATTATACACCCGGTATTTTTGAGATGGATATTTCGAAGCTCAACCCCGATAACAACTCGTGGGTAAACTCAACCATTGCACGCCAGCTGGCGCTTTACGTTACCATGTACAGCCCGCTGCAAATGGCAGCCGACTTGCCCGAACATTACAGCCGGTTTATGGATGCTTTCGAGTTTATTAAAGATGTAGCCATCGATTGGGACGATACAAAGGTTTTAGCTGCCGAACCCGGCGACTACATTACCTACGCCCGAAAAGAAAAAGGCACGAACAACTGGTTTGTAGGAACTACGGTTGATGAAAATGGGTATACATCGAAGTTGAACTTTGATTTTCTTGATAAAGATAAAAAATACATAGCTACCATTTATGCCGATGCTCCCGACTCGCATTATCGCAATAATTCTCAAGCCTACGAAATACGCAAAGGTGTGGTAAGCAGCAAATCGAAGCTGAACCAAAAATGTGCGCCCGGTGGTGGTTATGCCATCAGCATTATTGAAGTAAGCGATAAAGCACAAACAAAAGGATTGAAAAAATTGAAATAGAATGAAGAAACTAATCTTTTTATCAATAGCGATTCTTTTCGTAGCCTGTAATCCTGGCCAACAAGAAAAGAAAGCAAAATGTGTTGCACCCGGCAATGATGAAATATCAGTGCAGGTTCATTTTCCCGAGTGGAGCCACGATGCTGTAATTTACGAGGTAAACGTACGCCAATATACCCCCGAAGGCACCTTCGAAGCCTTTAGTGAGCATCTGCCCCGGCTTAAAGAGCTGGGTGTCGAAATTTTATGGTTTATGCCCATTTACCCAATCTCGGAGAAAAACCGCAAAGGTACACTGGGCTCGTATTATGCCATTTCGGATTATACGGGTGTGAACCCCGAGTTAGGCACATTTGAAGATTTTAAGCAACTGGTTGAAGAGGCGCACAGCATGGGCTTTAAAGTGTTGCTCGACTGGGTGGCCAACCACACCGGGTGGGATGGTTCGTGGATTGAAAACCACCCCGATTGGTTTACACACGACAGCCTTGGAAATATTGTATCGCCGGTTGAAGACTGGAGCGACGTTGCCGACCTGAACTACGACAACACCCAAATGCGGGCTGCAATGATTGATGCCATGCAATACTGGGTGTCCGAAGCCGATATTGATGGTTATCGCTGCGATGTGGCCGGGATGGTTCCTGTCGATTTTTGGAACGAAGCCCGTGCTGCACTCGACAGCATTAAACCGGTGTTTATGCTGGCCGAAGATGAATCTGAAGCAGAATTGTTGCACAAAGCTTTCAATATGAATTATGGCTGGGAGTTTCATCATATAATGAACAGTATAGCACAGGGAGAAGCCGACGCCAATGCCGTTGCCGGATATTACACCAAAGTCGATTCGGTTTATCCCCAAGGCAGTTATATGATGCACTTTACCAGCAACCACGATGAAAACAGCTGGAACGGCACCGTGTACGAACGCATGGGCGATGCCGTTAAAACCATGGCTGCACTGTCGTTTACCTTGCCCGGTATGCCGCTTATTTACAGCGGACAGGAAGCCGGCAATAATAAACGGCTCGAGTTTTTCGAAAAGGATGAAATTGACTGGAGCAATTTGGAAATGCAGCAATTTTACGCAAAACTTATCGACCTAAAGCAACAAAACAAAGCCCTGTGGAATGGCTGCGCCGGTGGCGATATTCAATTTATTGATGTACACAAAGATATTTTGGTTTTTATTCGCGCGTATAAACAAAATAAAGTGTTGGCTGTTTTCAATTTATCCGGCGAAGCGCTTGACATTTCAACAATTCCTGACGAGATTTGTGGAACTTATACCAACGAAAAAAACCAGTTACAAGAAACAATAACCCAAAATAAACCGATGAGCCTTAGTGCCTGGGAGTATAAAATTTTCACATCAAGGTGAGCCGGTAATAGTACAAACCATCATTACGGCAACATTCTATACACGACAGAATGTTGCCGTTTTTTTTACTTCGAAGCCATTTATCGGATCAACCGGACAGGTGGTTCTTGCGTCTAAAATGTAGTCTTCAATTTAAGGACAACGCAAACCAGGTTTTGATAGCCATAAGCATCGTCAACATGGGTTACCGGAGGTCAGAATTTGTCCTGTTTTCCGCACTTTTATGCAACACCCTCCTAACTATTAGAATATCAATTGATATAGTATAAATTTGGGTGTTGCAAAAATTTCAGTATGTTTGTCAGGAAACTCAAGAATCGCTCTGGAAGCCTTTCTATACAAGTAATACAGAAGGTCAGAGGTAGGTATAAAGTTGTAAAAACAGTAGGTTGCGCCACAACACAGCGCGAAATTGAAGCTCTTTCCAATTTGGCAAAACAGGAGATTGAAAAATTATCATCGCAGCCCAAACTTTTTGAAAGTGAAAATGATAAGGCTGTTGATCAGGTGTTTGCATCATTGCAAAATGCAAGTATCCGTACTGTTGGCCCCGAAATCATCTTTGGAAAAATTTACGATCATATTGGTTTTGATGTGATCAATGAAGAAATGTTCCGTCATTTGGTGATCTCACGGATAGCCTTTCCGTTGAGCAAACTTAAAACAGTTGAAT
>JAFGGY010000035.1 GCA_016930365.1 Prolixibacteraceae bacterium | reverse complement strand
ATTTTCAGTCGGGGCGACAAGATTTGAACTTGCGACCCCTCGCCCCCCAGACGAGTGCGCTACCGGGCTGCGCTACGCCCCGAACTTATTGTTGTGAGGTTTAATCCCCACTGCGCATCCTTTTGTTTGCGCGCTTGCAAAAGTAACATTCAAACGGCACATTTGCAAGCATTATAAATCAATTACACGCACACAATTGTAAATAATTGCTTAACCTTTTAATAATCAATTGCAGTAAAAATACCTAAAAACGTAAAAGCGCCACCGGAATACCGGCGGCGCCTACCCAAAAGTTGATAACTTTGGTTTATTGCAACAGTGAACGAACTTTTTCGGAGATGGCTTTGCCGTCGGCCTTACCGGCCAACTCTTTGGTAGCAACACCCATCACTTTGCCCATATCTTTCATACCGGAAGCACCGGTTTTTTCTACAATTAACTTAACAGCTTCCTCAAGCTCTTCATCCGACATCATTTCGGGTAAAAACGTTTCGAATACAGCCACCTGGTCGAGCTCGGCCTGCGCCAAATCGTCGCGCCCCTGCTCCTTGTAAATAGCTGCCGAATCTTTGCCTTGCTTGGCCAGCTTCGTAATAATTTTTACCGCATCGGTATCGCTCAGTTCGCCCGACGAACCTTCGGCCGTTTTAGCCTCAAGCATCACTTTTTTTATACCTCGTAAAGCTTCGAGCCTTACTTTATCTCTGGCTTTCATAGCCTCTTTTATTCCGTTGTTTACTTCGTCAAAAATCTTCATAATCGTATTTTTTAATCAACATTATCGTGTAAATAGCTGTTGTTTTCGCTCAAAAATATTTCGTTGTTATCGTCGTTTTCGAGTCTGAAACGCGACACTTCACGTTCTTTTTTCTGGTTTGCCTTCATTTTAAGCTGCCGCCTTTTAAACGCAGGAATATTTTCGAGGTTTTCGATTTCTTCCTCGTCTGTTCCGGCAAAATCGACATTAAACTCAACCTTTCGGGCTGGTTCTTCGTCCTGGCTACCCGATGCTGTTTTACCGGTTCCGGCATACAAACTATCAAAGCCATCGCTCGATTTTGTCGATTCGAAACGAAACGTTTCCTGCACCGGTTTTTCTTTCTTTTGCATACGGTCGGCAGCCACACCGGCCTGTGTTTTCACATCGTCGAGCGTGTGGTAGGTTTTTTCTACCTTCCGATTGGCCAGCACTTCGGGTATCGACGAGGTGCTAAAGCCGGTAGCCACAATGGTTACACATATTTCATCTTCAAAATTTTCGTCAATGCCATTTCCCCATATCAAATCGGCATCGTAACCGGCACGAGCCTGGATATAATCGGTTATCTGGCCTATTTCGTCCATGGTTATTTCTTCTTTGCCCGAGGTAACATTGAGCAATATATTTCGGGCTCCTTCGATGTTGTTGTTGTTGAGCAGGGGCGAGTTCAACGCTTCTTCGACGGCGTCGAGAGCACGAGTTTCGCCCTTGGCCACTGCCGACCCCATGAGTGCCACACCGCTTTGGCGCATCACCGTTTCTACATCGGCAAAATCGACATTAATATACCCATGAACGGTAATAATTTCGGCAATACCCTTAGCGGCTGTTGCCAACACATCGTCGGCGCGGGCAAAAGCTTCGGAGAGCTTAAAATCGCCGTACATTTCGCGTATCCGTTCGTTGTTGATTACCAGTAACGAATCGACGTGTTTCTCCATCTCCTGAATTCCTTCAATAGCTTGCTGAATACGGCGTTTCCCTTCGTTACGAAAAGGAATGGTTACGATGCCCACCGTTAGCAGCCCCAGCTCGTTGCAAGCTTCGGCAATAACCGGCCCGGCGCCTGTACCGGTACCGCCACCCATTCCGGCGGTTATAAAAACCATTTTTGTTCGCTCGCCAATGGCACTTTTTACATCTTCGATATTTTCCTGGGCGGCATGCCGGCCAACCTCGGGCTTATTTCCGGCACCTCGCCCCTCGGTTAATGCCGACCCCAGGTGCACTTTGGTTTGCACCGGACTATTTGCCAGGGCTTGCGAATCGGTGTTGCAAACCATAAAATCCACATCGGTGATGCCTTTTCGGCTCATATGGTTTACCGCATTGCCTCCGCCACCACCAACGCCAATCACTTTAATGATTCCGCCTTCGTTAACCGGCAATTGAAAGTTTGTTAGAATATCGTTGTCCATGTTTGTTTTCTATTAATCGTTGTGTTGTTACTCTCCCTTTGTTGATGTTTTACCGCACTTAAAATAAAGCGCTTAATTATCCATATCGACGCTTTTTTCTTCAAAAAACAGGTCGAGCTGACGTTTAAGCCAACCATCCTTTTTGTTCTCTTTTTTGCGCGTTTTCTTTGGTAGTGGTTCTTTCAGACTATCCTGCGAAACCTGTATTTTAGATTCCGTTTCAAAAAGGTCAGAATCTTCATCAACATCTTCGTTTATGAAAACCTGTTCATCTGAAATTTCGAGTGCTACTTTTTGTTCGGGCTCTTTTTCCTGTTCCTGCAAAATAGCCGATGGATTTGTTTTAAACCCGGTAGCTACGATGGTTACACTAATTCGCGTCCCGAGCGAATCGTCGAAGCCATTACCCCAAATAATGTTGGCATCGTCGCCGGCCTTCTCTTGCAGGTATTCGATAATGTTTCCAATTTCGCCAATGGTAATTTCGTCGGTACCCGAAGTAATATTGAGCAGAATTTCGTCGGTACCGTAAATGTCGTTGCTATCGAGCAAAGGCGACTCAAGAGCATATTCAACGGCCTTCATGGCACGCCCTTCGCCTTCGGCATAACCCGTGCCCATAATAAACACACGGCTTCCGCTCAGCACGGTACTTACATCGGCAAAATCGATATTTATGCTGCCATGCAGGGTAATAATTTCGGCAATACCTTTTACGGCTGTTGCCAATATCTCGTCGGCTTTCGAAAAGGCCTGCGAGGCAGGCAGGTTGCCATAAATCTCACGAATTTTATCGTTATTGATAACCAGAAGGCTGTCAACATGTTGTTTTATCTGATTAACACCTTCGATGGCCTGGTCGTAGCGTTTACGGCCTTCGGCTTTGGCAGGCACGGTAACTACGGCAATAGTAAGAATACCCAATTCTTTACATACTTCGGCAACAACCGGAGCTGCGCCGGTACCGGTTCCACCTCCCATACAAGCCGTTATGAACACCATATCGGTAGTATTTTCGAGCAGGTCGCGAATCTGGTCGATGCTTTCTTCAGCTGCCCGACGTCCCAGTTCGGGCATATTACCGGCACCCCGCCCTTCGGTTATTTTTCCACCAAGCGGCACACACAGCTCTACCGGACTGTTTTCGAGCGCCTGGGCATCGGTATTGCACAACATGAATCCCACGTCGGTAATTCCCTTACGAAACATGTAATTCACAGCATTGCCGCCTCCACCGCCCACACCAATAACTTTAATCTGGGCTGCAACACCGGGTTTGCTGCTGAAATTGAGTAATTTTTCTGACATAACTGTCGGTTTTATAATTCTGAATCCTGTTCGTCGTTGAAAAACAGGGTTAAACGCTGCATAATTGTTTCAGATTGCTGCTTGAACAAATTCCGACGAGGCTTTTTAACAATAACCTCATCGTTGTTGGCTGTTTCGTCGTTGATGGCCTTTTTAAGCAAGCCAAATGCGGTGGCATACTGCGGGGTAAATACCGGTTTGTCTTTTTCGTCAATAATGCCATTTGCCGGCAATCCAACGCGTACATCCATAGCTGTTTTAAATTTCACCAGGTTTGCCAGCCCGTCGAGCTTAGCTCCGCCGCCGGTAATCACAATACCGGCTCCCAGGTGTTCTGCAAAACCACTTTTTTCAATCTGGTAATAAGCACTTTCGATTATTTCCTCCATTCGAGCCTGGATAATATATGCAAGGCTTTTAAAGGAAATTTCTTTGGGCTCCCAACCATTTTTTCCGGGAATGGTAACCACCATGTTATCGGATATATTTTCGCCCATGGCTGCGCCATACTGAACCTTTAGCGACTCGGCCTGCCGCAATACAATGGAGCAGCCCTCGCGAATATCGCGTGTTACAACATTACCTCCAAAAGGAATCATTCCAAGATGCCGGAGTACACTGTCGTAATAAATGGATATCGACGTAGTGCCGGCGCCTAAATCGACCACCACTACGCCAGCTTCTTTTTCGTCGGCCGAAACTACCGCCTCGGCAGCCGCAATCGGATTAACGATACAACGCACAAGTTGGAAACCGGCTTTTTCGATACATGCCCGCAAAAGCTGCTCGTAGTTTTCGGGGCCAACAACCAGGCGATATTCAGCAACCAGCTCGGCTCCCGGAACGCCAATGGGATTATGGATGCCGGTTTCGCCATCGACCGAGTACGACTGGTTGATTACATGGTAAACCTTCTCGCCGTTTCCGGGATTGGTTTCTTTAGCCGCCCGGAAAAGCTCGCGCACATCGGCATTCGATATAATTTTTCCTTCGCCAATACTTTTCGACATGCGTTTTTCAATGGTTCTCAGATTCTGTCCGGCCACATTCACATACAACTTCTTCACCGTAACATCGATGTGCTGAGTAGCTTTTTCAACTGCATTTTTCACAGCCACAACTACCTCTTCGATGTTAAACACAACACCACGCCGCACTCCCGACGACGCTACTATGGAATGACCCAGAATGTCAATTTTTCCACGTTCGCCGTTACTGCCTACCAGGCATATTACGGTGTTGGTGCCAATATCTACTGCTGCAACTATATTTCGTTCACTCATAGGGTAAATTAATTTAGGGCAACCGGGTTATCTGTGGGTGCAAACAACCTGGTTTTTATATTTTAGATTAATGCTTTTATACTTATTCCATGATTCGCCATTGAAGCCTTTTTTATAAACAGCCTCCAGATTACGAAACTTCGTATCCATGTTATCGACTGTTCCGAATTCGATGATATGATTTCCAACCCGGGGCACCAGTATTAGTTCACCATTTGTCTGTACGTCGATTTGCTGAAACAACGACGACAAAAATACATCGTTCGAAAGTTTATCGACCATCACAAGCAATTCGTTGCTGATTACTTCGTCGGTAACGCTACCGGTTGCCACAAGCACATTAGCGGTATTCGACGAAGAAAAAGGCAGCTTTTTGCCGCTGCGGTTCACATAATACCCATCGGCTCCGTTAACGATACGTAATACAGGCTCTTCTTGTGCAATATAAATTTTCAGTCCGCCGGCAAAACGGGCTGTATCGCTTCGCCCGTAACCTTTAAACACTTCGGCATTACGAATCCAGGCCAGCTTTTCAATTTCGATTTCGACCATCTCGGTATCGATGGTATCAATCAAAGCCCCGGTCAGTGCGTTAAACCGGCTTTCAATTCTACGACCAATGGTTTTATCATCGACAAAGCGGTAAGGCTCGTCGTAAACATAATCGATGTGTACGCATACAATTTTCCCCTTCTCGGTTGAAACAAAACCCAGCGAAATAAACACCAAAGCGAGCAATGCGGCCAGTGCTGCTATTTTATATATCAAGGGGCGTATCGTCATTTGCTGTATTTTAGGGTTAACATTTCTTCAATATCGCCAACAACCATATCAATGTTACCAGCTCCCATCGTCAGTAATACATCAAATTCTTTCCAACTCAACAAGCCTACAACATCCTTAACCATAGCCAACGATTTACGTTCAATCTTCATTTTGTTCAATATTATTGATGAATTGATGCCAAGCAGAGGTTTTTCGCGGGCAGGATAAATTTCGAGCAAAATAAGCTCATCGAGCATATCGAGACTTCGGGCAAAACCTTCGGCAAAATCTTTGGTACGGCTATATAAATGAGGCTGAAAAACACCCAGCACCTTTTTACCGGGGTAAAGCTCGCGCACCGACTTGATGGTTGCTGAAAGCTCGCCCGGATGATGGGCATAATCATCAATGTATGTAATTTTTTCGTTTTTAAAACGTATATCGAAACGACGCGCCACACCTTTATACGTAGCAACCGCATCACGTACTTTCATGGGGTCGGCACCAGCAATAATAGCAGCAGCCATAGCTCCAACCATATTTTCGAGATTAACCCTTCCCGGGTAGTTCATTCGCACATCGTGAATAACCATAAACGGAGCGTAAAAATCAAAAACATAAGCTCCTTGCTCTATTCTAAGGTTTTTAAGGCAGAAATCGGCTTCATCATCAATGGAATAAAACAAGGCATCAACATCGCGCGACAAATGGTGCATGATGTTCACCCGTTTATGAAACAATACCTTCCCATCTGTGCGGGTTTTCTCAACAAAACCGGCAAAAGCTTCTTTCACGGCATCAAAGTTTCCGTAAATATCAAGATGGTCGGGCTCGACCGAAGTAACAACTGCCAGCGATGGCGAAAGCTGCAAAAACGAACGGTCGAATTCATCGGCTTCGGTAACCACAATGCTATTGGAGGAACTGGGCAACACCAGGTTTGATTGAAAATTACGAGAAATACCACCCAAAAATGCACCCACTTCAACATCACTTTGATGCAACAGGTGAGCAATCATGGTCGATACCGATGTTTTACCGTGAGTTCCGGCTACCGCCACGCAATAGTGGCCGGTAGTCAGAAACCCCAGTAATTCACTCCGTTTTACAATATGGTAACCCCTGTCGGACAACCACTTAAGCTCGTTAAGCGATTCGGGAACAGCCGGAGTACGGACTACCAACGAATTGATTGATTGATATGTATTGGGTAATTGATTGATATCATCGGTATAATGAATTTGAATGCCCTCGCTTTCGAGAGCACGCGTAAGAGGGGTGGCTGTTAAATCGTAACCGGCCACATTTTTACCCTGGGCTTTTGCAAAGCGTGCCAGGGCACTCATGCCTATTCCTCCAATTCCGAGGAAATAAATGTTGGGTATGTTATTGAAGTCAATCATTGCTTTTTTGCCAGTTCTACAACCATTTGGGCAATATCGGCAGCCGCATTGGGCTTAGCCAATTTCCCGATATTGATTGCCAATTCGTTTAACATATCGTTATTGTTTAACACATTAAGTGCTTCCCTCACTAGTTTTTCGGGGGCTTCGGCATCGGTAATCATAATAGCCGCGTTTTGCTGAGCCAGCGCCAGTGCATTTTTAGTTTGATGGTCTTCGGCCACATTGGGCGAAGGCACCAAAAACGAAGGCTTTTTCATCAAACACAACTCCGAAATCGTTCCTGCTCCGGCCCGCGATATCACCAGGTCGGCCACGGCATAGGCTAAATCCATACGCGACAAAAACTGGTGCACATGTACATTGGGTAATTCGAGGCCTTCAAGTTCCTTTAGCACCGATTCGTAGTAGTATTTTCCGGTTTGCCATATCACCTGCACATCGCTGTTTTTCAGTTCATCGATACCGGCAAGCATGCTTTGATTGATGGTACGTGCTCCAAGGCTTCCACCCACAACCAGCAATACTTTTTTCGACGGTTGAAGCTCGTAAAAGCTACGCGCCTCGTCGGTTTTCGACAAGCCGTTGAGCAACTCGCTACGCACCGGGTTACCGGTTAGTACTATTTTCGATGCCGGAAAATACCGCTCCATCTGTTGGTAAGCCACACATATTTTATCGGCCTTTTTGGCCAGCAACCTGTTGGTAATACCGGCATACGAATTTTGCTCCTGAATTAGTGTTGGAATTTTCATTTTGGCAGCAGCACGCAAAACCGGGCCACTGGCATAACCGCCAACACCCACCACCACATGTGGCGAAAATTCGCGAACAATAGCACGAGCCTGCCTCATACTTTGACGCAGCTTCACAAAAAATGAAAACATTTTCAATCCCGGTTTGCGCGGGAATCCTACCACCGGCAGGCCAATAATCCGGTAGCCGGCAGCCGGCACACGTTCCATTTCCATACGTCCCAAAGCACCTACAAACAAAATTTCGCTATCGGGATAGTGCTCTTTAAGCGCACCGGCGATAGACAATGCCGGGAAAATATGCCCCCCGGTACCGCCTCCACTAATTATTATTTTCATTTTATTTGTCATCGTACTGTATTTTAATCAATTGCGCCCACCTCGGCAAAAGCCTGGTCCTCGTCGGGCAATAAGCTTTCGGAATCGACCAATGGTTTTTGGTTTGTTTTTTCCAGTTTATTCTGATGGCTAACCCTCAGTATTGCTCCAAAAGCAGCGGCTGTAAACAATGTTGATGTTCCGCCCATACTAATCCAGGGCAGAGTTTGCCCGGTTACAGGCAGCAAACCCACTGCTACGCCCATGTTGGTCATGGCCTGCAAAAGCAACATCGACGATAAACCCGCCACCATAAAGGCAGGAAACGTTCGGTTGCAATGGTTTATAATTACCGCGGTACGAAATGCCAGAATAACATAAGCCAACACCACCAGAAAACTAAACCAACCATATTCTTCAACCAAAATGGCAAAAATAAAATCGTTGTAAGCAGCTGCCATGTGATTACGCACCTCGCTGCCACCGGGGCCCGTTCCAAAGCGTCCCCCGTTGTATATGGCCATCTCGGCAAAATCGGCCTGGGTCATGCCTATCTCAGAATTCGGGTCGCCACTAAAAAAACGGTCGATGCGGCCTTTTACCGTATCGATACGCCCTAAATCGACATGCGAGGCTAACACGTAAAACAAAGCCAGCACCAGCATTCCGGCACCTAGCGTAGCAAACAAATATTTTAAGGGAACACGGCCAACAAACATTACAACTACTACGGAAACAAACAATATCGCAGCCGTTGAAAAATTGGCCATCGAAATAGCCAGGCAAGTAATACCGCTTACTCCAAGCACCCAATAAAACGTTCTGCGCGAGGGCTTATTTTGGTGGTCCTGGTTATTGGCCAGAATTCGCGAAACGAACAACACCAGCGATATTTTAGCCAATTCGGCCGGCTGAAACGACAAGGGGCCAAGGTTAAAAGTACGGCCGGTAGCTTCGCTGCCAATATTCAGCACCAGGGCAATAAAAATAAATGCAAGCGAAATAAGCAGTAATAAAGGCGAAAATACCGACATAAACTTCACCGGTATTACATTCACAATGAGTATGATAACACCAAAGCCCATCATAATCATCATGAACTGCTTAACCAGGTACGAAAACGTATCGCCATCCATCTGCCTATAAGCCAACGAACCCGTTGAACTATAGACAATTAACAGTGACACCATGGATAAAAAAACCAGTACTACCCATATCACCCGGTCGCCCTTTAATATACTAAACAACTTACTCATAAACTATTATAGGTTTCTCACTTCTTCTTTAAACATTTTGCCTCGCTCTTTGTAATTATTAAACAGGTCGAAACTGGCACAAGCCGGCGACAACAAAACATTATCGCCTTTTTCGGCCAGGAAATAAGCCGATTTTACCGCATGCTCCATGCTTTGCGTTTCAACAATTTCGGGCACTACCCCGCTAAAAGCAGCCACAATTTTCGAATTGTCTTTTCCGAGACACACAATAGCCCGCACTTTTTCGCGAACCAAATCGGCCAGTTCCGAATAATCGTTTCCTTTATCAACGCCACCCACAATCCAAACCGTAGGCCGCGTCATCGACTCAAGCGCATACCAGGTTGAATTGATATTGGTCGCTTTCGAATCGTTAATGAATTCAATTCCATGAACCGAAATGAATTTTTCGAGACGATGCTCAACACCCACAAAGCCAGTAAGGCATTCGCGTATGTATTCATTTTTAATGTCGGCTACTTTTCCAACAATTGCTGCCGCCATAGAATTACAAAGGTTGTGCTTGCCCTGAAGAGCCAAATCGTAAATCGTCATTTCGAATTCGTTTTTATTGTATATCACTTTCATCGTATCGTTATCGACAAAAGCACCATTTTTCGTTAGAATCCCCGAAAAAGAAAACGGAGCAAGCATCTGTGTCGCTTCCCGCTTTTTCATCTCGCGAGCAATTACTTCATCGTCGGCAAAAAACACAAACACATCATCAGTTGTCTGATTTTGAACAATTCTGAATTTTGAGTCGATGTATTGTTGCATATCGTTGTTGTACCGGTCGAGATGGTCGGGTGTAATATTCATCAAAACAGCCACATCGGCTTTAAAATGGAACATGCCGTCGAGCTGAAAACTGCTCAGTTCGAGCACGTAATGCGTGTAGTGGCCAGTAGCCACCTGCCGGGCAAAACTCAACCCGATGTTTCCGCCCAATCCGACATTAAAACCGGCTCGTTTCAGCATATCGTAAATCAACGATGTAGTGGTTGTTTTGCCATTGCTTCCGGTAATGCAAATCAACTTTGCACTGGTATAACGCCCGGCAAATTCAATTTCAGAAATAATGGGTATGTTTTGCTTTTTTATTTCCACTACCACAGGTACATTATCGGGGATACCGGGACTTTTAACCACTTGCGAAGCATTGAGAACAAGCGCGTTTGTGTGCTTCCCTTCTTCGAACGAAATACCAAGTTCCTGCAATTCGTTCCGGTACTTCTCCTTTATAATTCCACCATCCGAAACAAACACATCGAAGCCTTTTGCCTGTGCCAGTATGGCTGTACCAACACCGCTTTCGCCTGCACCTAATATCACCAAACGTTCGCTCATTATGTCTATCGTACTTTTAAGGTTACAATACTGATTACAGCCAGCAAAATGGCTACAATCCAAAACCGGGTAACAATTTTCGACTCGTGGTACCCTTTTTTCTGATAATGATGATGCAAAGGCGACATTAAAAAGATACGCCTGCCTTCACCATATTTTCTTTTGGTATGTTTGAAATAGCTCACTTGCAGTATAACCGACAAATTTTCGGCAACAAAAACACCGCAAAATATGGGCAGCATAATTTCTTTACGAATAATAATGGCAAATACCGCCAAAATACCTCCCAGCGCTAAGCTTCCGGTATCGCCCATGAAAACCTGTGCGGGGTAAGCGTTATACCACAAAAAGCCCACCGTAGCACCGATAAATGCAGCCACAAACACCGACAACTCACCAATATTCGGGATGTACATGATGTTGAGATAATCGGCCAGCAGCACGTGTCCACTTACGTATGCCAGTATTCCAAGGGTAAGTCCGCTTATGGCTGTAGTTCCGGCTGCCAAACCGTCGAGCCCGTCGGTAAGATTGGTCGCATTCGACACGGCTGTAATAATAAAGATGATGACCACGATGTAAAGAATCCACACCGCAACATCTTCCCAGCTATCGGGCAGAAACTTCACAAAAAAACGGTAATCCAATTCCTGATTCTTCACGAAAGGAATGGTGGTTCGGGTCGATTTTACATCTTCGGTCGTATAATGCACCACCTGCTGTCCGGTAAAATTATCGACCACTACTTCGGTAATAAATTTTCCGTTGGCATCCTTAACCTTTTCGCGAACAATAACATCGCTATGAAAAAACAAGGTTGCACCTACAATTAACCCTAGGGAGACTTGCCCCAGGATTTTAAATTTGCCGGCCAGCCCTTCTTTATCTTTTTTGAAAACTTTGATATAATCGTCGATAAACCCGATGGTACCAAGCCAAACGGTAGTAATAATCATGAGCCAGATATAGATGTTATCGAGGCGGGCAAACAGCAACGTTGGAATAAGTATGGAGGCCAGAATAATAAGCCCCCCCATGGTTGGTGTTCCCTTTTTCTCCATTTGTCCGGCCAGACCTAAATCACGCACTTCTTCGCCAATTTGTTTCCGCTGTAAAAAACGAATAATCTTTTTCCCAAACACCACCGTTATCAATAACGAAACCAGCACCGCAGCCGCAGCCCTGAACGAGATATACTGCATTATTCCGAGCCCCGGCACATCCCAATGTTCTATTAACTTGTAAATATGATATAACATAACGTTCGTGGTTTATATGAGTCCAAATGCTTTTTGCACCTCTTCTTTATCGTCGAAATGATGACGCACCCCATTTACTTCCTGGTACGATTCGTGCCCCTTGCCGGCAATCAGAATAATATCGCCCGACTGTGCCAGCATAGCCGCTGTTTTTATCGCTTCGCGCCGGTCAACAATCACCAGCGTTTTTTTATTACTCAGTATATCAACCCCTTCCTTCATATCATCGATAATTGCTTCGGGTTTTTCGCTGCGCGGATTATCGGAGGTAAGAATAACCTTATCGCTGTAACGACAAGCAATAGCCGCCATTTCGGGACGCTTGGTTTTATCGCGGTCGCCGCCGGCTCCAACAACGCAAATCAGACTTTCGTTCCGGGTGCGAACTCCTGATATGGTCGAAAGTACATTTTCGAGTGCATCGGGAGTATGCGCATAATCTACAATGGCGTAACGCTCGTCGGTTGAGCGGATAACTTCAAAACGACCGGCGACAGGTTCCAGCTTGCTGATTTCGACAAGCACATCGTTGTTTTCGAATCCACACAGTAAAGCCGCACCATAAACAGCAAGCAGGTTGTAGGCATTGAACTTCCCAACAAAATTGGTCCATACTTCGCATCCATCAAAAGCCATAAGTGTTCCATCAAAATGTGCTTCGAGTATTTTATTTTTAAACGAAGCCATGCTTCGCATCGAATAGGTTTCCTGACGGGCTTTGGTATTCTGAAGCATTACCCTCCCGTTTTTATCATCGATATTTGTGAGCGCAAAAGCTTCGGGCTTCAACTTGTCGAAAAAAAGCTTTTTAGCCTTAATGTAAGCATCGAAGGTTTTATGGTAATCGAGATGGTCGTGCGTTATATTGGTAAAAATGGCGCCATCGAAGTCGAGACCCGCAATGCGCTGCTGGTCAATAGCATGCGAACTAACCTCCATAAAACAACAAGTACAACCATTTTCAACCATCTCGTTCATTAAACGATTAAGAGTAAGCTGGTCGGGCGTAGTATGCGACGAGGGATAATCGTTATGCCCGATTTTATACGTTATGGTAGAAATTAAGCCGGCTTTGAGTCCCATATTCATGGTCATCCGATGCAAAAGAGTAGCAATAGTTGTTTTGCCGTTGGTTCCGGTTACACCTACCAGTTTCATTTTACGCGAAGGGTGGCCATAAAACACTGAAGCTGCAAGGCCCAATGCGCTTGCGCTATTATCGGTTTTAAGATAAGCGACCTGACTTGAGAGCGATTCGGGAAACTCTTCGCATAAAACAGCCACAGCGCCTGCCTCAATCGCCTTATCGATAAAGCTATGCCCATCGGCATGCGTTCCACGAACGGCTACAAACAAAGTTCCCTTTGAAACTTTTCGCGAATCGAATTCAAGGCTATGAATCTCTGCGTCACTATTTCCTACTACCTCTACAAGCTTTAATTCATGGATTAATTCATTTAATTTAATCATACACTGTTTCGTTCATCTGTTGCAATTCAATAAAAATAATTTCAGCCCAGGTCGAGGTAAACCAACTGCCCTTCACGGCAAGCGGCACCCGGAAGTGGAAACTGCTCGCGCACTTTTCCAACCCCTTTGAGCTTCGATTTCATTCCCGACTTTTCAATCAGATAGATGGCATCTGTCGCCCCCATTCCAAGTACATCGGGCATCACATTTCGTTTCACTGTTTTGGGCTCAACACGGGCATTTTCGTTCACTACTACCCAGTCGGCCTTTTCGGCATTTCCCGAATAATCAATTCCGAGTTCACGGAAAATATTCAAGGTTTTATCCGCTGCGCCATTCATCACTATGGGCAGTTTATGTTGTTCGTTCTTATTGGTATTCTGTGCAATATCGAGCGATAAATCGGTGGTATAAACGCAATCGGCAATATCGCGAAACACCGGACCGGCAACGGTTCCACCATAAAATGAACCTTTGGGGTCGGAAATCACTACAATGCATGAATATTTGGGATTATCGACAGGAAAATAACCGGCAAACGAAGCCCGGTATCGCCGGTGCGCGTATCCCAACTCGGTGTCCATAATTTTTGCGGTACCTGTTTTTCCGGCAAAAGTGTACAATTTACTTTGCAACCGACGTGCAGTACCATTTTCAACCACACCCTCGAGCAAAGCCTGTAATTTACTAACCGTTTCGTCGGAGCATATTGAATTATGCAATACTTCGGGCTTGAATTTCTTCATGCTGCGCCCGCCAGCCCGCACTTCTTCAACAAACATCGGCTTCATCATTTTACCATTATTGGCAACAGCATTATAAAAAGCCAATACATGCAAAGGAGAAAGATTTACTTCGTAGCCATGAGCAATGTAGGCAAGCGATGTACCCCACCAGTTTTTATCCGTAGGATACTTCACCCAGGGTTCGGCCTCGCCTCTGAAACCCAATCCCAGTGGGCGATTTAAACCTAAATTGTAAAGCCGATCGATAAAATCGCGTGGCCGGTCGCCATAATGCGTATCAATAATTTTTGCAATACCCACATTCGACGAAAGTTCAAATATTTCTTTCACCGTTTTTTTGCCGTGTTCGCCATACCCGTAATCGCTGTCGTAAATGGTGCGGTCGTAAATTTTCCATTTCCCGTCTTCAATATCATACACATCCGAGGTATCCACTTTGGCCTCATCAAGAGCAATCATCAGCGAAATAAGCTTAAAGGTTGAGCCAGGCTCGTTGCTTCCCTGGTGTCCGAATGCCCAGTTATAGGTTTCGGCATACGCACCATTCTGACGGGTTAGGTTTGAAATTGCACGTACCTTTCCGGTTTCTACTTCCATCAGAATGGCAGTTCCGTACTCAGCTTCGCTGCTTTCGAGCTGTTTGCGCAAGGCACTTTCAACTACATCCTGCAAGTAAATATCGATGGTTGTAATTACATCATTTCCATTTTCGGGCTCAATGGTGCTGATATTCACCCAACGCCCCGACAGGTTTTGGCGTACAGCCAAGCCCTCTTCGCCTCTCAAATACCCTTCGAACTGACCTTCGACACCCGAAATGCCAATACTACCAAGCATTCCGCCATAAGCCCCTTTGTTCATCATTCCAATAGTTCGGTATGCCAAATTCCCATGTGGGGTAAACCGAACGTATTCCTGCTCGGCGATAAAACCACCACGATAAGCACCTCGTTCAAAAATGGGAAACTTCTCGATGCGTTTTAGCTCATCGAAATTCACCTTGCGAGGATGAACCAAATGATAGCGCTCCTTATTTTGATACGCCTTTTTAAGTTGTGTTTTGAACTGCCATTCCGAACGGTCGGGGAAAACTTTCACCAACTCGGCAGCCAATGTACCTACCTGCTCGTTAAAAACTTCGGCAACACCGGGAGCTGCAAGGTCGAAACGAATTTCGTAAAAAGGAATCGAAGTTGCCAACACACGCCCGTTGGTGCTGCATATATTGCCCCTGTCGCCATAAATAACTTCGGTTTTATTTTCGAGAGTTTCGAGTTTCTCGTCCCATTTTTCGGATGTAGTAAGTTGAATATAAACAATGCGTCCGGCAACCATCAGCGAGAATACCAGCACAAATGCCAATATCAAAACATAACGAGCTAATATGATACGACGCAAATCCATTTTATTTTTTCACCTTTATTTTTACCGGCGGGTTCGAAGGCTGTTTCAAACCCAGTCCTTTATCGTTAACACTTCTCAGCACTTCCGAGTAACGACTCATATTCATCAGCTCGGCTTCGATGGTAGCCGACTCCGAACGCAACTCCTTAACTTCGCTCTGAACCTCAACCAACTCGCGCAATATTTTTTCGCCTTTAAAACGGTTCGAAATCATCACGAGCCCCACCAAAACCAGCAAACCAACAATCGGCAACCAGCGCATTACTTCTTTATTCAGAAAAACACTTCCAAGAAGCACCTCCCGTAAACCTATTTTTTTATGTTTGCTTGTAGTTGCCATTACACTTTCTCGGCTATTCTTAGTTTAGCACTCCGGGCTCGTGGGTTTTGCTCCACTTCGTTGTTGCCCGGAACGATTAATTTTCCTATCGATTTCATTTTTGTTAAGGGATTTCCATAGAAATCTTTCTCAACTTGTTTATCAAAGCCACCCGTTTGTATGAAATTTTTCACCAGGCGGTCTTCGAGCGAATGATAGCTCATTACAACCAGCCGTCCGCCGGGTTTTAGCACGTCGCAGGCATCGGCAAGTAAATGCTGCAAAACATCCAACTCGCTGTTCACTTCAATACGCAAAGCCTGAAAAACCTTTGCTAAAAATTTTGAACCAGCCTTTGGCGGAACTAAATCTTCAAGAATATTTTTTAGCTGCACAGTTGATTCAATGGGCTTTACATCACGTGCCGATACAATTTTTGCTGCCGTTTTGCGGCCATTTTTCAACTCGCCATAATTTCTGAAAATGCGAATCAAATCGGCTTCGGCATACGTATTCACCACATCGGCAGCTGTTCGTGTAGCCGTTTGGTTCATGCGCATATCAAGCGCACCATCAAACCGGAACGAAAAGCCACGACCGGCTTCGTCGAAATCGTGCGACGAAACCCCCAGGTCGGCCAACACGCCATCTACCTGATTAACACCATAGTAAGCCAGAAAATTTTTCAGGTATTTGAAATTATGCTGAACAAAAATCAAACGCTCGTCGTCGGGAACATTAGCCAGTGCATCAACATCCTGGTCGAAAGCAACCAGCCTGCCCGTAGTGAGCTTTTCGAGTATAGCCGCCGAATGACCGCCACCACCGTAGGTTACATCAACATATACACCATCGGGGCGAACGGCCATTCCTTCGATGCATTCGTTTAATAAAACCGGTATGTGGTATGCGTTTATCATTGCTTATTGATTATTAAGTCATTAAAAAAAGGCTTGCAGTCAACTATTGCCGAAATTACATTCCGGGGTTCAACCCGCCACCAAGAAGTTCTTCGAACAATACCGGATAATCTTCGTCGGGCAACATTGCAGCCTCGTACGTTTTAATTTCCCACAAGCGAATACGGTCGCCCTGTCCGGTAAAAACCACTTCACGCTCTATTCCGGCTTTGTTCAGAAACGGATTTGGAATATTCACTCTCCCGTTTTCAGCCACATTGGTTTTTACAAAACTTTGGTAAAATTTGTCGAGCAAACGGCTATGCCTGGGGTCGTTCGGATTTAACCTCGAACGAATAAACGACAACCGTTTTTCCCACGAACTAAGCGGATACAGGTTCAGGCACTTTTCGTACGGGTCGGCTTCCACCACAAAAACCCGCTCAAAGGCCTCTCCCATTTCACGCTTGTAAGCAGCAGGCAACACTACGCGCCCCTTGTCGTCAACCGTTGCATGATATTGATTTGAGAAATCAGGCATATATTCGTTCAAAATTTTATTCAAAAATATAACTTATTCCACTTTATTACAATATCTTTCCACTTTATTCCACCTTTTTCCACCTGAATTCACTAAAAACTTATCAACAATTTGTTTACAAACACATTGAAGCAATCAAAAATTCAAATTATATTCAACAAAACAGGAATAACGAAGAAAAGGCCAACAAGAAAAGAAAGACATGTTGGCACATCAAAAACAGAGAAACAGCACTATTTAATTTCAAGAGGTTTTACGAGGATAATACCCGATTGAATTCGGTTTTGCATGATGTATTCTGAAAGTGTATTTTCGCTTACGACAACCCTTCCGGCATCCGACGAAGCATGAATCAGGTGGGTTTTACCCTCTTTTTTTGTAGTTATGCCATTATGCACCACATCCAAACCATCGATGCTGGTGGTGAAAGCAACAATTAAACCGCCTTCAATTTCATTTTCTATTGAAGCAATTTCATTTTTTGGAATGAAGTAAAACGTTTGATTTGAAAGGTGTTCTTCGGCTTCAACAATGGATTTTACGAGTGCTGTGTCGGCTTTTAACTGACGGTAAGCATCGGGGTGGGTGCTCATAAAATTAATTTCCTTTTGGTAAGGAATGCCACCATATTTTTGTGTAACATCTTCAACGAAGCCTTGTTCGATGTTATTGGCAATCCATTCGGTAAAATAATGCAGGCGACTGGTGTAGTCGCTCAGCTCACCATTACGGTAGCGTATATTTTTAAGTTGCCGGGCATAGGTGTCAAAGGTAAAATTTGAAGTGGAAATAGTTTGTTGCAGGGCCATGCAGGTTTCAACAAAGGTGGTACAATCGAATTCATGCAGGTTGATTACCAGGTTTTCATCCTGCCCGGTTTCGAGGGTATGGGCAGCGTAAGGTGTGTTGATAAATTCATGGGCAAAACTGTCAATCGGGTAGCTTTTTTGTTCCGAAAACCGGCTAAACACCTCAACGACACGCAGCGAGTCGGCTTCTTCAAAAACAGCCGTGTGAGTTTGCTTTTCAGTATTCTTTGCGCTTGAGCAAGATGAAAAGGCAAATATGAGTAAAATATACAGTAGCGTTTGGTGCATAAAATTTTCCTCGTTTCAATATTTTATTCAAAAGTAGAAAATTACAGTCAATATAACAGCTTCTACTTTAGCAGAATTGAATATATACGGATTAGAAAAATATATGAAATTGAATTGTTTACAACAATTTTATCCATTTGCTTTCAATTGTTTTCAATTGCCTTCTAATGTCTTCTATTGCTTTCTATTGCTTTCAATCATCTCCTTCAGTGCTTCCATCCTTTTCTGTGCCACCATGGGTTTTACATCCATGTAGCAACCGCCCAGGCAGCCCCCTTCGCAGCTCATGCCCTCAACAAAGTTGAATTTCCCCATTTTTTTCAACACCTTCAATTGTTTGAGTGCTTTCCGGTCGATGCCATTAAACACTGTTGGTTTGATATCGATATCTTCGGGAAGTTTACTTTTCACAGCTTCGAGCACCCCGCCGCTGGCCGCAAAGCCCCAGGCATTTTTACTGGCCTGCACTTCGTTGTCATCTGTTTCCAGTGTGCCGGGGTCAATTTCAGCAGCCATCAACAATGCGTCCAACTCCTCGAAATTGATGACCAATTCGACTTCGTTTACATTAAACGCTTCCGATTTTTTTGCCAGGCAAGGACCAACAAAAACCATTTGCGAGTTGGGATAGCGCTGTTTTGCCAATCTTGCGGTATAAACCATTGGCGATGGCGTTGTTGAAATGTGTTCAGAAAGTTCCGGCACATGCTTGTTAATGATGCCTACAAACGACGGGCAGCATGAGGTTGTCATCAGTTCACCACCTCGCTCGATAAACTCTTCGGCTTCGTGTTGGGTTGTAAGGTCGGCACCTTCGGCCACGTAAACCACATCAACAAAGCCAATTTTTTTCAGGGCTTCCTTCATTTGTGGCAAACTGCAGCTAAACTGCGCCGCAACCGATGGTGCTAACATAGCAACGACCCGTTTTTTTCGTTTCAGGGCAAATACCAAATCAAAAAGGTGGGTTTCTTCGACAATAGCACCAAAAGGACAGGCTATAAGACACTTACCGCAAAATGTACATTTATCGAAATCAATAACTTCCTTGCCGTTTTCATTTTTTGAAATAGCACCCACCGGACAGGCCTGTTCGCAGGGAACCGGAGCATAAATGATGGCGTGGTACGGACAAACCGTTTCACAAATACCGCAGCTAATGCACTTGTCGGGGTTAATCAGTGCACGCCGTCCCACAATATCGATGGCATCTTTGGGGCAGTTAACCTCGCAGGCACGTGCTTCGCAGCCACGACACATGTTGGTGACAATATAGTTGTTTTGCTGGCAGCCATGGCAGGCATCTTCCACCACATGAAGAATTTCACGGTCGGCCGGGGCTTTTACAAACGACTGTAAAATAAAATCGGACAAGGCACTCATCTCGTCTTCTTCCGAGTTGATTTCGAAGCCCAGCATGGCCATAATTTTTTGCTTGATTAGTGCACGGTCGCGATACACGCAGCAACGGAAACTTTCGCTACCACGTGGGCGCATGCTCAATGGGATTTTATCAATCTCGTCGAGTAACTTTTCGTTTAAAATCAGCCTCACTATGCGCTGTTGGATTTCCCTACGTATTTGAACTGCCCTGTTTGCAAGCACCATGTTAAAAATGTTTGTTTATGAGGCTGCAAATTTGAGCAAAATTTCCATCAAAACATGTTCTACAGCATAAATATTGAGGTTTGTTGAGGAATTGTTAATAGGCTGAAAGCAATAGATTGTTTGGCTTTACTTGATAGATATTAAACGATAAGCCTAGATGAATGTACTTCTATTTTAGGTTTACTTTTTTCTATTTATGCAGAATATTGCACTTAATTTTTTGTCCAGTTTTCTATTTCAATGCCAGTAATTCTTTCAAAGTGAGATTCATTATTGGTAACCATTATCATTCCATTTACAACTGCAGAAACACCAATAAGCAAATCAAAATCATCAATTGGCTGACCTTTTTTTCTTAATCTTGCTTTTTCAGTAGCATATAAATCTAAGGAATTAAATATTGGTAAAATTTGGACTCCAGTTAAGAAATCTTCAAGTGCTTTCTTGTTTTTTTCAGGAGCTTCACTGTTTTGTATCCCGAATTTTAATTCAGCTAAAGTAATCTCGGAAATAAAGCGAAACTCTTTACTTACAGATAAAAACCGTTCTCTTAAATCAAATTTCCCTTTAATAAAGTAAATGCAGATATTGGTATCTATTAAAGAATCCACCCTCTAAGAAGGTGGACTTGACAAGCCCCTATAAGGGGCCAAAGTCGAGCTTCTGTTGCTCTTCGAGACGTT
>JAFGGY010000034.1 GCA_016930365.1 Prolixibacteraceae bacterium | reverse complement strand
TTTGGTGTTTTTCGAACCAAAATCATCACAAATAGTTCCTTGGGAAAATCGCCTAAAATGGAACGATGTAGAACACGAATTTCGTGGCGTGAAGCGTATGATTACCATTGTGGAAATGTAGGTTTTGTTGTTTCATAATTTAAACTTTTATTTGATGAAAAATTTTATTTGTCTTTTTTTTCTTGTGTTCTTACTTTCAAATCAAGTTTTCGCTCAAAACACCGAGCGAAAATTATTAACATCGAACTATTCATTACAGGTTTTGGCCGACAAATTGTGTCAACCAATGACTTACGAACCTGTTCCGTTTGCAAGTAGTGCTTTTTGGCATGATTCAATACCCGAAAACATGCGAGCCGATTATATTTTATTGGGCGAAAAGTACTTAAATCAACCGTGGACTGTTCTTCCTGTTTCTGTTTTTAGCGAATTTAAGACAATTGGCAATCGCGTAAATTTTGAGCAGTTGACTTTTGCGCGGCGCAGGCAGTTTGTGTCGTTGGTGATGGCCGAAGTTATGGAAAATAAAGGACGCTTTTTGCCGGACATCATCAATGGTGTTTTGGCTTTGTGCGAAGAAACTTGGTGGGGAATTCCGGCGCATTATTCAACAAAAGTTCCTACTACGGATGACCAAAACGTTGATCTTTTCAATGCCGAAACAGCCGGAATGATGGCATGGGCAAGTTACATATTAAAACAACAATTAGATGCTTTTTCACCGATTTTGGTGCAACGAATATACAGCGAAATAAATCGACGAATGCTGAAACCTTGCCTCGAAACGCAATACGGATGGAAACGAAATACATCTAATTGGAATCCTTGGATTTGCAGTAACTGGCTCACTTGCGTGCTGTTAGCCGAATCGGATAGAGAACGCCAAGTTAAAGCCGTGCAGATGATTATGGAAAGCCTCGATTTTTATATGGATTCTGCACCCGATGATGGCGGTTGCAACGAAGGTCCAAGTTATTGGACACACGCAGCCGGCTCGCTTAGCGACTGCCTGATTACTTTAAAACAAGCAACAGCCGGCCATGTTGATGTGTCGCGCGATGCAAAGGTTGGTGCCTTGGGTTCTTTTCTATATAAAACATATATTGGTAACGGGTTTGCTGTCAACTTTGCTGATGCATCGGTTTTTGCATCTTCTGAAGTTAATATTGTTTTTCCTTTTGGTGTTTTCATTGATGATGACATAATGAAAGAATATGCAGCACAAGTGGCTTTAAACAAAGACTTTTGGAATAAGCCTGCCGATATGTTCAACGAAGCCGGAAATTATCCTTCGCTCGGGCACGAACTACGTTTTTTGAGTTTGATAAATACTTTTAGAAAAACAGATACAAAAGAGCCACTTATTGCTGATAGCTGGTTGCCCAACCTCCAGGTAATGACCGCTCGGTCAATTGAAGGTAGCACAAAAGGTTTTTATATAGCGGCTAAAGGGGGGTATAATGCTGAAAATCATAATCATAACGATGCAGGAAGTTACGTTGTGTATTTTGATGGCGAACCGCTGATTATTGATGTAGGAGTTGGTACTTACACCTCAAAAACTTTTAGCAAGGAGCGTTATGATATTTGGACAATGCAATCTGGTTTCCATAATTTGCCAAAAATTAACGGCATAGACCAAAAAGATGGAGCAAGCTATAAAGCAGCAAACCTAAAATATAAAAAGCATAAAACCGAAGTTGTTTTTAGTTTAGATATTGCAGGAGCGTACCCTGCCGAGGCTAAAGTGAAAAGTTGGACGCGTACTTTTAAATTTAATCGAAAAAAAGAAATCGAAATAACCGAAAATTATTGCTTGCACGAATATGAAAAAACCACAGAAATCATGTTAATGACATGTTGCGAACCATCTATAACAGACAAGGGCGTGGTGCTGAAAATGAAAGATAGCCAACGGTTAATCGCTTTCGATAATTCGCTAACACCTACTATTGAATATATAAAGATTACTGACCAACGCCTTCTGAAATCGTGGAAGCCGGATATGTGGCGAATTAAACTCGCTGTAAATAAGACCGATTTGTGCGGCGTTATAAAATATTACATTCAGTAATTGCTCTTTTATAATACTAATCACTAATTTCTCGAATGTTAATTGACTTTATAGATTTTTTACTTTATAAACTTTATCATCTTTAAGACCTTTGCTATGTTCAATTAATGCGAATAAAAGGTTAAATAAAATTAAAATGGTTTTATTAATCCTTTTTTATTAACCCAAAAGTAAAATGTAGGTAACTTTTATTTACTATTTTGTAGTTTTCTTTGTGCTGTTTTTATAAACTTAATTTAATATAAGTATGAAGAATAACTACATCAAAATTTTAGTTTTAATTTTAGGAATTATTTTTAATTTTTCTGAAATTACATCTGTAAAAGCACAAGAGCAAAAAATATGTGTTATTTCGGACGTTCATTACTTCGATCCGTCATTGTTGGTTGAAGATGGTACAGCTTTTCAAACGTATCTGCTTTACGATAGAAAGCTACTCAAAGAGAGCCAAGCAATTTTGGAATCGGTTGTTGATTCGCTTATTGCTGAAAAACCTGATTTGGTAATCGTTTCCGGTGATTTAACTAAAGATGGTGAATTGATATCGCACCAAAAATTGGCAGCTTATTTCCAAAAACTCGAAGAAAGTGGCATTCAGGTTATTGTTACACCCGGCAATCACGACATAAACAACCCTCACGCGGTAAGCTTCAAAGGTGCTGAAACCGAATCTGTTGCTACGGTTTCTCCATCTGAGTTTACTGAAATATATGCAGATTATGGATTTAAACAAGCAAGAGTAAAGGACACTGAATCATTGAGTTATGTGTACGATGTTACAGATAGTTTGACTATCATTGCAATGGATGCTTGTAGATACGACAGTAATTTTGCAGATGACTATCCCAAAACATCCGGTGGCTTTGAGCCTGTTGTTTTAAACTGGATTGTGAAACAAATCTCAGATGCACGTGCGCAAGGGCGTACTGTTATGGGGGTTATGCATCATGGCTTGGTTGAACACTATACCGGCCAATCTGCTTTATTTAGCGAATATGTTATTGAGAATTGGGATAGCGTTTCGACTGTTTTGGCTGATGCCGGAATGAATGTTGTTTTTACTGGCCACTATCATGCTCATGATATTTCGTTCAAAACAACACAAAGTGGCGGAAATATTTACGATGTAGAGACGGGGGCTACGGTTACATATCCGTGTCCGTATCGTGTTTTAAATTATTCGACCGACCGCAAATTGACCATCTCAACAAAACTCATCACTAAAATAAATTTCGATACAGGCGACTTAAATTTTCAGGATTATGCTCTCAAAACAATTCAGACCGGTTTGCCGCCGCTCGTAAGAGGCATTGTTATGTCCGCACCTTTTTTTCTGAATGATTCGGTTGCGAGTCTTATCGAACCAGCCATTACAGAATCATTTATTGCTCACTATTATGGAAACGAGGGTACGCCAAGTGTTTATACTCAATATGTTATTGATATGCTTTTGGCAGATCCAAATTATCAAATGGTTGGATATGCTTTAATGGCAATTTGGAATGATGATTATAAAGATGACTGGGCTACCCAAATTCAACTCGAAAAACCAGTTGTAGCTAATGTCGATAATTTGATTGTTTCAAATGCTGTGGCCGTTTATCCAAACCCAACAACGGGAACGCTCACACTAAAAGGCGATTTCGAATCAAATTCGCTCGTGAAAATATTTAACATAAACGGAAATTTGGTTTTTTCGTGCAGGCCGACATCAAACGTAAATACCTACGACCTTAATTTGGCAAAAGGAATTTATATCATCGAAATTCAAGAAAAAAATACTATTCGTAAGAAGTTAGTTATAGATTAGATACCATTTATTTTGGATGCTCCGCCTAAAATTGGCGGAGCTTTTTTAATTTTGCTCGCCACCAAGTTGTTTTTTATATAGCGAGGGCACCACGTTAAATTCTGCCTTAAATTGTTTTGTAAAATAACGAGCATCCGTAAAGCCAACTTTGTATGTTATTTCGCTTATTGTAAGCTCACTCGAAATGAGTAACTCCGATGCTTTTTTTACTCGCACAAGGCGTATCAATTCCACAGGCGACTTACCGGTTAACGAGCTTATTTTTTTGTACAGGTGTACTCTACTTATAGC
>JAFGGY010000033.1 GCA_016930365.1 Prolixibacteraceae bacterium | reverse complement strand
TTCTTGGCATCAATGCTTCGCAAATGTAGTGATTAGAACAGTACGGCCCAAATTTTATTTAGTTATTTTTAAATGCGGAAGCCCTGTTTCTTCACCTTCATAACCCCGAACTGATTATTTTTACTATTGTTAAAGTGCAGTAGCAGTCATATCCCAGCAATATTTGTCGTTAAACTCCAAGAAAGGAAATATAAGTAATCTTCTGAATCGCGATCACAGTCTCGCTTCTTTTAAGGTGCACGCAGCGCAGTTATTCTATAATAATTATTCCACCGCCGGGTTACCAACCTTACCCATAAACAATATAGCCCCGGTATCTTTTTCGGTGATGGCATACAAGAATGGTTTGGTGCAATGGAAATAAATGGTTTTGGGCTCGTTGGGGTCAATCGATGTGGTTTCAAACCCAATGATGGTAACAGCAGCCGCTTCTGTGCCTTCTTCGTCCACTTCGATAAAGGTTTTGTGTTTCACAAAGCTGATGAATAAATCGCGGGCAGGGTTTATGTTGCTAAAATCGGCTTGTGCCGTAAAGGCTTTATTCATGCCCATATCCTGCAAAATACTATTGAGGGTTTTTTCGTATTCCACCTTAAATTTCGGCAGGCGGATATCTACGTTTTGTGTCTCCGTAAAGCCTTCCTGCCAGTTTTCCCAATTTTCAGGGTTAAATTCAGCAGCAACATCATCAACGCTTTTCCCGTTATTAGGCAAAAATACGGTCATGCTAAAATTTCCCTTTCCATACGGCATCCTGATAGCTGAAAATGTATCGTTTTTCTGGTAATCGAGCGTATCAACCCGCCCCATCAGTTCGGCTTCAACAAATTCGCCTTCTGAAGTTTTGAAGTTCATCGGTTGTGTACTTTCAGGATTGAACTCCTTTGTCCAGCTGCCTTTAAAATAAATGGCATTAATCAGGTACATCACCATCTCGGCTGGGATATCGTTAATAATTTTTTGAATTTTCCCGTTGGTTTTATCGTTCACCCAGTTGTTAATATTATCGAGGGTTTCGGGGGCATCGAAATCGGCTTCGTTTACCTCGGCATCGTAATATTCATGATTAACATCGAGAAAACTTTGCTCAACGTGGTAAGTGTCGCGGTACCAAATGGAGTTGGCAATTTGCATGGCTACTTGCGGGTCGGCTTCAACAAGTGCTGCAATCAGGTCGCGATAGGTCTCGTTCAATTCATCGCGGGTAAACTCATTTACTCCGAGCGCTTCTGCCATTTCTGCTTTTGTATCGGTTTCGGCACCGTTATAGGCCATCGATAAAGCCATGGAAATGCTTAGGGGCGAAATCATGAAGTTTTCCTCCGTTTCGTTGGACAAAATGCGCTGAAAGATATCAAGACCAAAAGCATTATCGGCTTCAACTATTTGCTGCGATTTTAACGAAATATCTATTTCTTTGGGCAATGCATCCTCTTCCTTGTCGCACGAAGCGGCTGTAAGTAGAACAAAAAGGATAGATAAAAATAAAGCTTGTGTTTTCATGTTTATTTAGATTATGAGATTTTAGACATTAGACAAAAAAAATTATCTGGGTTGTATCATTTTGCCAATGAACAAAATAGCCCCGGTTTCTTTTTCGGTGATGGCATAAATAAACGGCCGGTTTGCGTTGAAACTGACGGGCATGGCTGCATATTCGCGCATGGCTACCACTGTTGCTGCCGCGGCCTCGGAGCCTTCTTCGTTAACCTCGATAAACGTGTTGTGCTGCACGTAATCAATCCAAATGTCCCCGCTCCCATCGATTCCTGAAAAATCAGCTCCCGGTGTAAAGGCTACTTCCATGCCCATGGCCGAAAGCACATCGTTGAGTTTTACTTCGTATTCTGCTTTAAACTTTGGAAGTTGCACGTTTAAATCATTTACAGCATAAAAGCTGTCCATCCAGTTGTCCCAGTTTTCAGCAGTGAGTTCCGCAGCAACATCATCGATGGTTTTATCGCTGTTGGGCAGCAACACCACCATGTTAAAATTGCCACGGCCGTAGGGCATTTCAATGGCTGCAAACAATTCGGACTGCTGGTACATAACCGAGTCGGATTTTTGCATCATATCGACATTGATGGTTTTATCGGCATCAACATAAAACGGTTTTTGCGTGGTGTTTTCAACATCGAACTTCGATTGCCAGCTGCCTTTAAAATAGATGGCATTAATCAGGAACATCACATGGTTGGGATCGATGCGCTTAATCATGTCCTGAATTTTATCGTGTGTTTGGGTTTCAATCCAGCCGTTGATAATATCGAGGGCATCGCTGCGGCCAAAGTCGAGCTCACGCACTTCGGCATCGTAATAATTTTGGTTGGTTGAAATAAAACCGGGCTCAACATGAAAGTTTTCCCTGTACCAAATTGATTGGGCAATATCGAGCGTTACCCGGTTGTCGGCTTTCAATAAGGCGTTCACCAATGTTTGGTACGACTGGTTTATCTCATCGGGAGTAAGCCCGCCCACTTTAAGGGCATCTTCCATGGCTGTTTTGGTTTCACCTTCGGCACCATTGTAGGTCATGGCCAGTGCCTGCGAAATACTTAAAGGCGAAACCATAAAATTACCATCTTCTTCGGCATTGAGCCGTTGAAAAACATCCAATCCGAAGGCATTATCAGCTTCAACCAGTTGTTGCGATTTGAGGTCAAGTTCAATGGGCGTAGGATTTACCGGCAGGTTTTCATCATCATCTTCGCTGCATGCAACGAAAAAACCAGCCAACAAAATTGAAAAAAGGAAAAGCGTTTTCATAGTAAACTTCTGTTGATTACAATAACTACGACAAAGACAAGGGTAAAATGGTTGCGTAGGGGACAAAAAAATCCCGATGCTGTTACAGCGTCGGGATTTTTGATTTGTGCTAAGCACGGAGGCATTTTTGCTTTTGTTCTTAGCTCAAAATTTCTTCGAGGGTGATGTAGTCGCCTACACGTCCGGCCATTTTTTCCATTTCGGTATTTACCGGCAGGGTTTTTTTACCAGGGCGCCATCCGGCAGGACAAACCTCACCGGTTTTGCTGGCGTGTTGCCAAGCCCTAACCTGACGTAAAAATTCGTTTACATTACGCCCTACCGAGTCGGCCTGCACCTCTTGTGCTACGCATACCCCGTCGGGGTTAAAGAGGAAGCGGCCACGGAGAGCAACACCTTCTTCTTCGATAAGAACACCAAACTTAAGGCTTACTTCCTGGTTTGCATCAGCCCCCATCATTAGCTTAAGGCCTTTGAGTATGGGTTCGGTTTCAGCAAAACGCTTGTGTGAAAACTGCGAATCGACCGAAACAGCAAGAATTTCAACACCCAGCTCCTGAAATTCGTCGTAATGTGCATTCATAGCCGCAATTTCGGTTGGGCATACAAACGTAAAATCGGCCGGATAAAAGCATACTACAGCCCATTTTCCTTTGTAATCCTCACTTTTCACCGTAGTGAAGTGTCCTGTTTTTGCATCGTATGCACTCATTTCGAACTCGGGCATTTCCTGCCTAACTAATGATGAACTCATGGTTTTTTCCTCCTGAATTTTGGTTTCTGATTCGTTTTCTTTTTTAACTTTTTTCTTGAGTGGCTTTACGCCATTTACACATGCCATAATTTATCGCTTTTAATGTGTTAATTGATTTTTGGTTTATATTATGCAAAATCAACAATCCGAAGCCTTGTGCCTTACAAACTGCCCTGAAATGCTTACGCGGATACTGTCGATTTTATAATTCTCAATTTTGTGTTTGCTGAAAAAATCTTCTAAAAGCTCGTCAAGCTTAGCATTATGGTAATCTTCAATGCAATCGCAATCGGAACAGTACAGGTGATGATGACTTTCCATTTCGCCATCGTAGCGCATTATGCCTTTTTCGGTCTGCACGCGCTTAATCAGCTGATTTTCAACCATTGTTTCGAGTACTTTATATACGGTACCCGAAGCTATATTGGGGTCGGTTTGCCTTATGTAGCCAATAATGTTATCGGCTGTTGGGTGGTTGTCGAGAGCATAAACGGCCTCTAAAACCCGCATCCGTTGTGGGGTAACCTTTAGCCCTTTGGCTGAAATTAAATCGCGTATGTTGGTATTTTTATTCATTGAATCGATACTAAATAAGAATCATTCGCATTTAAGAAACAGTCAAAATTAAGAAAAGTTTACGATTAATGCAAATTTTGTTGGGTTAAAAAAATCTAAATTAAACTCACACCCCCAAGCCACCATTACTATACAGCACCTGGGCGTTAATCCATCCCCCCTCGGGCGAACAGATGAAAGCTACCAGGTTGGCACAGTCGCCTGGTAACCCGACCCGTCCGGCGAGGGTACGGTTTTTTACCACTGCCTCCAGTTCGTTGGTCATCCAGCCGGTATCGGTAGCGCCGGGGTTGATTACATTGGCGGTAATGCCTTTATCTTTAAACTCCCAGGCAGCAGCCAGCACAATGCGGTCGGTTGCGCCCTTGCTGGCGCCATAGGGCATGTTAAAAGCGGTATGGTCGCTCGTAACAGAGATAATACGACCGGCACCGGGCTCGCTGTTGAATCGCTGTGCAAACTCGCGAATAAGCAACCAGGAAGCACGGGTATTCACCGCAAAATGCTTGTCGAAACCTTCTACCGTTGTATTAAGAATATCGCTATCAACACTGTGGCAATGGTTGATGATAAGAGCCGTAACCGAACCCATTTTTTGGCCGACATGGCAGAATACGTCTGCGGGCACTTGTGGATTCGAAAAATCGGCTTCGACAGGCAAAGCCTGAGACCCGGCTTTTTCAATTGAGGCCACAATCGTATTAATGTCGTCGGGATTGCTGCCCCACTCCATCGATTTATCGTAAGGATGCCAATACGTAAAAGCAATATCCCAGCCAGCGTAGGCAAGTTTTTGGGCAATGGCAGCGCCAATACCAATTTTACGGCTTGCGCCGGTTATAAGCGCAACAGGGCGTTGTGATTTTTTTGTCATAATGGTAATGATTAGATGATTAGATTATAAATCAATAGTACCTTAGATTTTAGACACGAGACATTAGACTTTGTTTGTAATAAATTAAATGTCAGCAACTTAGGTGGCCAGATCAGCAAAATACAAATAACTCATTGTCAACGACTTAAAAATTTGTAACGAACTATTGAATTAAAATATGAGAGAAAAAAGTATACGATGTCAATACACAAATCTTTCGCCACAGCAAGATGTAGTTTAAATAAGAAGCGGTTTACTGCTCATTATGTGCTATATGACGAAAGAAATTACAACTTCATTGGTCGAAGAATTTTTAATGATGGGTAAAGATATGGATTTTACGGTTAATACAAAAAGCCAAAAAGCCAAAGAGGGATTCTGTTATGGCTTCCGTATTCAATATTATCGGCAGCTATGTAAGCATTTTCTTCATCTTTAATTTGGTGGTTTTTTTTATTCTTTCCGCCAATTTCGAAAATATATTTTGAATCGACAAGGAAATCACCTTTTGCAGCCATTTCGATTTTATGCCGGTATTTTAACTGGTTAACAAAAAATGTTTCTCTCACATTGCCCTGGTTGATGTTAAACCCTCCCAAAGCATACATGAGGTTCGGGTTTTCTAAAAATAGCTTGTCGGGTTTTTTCAACTTGCTTATCCCCGATGCATTGCGATAAACATTGGCTAACAGATGAGCCTGGTTCAAATTCCAAATGTAGGCGAGCATTGTTTCACGGTTAATACCAACACGTTGACTTAACTTCGATATATTAGGCACAAAAGGAGCCGTTTCGGCTACAATAAGCATAATTTGTTTAAGCTTGGGAATCCAAGCAATATTAACGTTTCGCAACTGAGGCAGTTCAATTTCAAGAATCATATTCACAACTTCTTCGATACGGCTGTAATACAAATCGTCGAACTCGGTAAAATAGGGATAGTAACCTTTTTTAAGGTAGGTGTCAAAATATTTCAAAGGCTGCAACTGTACCACAATACGACGCGAAACAGAAAGATGATTATCGATGATATCGCCGAGTGATATTTTGTCGAACTTGATATCAAGTTGCATATTAAGAAACTCTCTGAACGAAAGCCCTTGCATGGTATAAACTACAGCACGCCGACTTAAATCGGAACGCGCATTTAGAATTTCGAGAAGCGACGAGCCGGTAAAAACAATTTTCATTTCGGGATAATCGTCATAAATATTTTTGAGCTCGACTGACCAATCGGGATATTTATGCACTTCATCGACAAAAAGGTAGCGACCGCCCCGCTTATAAAAATCGTCGGCCAGGTCGGTTAACCGGTTTTCGCTAAACCAAATATTATCGAGGCTAACGTACAGTGTTTCGTCAATTTTGTGAGACAAAAACAGTTTGATGTATTGTAAAATCAGGGTTGTTTTGCCCACCCCTCTTGAACCTTTTATTCCAATCAACCGTGCATTCCAATTGATATCGTCCATCAAACTACGCACGAATCGTGTTTGTGTATTTTCGATTCGTCGTTGGTACTTTTCAATTATTTTTTCCATTTCGCCCTCTTTTTCAGCACAAATATATACTTTATGCATGATATGTACGACGTTTTTATATCTGTTTTGTATTCTTTGTAATACATTTTTATATTTTTTTTGTATTCCGCTTCGTGCATTTTTGGGTAAATAATTAAGGTTCATCATAAATATGCGTACCTAAAATAGATATTTTGTACCTTGTCATAAAAAAATGTCAACAAGTTTACTTTATCACGGGT